>CAZNKC010000022.1:11018-41304 GCA_964573315.1 uncultured Verrucomicrobiaceae bacterium | reverse complement strand
TTGGACTGCGCGCAGCCCTGCTGCCGCTTTCCCGCAGCCAGCCCTGCTGGCAAGGTGCGCGGGGAGGAAAATTTTCTCTGTTGACGGAAACGCACCCCCGGCAGCAGGGCTGCCATCCCGCCAAAGCGGCAACAGGGCTGCCGCAGTCCAAAACGCCGCACGCCTAGCTGAAGCTCTCCGCTTCTCATGCACCCACTTCCCGGATGCCCCCCTTTTTTCAAACGGAGACACTACCCCAAACGCCGCAGCCAGTGGCGCAGGCTGGCGCCGGCGCCACTCGGTGAGAGCAGGGACTCGTCGAGCGGCAGCGTGAGATGCCAGCCACGGTCGATTTGCAAGGCGGTGGCGCCGAGAGCGTCCCACCATGCGCGCATGACGAGGTTGACATCCAGCACATGCGCGACGAAACGGGTGATGCCCAGCCCGGCGGCGTGCGCCCACAACGCCGCCAGCAGGATGGTGCCGACGCCTTGGTTCTGAAACTCGTCGGCCACGGTGAAGGACACTTCGGCGGTGGAAGGATCATCTTGCAACCGCCAAAACGAACCGCCGCCCACGCCTGGGATGTCCTCGTTTTCCGGCAACACGATGACCCAGGTGGCTTGCGTCGTCCCGTCGGGCGCGAGAAGCTGGTCGATGAAACGCGGGTTGACCTCCCGGATGCGCGTCCAGAAACGGAGATACGTGGACTCCGGCGAGAGACGGCGGAATGCCTCGCGAATGCGCTCCCGGTCATGGGCGCAAAGCGGCCTCAACAGCGCGGGAACGCCGTGCCGGAGGACGAGTGGATAACTGGCGGCGGGGTCGAAGGGCACGAGGGCGGCGGAAAGATCGTCAAAAAATCCGGCGCAGCACCGGGATCATGCTGGCGTAGAGCGTGCGGCCGCCGGCGCGGGAGAGTTGCTCGCTGATGAGGTCGGCCTCGCTTTCGACGTCGGCGGGATAGACTTCCTCGGTCTCGTGGCCGGGGCAGGTGCCGCAGACGTGGACGAAACGGGAATCGGCGTCGCGGTCGATTTGAATTCGGATGTCCGGCCCATTGAGAACGAGATGCTGCAAGGCGTGGCCGTTCGCTTTTTCTTGCAGGACGATCTGGATGTCGCCGCTGCCACCGGCGCGGGTGAAGCGCAGGTCGCCGTTGGGTTTGCCGCCGAGCCGTTCGGCGATCCAGGCGCCGAGCAGCAGCGCGGCCATGCGGTGGCCGGCGGCGTGGGTGACCTCGATTTGGGAGACGTGCGGCAGTTGCTCCAGCGCGAGCGCGTCCTGAAAACAACCCGCCAGCGCCATGCGGATGAAGTGCGAACGCGTCCAACTGAGGTCGCGCACGTCGAAGTCGGCGGTCTCGCTTTCCAGGGCTTCGTGCAGCGCGGCGAGTTCGGCGGCGGGATTTTCCCAGCGGGCGCTGTCCACGATGAGGGTGTCGATGCGGGAGTAGAGACGCTCGTCAAAATGGCGCGTCAACGTGCCCTGCCACCAGACGACGAGCGGCAGGTCGGAGTCGAGATGCGCGAAGACGATGTTTTGCACGGACTGCGCGCTGCCCTGTTCCAGGAGAAAAGCGATCTGCTCGGAGCAGACGACCTGCTGGCCCTGATAGGGACGGCAGAGGGCGTTGATGTAGGCGCGGGCGCGCGGTTGCCTGGCCTCTGGGAGATTGAGGATGAGCAGGGCGCGGCAGGCGTGCTCGGCGGTGATGGTTTCCAACAACTCCATGTTGCGCGCGAGGTCGGCGGCGTCCTCGGTGTAGATGGCGAAGTTGACGAGGGAGGCGCGGGTTTTGGCGCTGTCATGTTCCCACAACTCTTTGAGCGCCTTGTCCACGCGGGACAGCGGGACTTCCAGGCCGAGGCGGGCAATGTCGGGTTCGGTGAGGGCGGGGAGGGGCATGTCGGGAAAGAGGGAGGGGGAGAATGAGGGGATCAGGGGCGGAGCTGACGGCGGATCCATTTGGGGTCGCGGCGGAGGTCGAGGATGCGGCGGACTAGGATGAACTGATCTTCTATGGTGTAATAAATGGCCGAGTGAAATCTGGTGGCCAAACAACGGTGATGTCCCATGAGAAGCCGGTGGATGCCCGCGGTGCGCTCCAGTTCACGGATTCTGGAAAACAATTCATCAAGGTAAGTGTGGCCAAGCCCGCGTTCCTGATCTTCGTAAAAATGGAAGCCCACCTCCAAGTCTTCGAGAGCGGGAGGGAGAATCCGGACTTTCATCATCCCAGACGCTTCCTCAGCAAGGATTCAGCCTCATCCAGTTCCAAAGGCTTCTCCAATCCCGCGTTATAACGCCGATTGGTTTCTTCCAGGGCCTCCCGATGCCAGGTGGGAGGTTCGACGGCTTCCTCATCCGGGTAAAGATCCTTCCACAGTTCGTCCAGGGCGCGGAACTTTTCCTCGCGCGTCATTTGATGGAGCGGAAGCACGGTAGTCATGATGACAGTATGAACCCGGTTGATAAAAAAGCAATCACAGCAGCCTCCACTCCCGCCCGTCCTGCGCGAGGAGTTGATCGGCTTCCTTCGGTCCCCAGGAGCCGGCGGGGTATTCGCACATGGGGGGCGGGTTTCCAGACTTGTGCCAGGCGGCTTGGATTTCGTCAATGAACTTCCAGGCGTGCTCGACTTCGTCGCGGCGGGCGAAGAGCGTGGCGTCGCCGGCCATGGCATCGAGCAGCAGGCGCTCGTAGGCCTCCGGGCTGGCTTTGCCGAAGCTGGAGCTGTAGCGGAAGTCCATCTTCACGGATTGCACGTTGAGCGCCTGGCCGGGCTGCTTGCAGAGGATGCGCAGGGCGATGCCTTCGTCCGGCTGGATGCGGATGACGAGGGTGTTCTCGCTGTTGTCGATCAGTTGCGCGGTCGCGAACGGCACCTGCGGCGGCCGCTTGAAATGGACGGAGATTTCGGTGGCTTTCTTCGGCAGTTGCTTGCCAACGCGGATGTAAAACGGCACGCCCTGCCAGCGCCAGGTATCGACAAAAAGGCGCAGCGCCACGTAGGCTTCCGTTTTCGACTCCGGATTGACGCGTTCTTCCTCGCGATAACCGGGACGCGGCACGCCGTCCACCGAGCCGGCGGTGTATTGGGCGCGGATGACGTTTTGACCGACGGCTTCCGCGCCGATCAACGGGCGAAGCGAACGGATGACTTTCACTTTCTCATCCCGCACCGCGTCCGCGCTGAGGTCGGCGGGCGGCTCCATGGCGACGAGGCTGAGGAGTTGGAAAAGATGGTTCTGCACCATATCCCGCAGCGCGCCCGCCGTGTCGTAGTAACCGCCGCGGCCGCCTTCCATGCCAAGGTTTTCCGCGCAGGTGATCTGGACGTGGTCGATGTAGCGGCTGTTCCAGTTCGGTTCGAACAAAGAGTTGGCAAAGCGCAGCACCATGATGTTTTGCGCGGTCTCTTTGCCCAGGTAGTGGTCGATGCGGTAGGTGTCTTTTTCCTCGAAGGTGTGGCTGACCGCCTCGTTGAGCGCGTGCGCGGTGGCGAGGTCTTTGCCGAACGGTTTCTCGCACACCACGCGCGCCCAGCGGCCCTCCGGCGCTTGGTTGAGTCCGGCGGCTTTGAGGTGCTCCAGGATGGGTTTGAAGAACTCCGGCGCGGAGGCGAGGTAGAACAGGCGGTTGGCCTTGGCGCCGCGTTCTTCGTCGAACCGGTCCAGCAGGCGGCCCAGCGCCTGATAGCCTTCCACGTCCTGAAACTCGCTCTGGTGGTAGTGGATGGATTGGGAGAAACCGGCCCACAACTCGTCGGTGTGCTGCTGGCGGGAGTGTTTTTTGTTGGCCGTCTCCAGTTCCGCGCGGAAAACCTCGTCATCCTTGTCCCGGCGCGCGAAACCCACCACCTTGAACTGCGGCGGCAGGTCGCCGCCGGCGGCGATGTTGTAGAGCGCGGGGATGAGCTTGCGATGCGTGAGGTCGCCGGTGGCGCCGAAGATGACGACCGTGCAGGGCGCGGCGCGGTTTTTTTGAATGAGGGTTTCCTGGAAGGGGTTTTCCATCGGGGATGCTGGGGGCTTGAGTGGGAGGGGAGAATACCGGCTCTGGCCGCGCGCGCAACCGGGGGAAACAAACCCCGCGCGGCAAAGTGTTCATGGATTCCATGAACCGGATGGCAGGGCAGGGGGCCTGCGGCACGCTTGGCCTTGCATTTTCTCGTCAAGTCTGGTTTGATGCGCGGCATGAAAAGCCAGCCCTTGCCCTTCCTTTGCCTTTGCCTCGCCGCGCTCGCCTTGTGCGGCTGCGAGACCAGCAAGTCGAAATTCACCCTCAGCGTCCACTCCGAGGGATCGGAGATGGAGTCGCCGCGCTCCATCATGCCGGATACCATCGGCAACCCGCCGCGCAAGATCATCCTCAAACGCGCGCCGGAGTTCAGCCAGAACCACATCGCCGCCTTCCACTCCTTCCCCGCCGACAACGGCAACGGTTACGGCGTGGCGTTGAAGCTCGACTTCAAAGGCACCCAGGCGCTGGAACTCGTCACCCGGATGCGCCAGGGGGAAATCCTGCGCTCACTCGTCAACGGCAAGCCCGTCGATTACGTCATCATCGACCGCCCGATCGCCGACGGCATCTTCACCATCTGGGAGGGCGTGCCGGAGGAGGTCATCAAGGAAATGGGGAAAAAATACCCGACGATCAAGGGGCTGCCCTCGGCCTCGGCCAACCTGGAAATGACGCCCAGCACGAAGACGGAGAAGAAAAAAGCCTTCAGCCTGTTCAAGAAATCGCAGGATCAAGAGAAGGCGGAAGAACGCGCGTCCCGGAAGAAGAAATCATCCGCCCAGGAAGACAGCGATGCCGCCGCCGTCCAGTCGCCGACGGGACCGGCCCTCGAGCCACTGCCCGAACTGCCGCCGGGCTCTCTGGAGTGATTTGTTGGAGGGCGGGATTGTATTCCCGCCCACTTTATCGCGGGCGGAGGCGGCGCGGAGCCGGGGGAGCAATGAGGAGATTGAAAAATCGAAATTGGAGATTGGAAATTGAAACCGGCGCCTGCCGCCCGGCGGCGCCGATCAGTGCAATCTCCAATCTCCAATTTCCAACCTTCATTTTTCAATCTCCTCATTGCAATGATGGGAGGAAGCAAAGCGCAGAGAAAATGGGCGGGAACAAAGCCCCGCCCTCCGATTCAGCCTGCGCAAAACGCTCTGGAAAGTGCCGCATTCTTGTGCCATCAAGCGCCAGCCGCATGTTGTCCCTCCGCCTCTCATTCGTCCTCGTCCTCATGGCCTCGCCGCTCTCCGCCGCGGAGCTGCCGCCGAACCTGCGCCTGCCCACCGTCAACGACACCTTGTTCGCGGGCGACGGGCCGGCCTTTTACCAGTTCGTGGACCGCACCTTCGAGGGCGAAAAATCCACCCCGTGGGAGGGCGGGCAATTCGGTTTCGTGCGCGACCCGCGCCGCATCGGCAGCCAATTGGCCTACGCCCGTTTCCACGAAGGGCTGGACATCAAACCCGTGAAACGGGACAACTCCGGCGAGCCGCTCGACGACGTGATGGCGATCTCCGCCGGCCGGGTCGTCCACGTCTCGAAAACGCCCTCGCACAGCAACTACGGCCGCTACATCGTGGTGGAGCACGACTGGGGCGGCGGCCCCTTTTATTCCCTCTACGCGCATCTCAACGCCACTCAGGTCGAAACCGGCGAGGCGGTCCAGGCCGGACACGTCTTGGGCCGGCTCGGTTACACCGGCGCGGGCATCGACAAACGCCGCGCCCACCTCCACGCCGAGTTGACGATGCTATGGTCGCTGGATTTTCAACGCTGGTATGACACCGGCTTCGCCACGGCCAATCATCACGGCGTTTACAACGGCCAAAACCTCATCGGCCTCGATCTCGCCGCGCTCTACCTGGACTGCCGGCGGGAACCGCAGCTCACCGTGTCCGCCTTCGTGCGCCGCACCGCTCCTTATTTTGAAGTGACCGTGCCGGGCACGGCGAAGATGGAAATCGCCGCGCGCTACCCGTGGCTGCTGGACGGCTCCCGGCCCGCCGGCGCCACGGCAAGCTGGAGCGTGACCTTCAGTGCCTGGGGCCTGCCCGTGCGCGTGCGCGCCGCCGACCGGCAAGTCACCGCGCCCATCGTCACCGCCATCCAGGAATCCCCGCTCCCGCACACGCTCAACTCTCGCGGCCTAGTCACCGGTTCCGGCCGGGAAGCCAAGCTCACGCCCTCCGGCATGAGCTTCATCCGCCTCGCCTGCGGATTGTAAGCGTGGAGCGAGCCGCTGGCTCGCCTGGAGAGGCATGGCGATTGTTTATCCCCACCGGGGCATTTGATTTCCAGAAGGCAAAGCAGCCCGGCTGATACGTGGGCGGGTCAATAAACCTGATCGTGTGTTCCCACGTCCAGGAAGCCAACAACGACATGCCCCTTCTCCTCCTGGTATAAAATGCGCAAATCATAACCCGCCTTGATGGCGCGAAGTCCTTTGAGTTCGCCCTTGAGACCGTGGTTGCGGAGGCTGGGATGAAAAGATCGGTCTGAAAGCGTGTAATGGCCGCATCCATGTCCACTTGCTGTTCATGGGCGAGTTTTTTGTATCGCTTCGTGAAACGCGAGCTGAAAACGATCCTCATGCCGCGCTACTTTTTGAGGGAATCCAAAAATGCCTGGGTTTTCCCGGGGGTGTCAAACGGCCCGATCCAGTTCTTGGGATCGCGCGCTTCCTCTCTCGCGGCCAGGATTTCCTTGACCTGGGAGGGAGTGAAATAATCCTCCCGGTCTTCCACGGAGATGCGGAACGGAATCGCCTTGGTTTTAACCAATTTTTTCAGGAAAAGCCGCAGCGCCGTGGGCATGTCCAGCCCCAGGTCTTCGAGCACGCGCTCGGCCTTCTTTTTCAAGCCCTCGTCGAGGCGGAGTTGCACGTTCTTGATCGCCATGATGCATAGTGTATGCGAAACGCATGGAAAATGCAAGGCCAGCTATGAGGCCGTGTGAAATGCGTTGTGCCTTTATGGAAGCACAGATTCCTGGGGTATCTGGTGTTTGACCAGCGGCTCGCGTCGCGGGGTACTGAGCGGCCTCACCCTAACAACTCATTTGAACAGTATAAGGCAAAAAAGTTAAGATATCTTGATTTTTTTGTTTACCTCAGCATCCGCCGCCTGCATCATAGACTCAGTAACCTTGGGTTATGGTCATAATTTCCGAAACTCATGAAACGCTTTTCCTCTCCCGTTTTGCTCCCTTCGTCTAACCATTCCATTCCGTCCAGGATGGGGCATCCGCTTGAGTCCTTCTTTGGCTGCCTGATCCTTGTCGCCTGCGTGGGCATGCATTTTTACGCGCTCGGCTCCAAGTCGGACCCCGCCCTGCTGGCCTACGACGAGGCGCAGACTTGGCAACTGCCCGCTTCCATGACGGAGCCCACCGCTTCCGAGGTGCTGTTTGCCAGTCATAATCAGGATCTCCGCCCGGTTGCAACCGGGACGCTGTCTTACACGCCAAGCTCGCCGCTGTCCCAGCGCGCGGCCGCTCCGGTGGCCACTTTTCTGCCGGCTCCGTCCAATCTGGAAGCCACGCTGCTGACGCTGAACTTCGGCTACTGATGCTGAGGATGCCTGCGGAGTGCCGACGAGTTGCCGGCGCTCCAAATCTGCTTCACAGCTTGAAGCCGCGCGGATTCGTGTCATGGATGTGCCATCTCCATGACAGACCCCCAGGAAGCCACGCGGCGCACTTTTCGCAACGAGTTGTGGCGTTCCATTCCGACGGGGGTGCTGGACACGCTCGTCACGGCGTTCGGCATGATCATCGCCGTGCGCGTGTTTGAGCTGGGGGACTTCGCCAAATCAGTCTTCCTGGCCAGCACCAGCGGCGGTCTCATGGCCAGCCTGCTCGTGGTACCGCTGCTGCTGCGCTCGCGCGGCACCATCGCCAGTACGGCGGCGAAGGTTCAGCTCGCCGGCGGCGCGGCGATGGGCGTCGCGGCGGTCTTTGCCGGTTCCTCATGGCTTTATATGGGCGGACTGAGCGTTGGGTTGTTTTGCATGGCGATGCAGATTCCGCTGCTCACGCAGCTCTATCGCAGCAATTACCCGGAGCGCAGCCGCGGGCGTTTGTTCGCCATCACCGGCATTGGCCGCGCCGCCGCCGCCATGGGGTTCGGTTTTCTCGGCGGCTGGCTGCTCGATCTCGATCTGCAAAATTACCGCTGGTTGCTGGCTGCCTTCGCCCTCAGTGGCATCGTCTCCGGGCTGCTCACCTATCGACTCCCCGCCACGCCCTGGCAGGCGCCGGAAGGTGCTTCGGCTTCCCTTTGGGCTTCCCTGCGCTGGATCAAACTGGACCGCGATTTCCGCACGCTGCTCATTTCCTGGATGATCATGGGCATCGGCAATCTCGTCGCCGCCGCGCTTTTCGTCGAATACCTCGCCAACCCGCGCCACGGCATCAATCTGCCGGAAAAACAAATCGCCTGGATCGTCGGCGTCGTGCCGGTGATTTTTCGTCTCGTGTTTTCCTATCCTTGGGGGCTGATCTATGATCGCGTCAATTTCTTCATCGTGCGCGCCACGTTGAACGTCTTTTTTGCCGCCGCTGTTTTCTGTTTCTTCGTTGGCCACGGCGTCTGGGCCTGGACTGCGGGCATGGCGCTCTTCGGCATCGCCAACGCCGGCGGCAACGTCACCTGGAGCCTGTGGGTCACCAAGCTCGCGCCGCCGCACGCCGTGGCCGAGTACATGTCCGTCCACACCTTTTTCACCGGCTTCCGCGGCTTGATCGCGCCCTTCATCGCGTTCAGCCTGATCGGCCACGTCTCCTTCGCCACCCTGGGCATCCTGTGCGCCGTGTCCATCCTCGCCGCCAGCGGATTCATCACCATGCGCGTGCGCTCCAACGATCCAGAGACCAGCCAGCGGCTGCAACCGCGAAAGCGTTACGAGCGGCTTTGAGCAAAAGCGGAGGGCGGGATTGTATTCCCGCCCATTTTTCCGCGGGCGGAGGCGGTGCGGAGCAAAAGTGGGGCAAGCTTCCAGCTTGCCCGCGCAACCAAGATGGTTGCGCCACTCTAAAACTCCGCGGCGCTACGCCCGCCTCTGCGCTGCCGCTTGCGACTGCCTCCTGAAAACACTCGGCGCCACGCCTTTAGCCGCCAGGAAGCGGCGGTTGAAATTGGCCAGATTGTCAAAGCCGCAGTCGAGAGCGATGTCACTGACCGTGCGTTGCGGATTTTCCAAAAGCAGCCGGCAGGCACGGCCCACACGCAGTTCGTTGACATATTGCGGCACGGTGCGGCCGGTGCGGCTGCGGAAGAAACGGCTGAACGCGCCCTCGCTCAACGCCGCCAGCGCCGCTAGCTCGCGGCGCTCGATTCTTTCCGTGTAATGCCCGTGCAGGTAGGCGCAGACCCTTTCCATGCGATCCTGATCCTCCTTGCGCAGCACCGGCTCATAGGCTGCCGAGGCCAGCGGTTGCAAATCCCCCGCGCCCGCCGCCAGCCGGGACAGGATGCCCAGCAGTTCCAGCAACCGCTCCAGCCCGCCCAAGCGCGGCAGCCGTTCCATGCGCGCCGCCGCCTCCGCGCGGGTCTTGCCGCCGGCCACCAAGCCGCGCGCCGCGCGCTGGAGCAGCGCGCGCACGCCGTCCATCTCCTCCTTCGCCATGAAATCGCGACCGGCAAAACCGTCGTCGAAACGCACGATCACCGCGTGCGCGTCCCGCCCGGCGTCCGCGGCCTGATGCCAAACATGCGGCAGGTTGGCGCCGACCAGAACCATGTCGCCGTCGGCCAGCTCTCCGAGATGATCCCCCACCAAGCGATGCCCCTGGCTGTGGACGGCCAGGGTCAATTGGTGCTCGGGATGAAAATGCCAGCGCGTGCCGTAGTCGCGGCCGCGCACCACTTCGCAGTGGAACGACTCGCCGGCGCCCAGCGGCACTTTTTCGAAAACAGGCTTCATATCCGATCGACTATCCTGTCAAACCAACGCTTGTCATGGCGGATTCATGCTGCCGGCCACCAACGCTGGAGCGCGCGCCGCCTCGGCCATGCCTCCGGGAAAAAATTCATCCAAATCTGATCCGGTCCCGCTGCCTTCAGCGGGCGGCCAGAACACACCGCCACGGATGCGGCGCACCGCCTCCGCCGCGCACTCCAGCGCCGCCTGCTCCCAGCTTTCATCGAACCCATCCCAAAAACGCAGGTCCGTGTCCAGCAGCGTCTTCGGCAGACAGCCGTAACCCACTTGATCCACCGGTCCCGACGGATGCCCGCGCAACGCCGCCGCGTAGAGCGGCAGTTGCAGGTTCGTCCAGAGCAACAGCCCGGAACCGTCCGGCGCGTCGAAAGCCTTCCATTCATCCGCCGCCGCGATGCTCCGGCGACGGCGGCAATGCTCGTTCATCGGATCACCGGCTTTCTCGGAGGTTTTGAAATCAATCACCCGGCGCTCGCCGGTGGCGCTGTTCCGTTCGATGCGATCCACCTTGCCGGTCAGCCGCGCGCCTTCGATGAGCAGCGGCGCGGGGTCGTCCTCGCCGCCGAGCGCCAGTTCCGCCGCCACGATTTCCCAGCCCGCCAGCCGCTCGCGCGCCTCCACCTGCGCCTGCGCCCGCAGCCGTTCCAGGGCCGACTCCAGTTGCAACTGTACCAGCGGCGGCGGCCGCTTGCCGAACCTCCGCCGCGCCCACTCCCGCAGTTCCGCCTCGAACCACGCCTGGATCGCCGCCTCATCCGTCAGCGCGCGCGCCTTCTCATCCTGGCCGAAGACGCTCAGCACCTCATGCACCGCGTTGCCGAACGCCAGCGCGTCCATCTCCCGGCCCGGCACTGACACCGCTTCCATCCGCAGCACGTTTTCGAGATAAAAACGAAACGGACAGCGCAGATAGCGGTTGAGCCGCGAAGCCGAGATCGTCTCCAGCCGCGGCTCCCGCAACTCCGGTTGCAACACCCAGGCCAGCGACCGCGGCGGCGGCGCTTGGTTTGCCTCCGGCTCTTTTTCCGGGAACAAATGCCGCACCCGCCCCGGCAACCGCTCCGCCTCGCACAGCATCAGCAGACGTGACGGACGCCGCGCCTCGCCCTGCCGGCTCCAACGTCCGCAGAGCCACCCGGCGCGGCCCGCGCCCGCGCCGCCGCGAGCCGCCATCAGCGCTTTCAAAAGATAAGCATCACGCGCGAACCGAGTCGCCTGGCAAGGCAGCCCGAGCCTTTCCCGCAAATGATCCGGCAGGAAAGCGTGCCCGGTCAGGATGCCCGGCACGAACTCCTCGTTCATGCCCGCCACCAACAGCGCCGGCGCCGATTCCCACAGCAGCTCCAGCCAGCCTTGCAGCACCAAGTCCACGTCCCCGCGCGCCGGCTCCAGCGTCCGCGCCGTCAGCCGCTCCATCACCAGCGACCAGAGTTCCTGGCGATCCGGTTTTTCCTCGAACAACCGCGCCGCCGCCGTCACCTGCTCCACCTCCTCCAGCCAAGCCCAGGCCAGTTGCGCGCGCTCGCGGTCGCCCGGTTTTTCCGTGTTGAAAACGCGCTCCCCATGCAGCGCGATCAGCCAATCCCGCGCCACCTCCACCGGCGGCTCACGCCGGAAACGCCGACGCCACGCCAGCGCCGACCGCACCGCCCGGCGCGTCAACTCCCAGCCCTCCGGCAAATCGTCCAGCAACTCCTTCGCCATCTCCAATCCGCCCGGCAAATGCTGTGCGGAAAACTCGTCCAACTCCCGCAGCAACCGCGCCCCGCCATCCAACCCCCAAGCCGTGCGCGCCTCCGCGATCCGCGCCAGCGCGCAAAACGACCCCCAGCCGCCCTCGCCAACCAGCTCCCCCGTCAGCGACAACAAATGCCACAACCCCTCCTGGCGCGCCGGCGTGCCACCCGGCTCGAACACCGCCAGCCCCTCCGCCTCCAGCCGCTCCTTCAGAAGCGGCCCCACCTCAGGATCGCAAACCCCCACCGCCACCGGCAGCCCGGCCTGCGCCGCCTCGCGCATCCACTCCACCGCCCGCCCCGCCTGCGCCGCCGGATCGGAGCAAAGATGAATGTCCGCCTCCGCCAGCCCCGGATCGATCTCCGTCTCCTCGCCCCAAAACGCAGGCAGCGGACGCCCCGCCTCGTCAAAATGCGCCGCCAACTCCTCCGGCGCCTGCACCGCCACCGTCACCGCCACACCGGAGCGCGCGCAAGCCTGCAGCCAGTCCCCCAGCAGCGGCGGCAAATCCGGCGCCGCCAGCACCACGACACGCTTCACCCCGTCCGGCAGCTTCGGCTCCAACGCGCGCTGGCGCTTGAGACGCTGCGGATGCCGCCTGCCATGCTGTTCCAACTCCTTTTCAAACACCGCCTCCAAACGCGCCAAATCCCGCCAGCGCGCCAGTTCGCCGCCCGGCATCGCCGCCTCGCTGCCGGCCACGCCGGCCATCGTCAAACCGCCCGCGCCCAGCGTCTCCTGCAGCTCCGCAAGCGTCGCCGCCAAATTTTTCCGCCAAGCCCACGACGGCTCCGGCTCCGGCAGGTTCGGCAGCAGCGCCGTCAACGAAGCCGCGGGCGCGCGCTCCAGCGCCCGAGTCCAGGCCAGCAACACCTCCAGATCGGAAGCCGCCGCCGCCCGGTCCTCGTTCGTCGCCAGCGCCACATGCGGCGGCCACACATGCGGCACACTCACCGCCCCGCCACGCGCGTCCGCCCACAACGCCAGCTCCCGCCGCAACCGCCGTCCCGCCTCCGCCGTCGGCACGAGCAGCACCGTATCCGCAAGATCCAACGTCCCCCCCGCCTCCTGCCCGCGAGTCAGCCACTGCACCGCCGCCGCCAGCACCGGCCGGTCCCAGCCCCAAAAAAGACGCTCGATCATTGTTCGTCGCCCTCCTTGTCCATTTCACACACAGAACCCCGTAGGGGTTCCCCGTGAATAGCCGGGGGTTGAGGAACGAAACCCCCGGTCAGCACGCGGCATTTCCCTCGGCGACGCCCAACCCCGGAGGGGTTGCCCAATGCTGGATAGAACACCGCCGCCACATTGGGCAACCCCTCCGGGGTTGGCCCTTGGAAAACCTGGGTGTTCGCCACGTTCCGGGGGTCGTTCGACCCCCGGCTATTCATGGGGAATCCCTCCGGGATTCGATTCAATGCGGATAAACTCATTGGCATAGCCTCACTCATACACCCACCTCCGCATTCAATAACTTCACAATCCCCTCCGCGATCCCCTCCGGCGGCGGCTTGATGGACACCGCGATCAAATCGTCCGTGCGCTCCAGCGTCGCAAGCTGGCTGTCCAGCAGGCTCGGCGGCATGTAGTGCCCCTGCCGCGCCGCCAGCCTCCGCGCGATCACCTCCCGCTCCCCGTCCAGCAGCACGAACCGCAACACCGCGTCCCCGTCATCGCCGCGCAACACCTCCCGGTAAGCCGCCCGCAACGCCGAGCACGCCAGCACCAGCAACACACCCTCGTCCCGCGCCCGCAAAATCCGCCGCCGCAGCCGCTCCAGCCACGGCCCGCGATCCTCGTCCGTCAGCGCGACGCCTTGGCGCATCTTCGCCTTCGCCTCCGCCGAGTGAAAATCATCCGCATCCTCAAACACCCCGCCCGCCAGCGACGCCAAAGCGCGCCCCACCTCCGTTTTCCCGGCCCCGCTCACCCCCATGACCACGATTGTTTTTGGCAAATTCATGCGGGCATAAAAGACTCAAGGCGCAAGACTGCAAGGATGGAAAACCACGAATAGACACGAATGTTTCAAAAAGAGACCCGACTCAAAATCCATTCGTGTTTATTCGTGTCCATTCGTGGTTCAAAAAACCTTGATCCCTCCCGCCCACATCGCCTTCAAATATGGTGGCCCAGTGAAATCCAGCGGCATCGGCAGCAGCGTCAGGCCTGCCCCGGCAACCCGGCACGTTGCGCCTCTTGGCCGGTCAAGATGGCCACTTGGAGGTCAATAGGCATGACGCCATCGGCGGTGGCAATAAAATTATCGGTGCGCGCGTCAGTGACAAGCACGCGGTCGGCGGAGCGATACCAGGCGTAGTAGCCTTGAACTGGGACGAATCCCAGGTCGCGCATGAGACTGTTGACATCTTCAGCCATGACCTCGCGAACTTTGTCATACCATAGTTGAGAAATGATGAAGGTGGGCTGGTTCGGATTTTGAAACAGCACAAAGCTTGAGCCTTCCGCGATGCTGACACCTTCCAGATGGATGTCCCCGCCAAAAACGGCGAGTTGTAAGGCCGTTCGGTCCAGGTACTCGGAAGGCAAGGCGGCACGTCGATCGATTTGGCCGGAGTCGTCAACAAACGGAATCTGGCCGAAAAAGCCCGGGTTGGTGCGCTTGAGGGCGCGCCCGTCGGATTGGCGGCGGCGAACTTGGTGCTCGCTGGTGGAATTGGAAACGAGCGGATGGGAGGTGAACTCCGCTTCCTGGATCAGCGTTCCCGCATCAGTTGCAAGAGCTTGGGCGACTCGGACTTGCTGTGCTTCAAGCTGTCCTCGATCTGCCGCCTGACCCGCTCCGCGTCGAATGGCTTCCGCGGCCTGGATGAAGCGGCGGCATTGATCGCCAAGAGGCGTGGGGAGGGCGGCAAGAGTTTCATTATCAATCAAAGGTTTGGCGTCTTGGGAAAAGATGATTCCTTGGTGGCTGCTGTCAATGCCGAGTTGCAGTCTTGATCCCTCCCGCCCACATCGCCTTCAAATACGGTGGTCCAGTGAAATCCAGCGGCATCGGCAGCATCGTCAGCCCCACCCCCGTGCCCCACCCAGCACGCGCCAAACCCGCCCGCACCCCCGCTTCAAACTCAGCCGCCGTTAGCCGGTGCGTGTTCGCGCAGGCCAGCAGCCAGCCGCCCGGCGCCACCACCGCCGCCGCCAGCGCCACCAACTCCGCCAGATCGCGCTCCAGGCGGAACACTTTTTTGCGGGTGCCGCGCGAAAAAGTCGGCGGATCCAGCACCACCCCGTCGAAGAGCCGCCCCTTTTTGGCGAAAGCCGCCAGCCAGTCGAACGAATCCCCCTTGATCCAGTGATGCGCCGCCGCGTCCAGACCGTTGAGCGCGAAGTTGCGGCGACCCCACTCCAGATAACCCGCGCTCAAATCCACGCTCGTCACCACCGCCCCGCCCAGCGCCGCCGCCACCGAGAAACTGCAAGTGTAGGCAAACAGATTCAAAACCCGCGCCCCCTCCCGCGCCGCCGCACGCACCCGCGCCCGGTTGTCGCGTTGATCCAAAAACAGCCCGCAGGAATACCCCGCGCCCGGCTGAATCTCGAAGCGCATCCCCGCCTCCGCCACCACCATCCGCTCCGGCGCCGTGCCCGCCACGCAGACCGGCGGCGCCTTGTCCCCACGGCTCAGTTGCTTCACCCACACCGACTCGCACACACCCTGCCCCGGCAGCTCCAGCCACTCGCGCGGCAGCTCGCGCTCCTTCACCTGCGCCAGCCAGTGCCCGCCATACACATCCACCCACACCCCCGGCATCCCATCACCCGCGCCGTCCACCAGCCGGAACGCCTCCGTCTCCACCCCCGCCGCCGCCAGCCGCCGCGCGCGCTCATCATAGCGCGCTTGCGGCGTGGCGGAGGCGGTGGACGGAGAGGGCATGGCGGAAAAGTGGCGCAGGGGGCGCAGGCATCTTGCCTGCGCGAACAGGCTGGAAGCCTGTTCCCCATGCTTCAAGCGCAAACTTCGTCTTCAACCCGCCCTTGCGTTCCTTCAACACGTATCCATCATCGGAGTCAAACCACATGATGCGATTCAGCACCTTGATCAAAAACCCAGCCGATTGGATGCGTGGCAGCGGCCCGCATTCCGAGATCGTCATGACCTCGCGCGTGCGCCTCGCCCGCAACCTCGGCGACTCGTTTTTTCCCGGCTTCGCCCAGGAGCAGCAGCGCATCGAACTGCTCGGCCGCGTCCGGCCTGTCATCGAGAACCTGCCCGAGATGAAGGACGGCTTCAGCGACGACTACAGCAACCTGAGCAAAATCCGCAAACAAGTGCTCGTCGAGCGCCATCTCATCAGCCGCGAGCACGCCGCCCGTTCCACCGGCTGCGGCGTCGTCGTCGATCGCAGGCAGAGCATCTCCATCATGATCAATGAGGAGGATCACTTCCGCATCCAGGGCATCCGCCCCGGCCTCGACCTGCGCAGCGCCTACAACCTCGTGGACGCCGTCGATACCGGCATCGAGGGCGAGCTGCCCTACGCCTTCAGCCCCCGCTTCGGTTATCTGACCGCCTGCCCCACCAATCTCGGCACCGGCATGAGAGCCTCCGTCATGCTGCACCTGCCCGCACTCGTGCTCACCGACCAGATCGGCCAAGTCGTCAAAGCCGTCGGCAAGATCGGCCTCGCCGTGCGCGGCCTGTATGGAGAAGGCACCGAAGCCCTCGGCAACCTCTTCCAAATCTCCAACCAGCGCACCCTCGGCGAGTCCGAGTCCGAGATCATCACCCAGATCGAAAAAGTCATCGAAGGCGTCGTCCGCTCCGAGACCATGGCGCGCGCCAAGCTCCGCGAGGACAGCCCCGTCCACCTGCGCGACCAAATCGGCCGCGCCTACGCCGTCCTGCGCCACGCCCACATCCTCAGCTCCAAAGAGGCCCTCAACCACCTCTCCATGCTCCGCCTCGGCGCCGATCTCGACATCGTCCCCGGCTGCGACCGCGGTCTGCTCGACATGCTCCTGCTGGAAATCCAGCCCGCCCACCTCCAGCTCCAGTCCGGGCGCGAACTCTCCCCCGAAGACCGTGACATCATGCGCGCGGAAATCACCCGCCAGAGGTTGCAATCCCTCGCTCCACCCGCTAACGTATCTCAAACCGACCCAGAACCCCCTTCCGCCTCCGGAGGCAGCATTCCGGAAGACACATGATGAACAATTTCACACCGCGCGCCCAACAAGTCCTCGCCCTTGCCCGCAAGGAGGCGGACCGTTTCAATCACAACTACGTCGGCACCGAGCACATCCTGCTCGGCCTCATCAAGCTCGGCCAGGGCGTTGCCGTCAACGTCCTCAACAAGCTCGGCCTCGACCTCGACACCGTGCGCATGCAGGTGGAGCAGCAGGTCGGCTCCGGCCCCGAGACCAAAATGGTCGGCAACATCCCCTACACCCCGCGCGTCAAAAAAGTGCTCGCGCTCGCCGCCAAGGAAGCCAAAGCCCTCAACCACTCCTACGTCGGCACCGAGCACATCCTGCTCGGCCTCCTGCGCGAAGGCGAAGGCGTCGCCGCCCAAGTCCTGCGCAATCTCGACATCAATCTCGACAAAGCCCGCAACGAAATCCTCAAGGAACTCGACCCCAATTTCTCCAGCCAGGACGACGATGACGAGGACGACGAAGGCAACGGCAACGAAAAAGAATCCGGCTCCGGTTCCTCGTCCAAAAAAGACGGCAAAACGCCCGCCCTCCGCGCCTTTGGCCGCGACCTCACCGAAGTCGCCCAGAAAGGCGAACTCGACCCCGTCATCGGCCGCGCCGACGAGATCGCCCGCGTCATCCAGATCCTCTGCCGCCGCACCAAAAACAACCCCGTGCTCATCGGCGAACCCGGCGTCGGCAAAACCGCCATCGTCGAAGGCCTCGCCCAGGAAATCTCCACCGGCAACGTCCCGGAAATCCTCCGCGACAAGCGCGTCATCACCCTCGACCTCGCCCTCATGGTCGCCGGCACCAAATACCGCGGCCAGTTCGAGGAACGCATCAAAGCCGTGATGGACGAAATACGCCGCAACAAAAACATCATCCTGTTCATCGACGAACTCCACACCATCGTCGGCGCCGGCTCCGCCGAAGGCGCCATGGACGCCTCCAACATCACCAAGCCCGCCCTCTCCCGCGGCGAGCTGCAATGCGTCGGCGCCACCACGCTCAACGAATACCGCAAATACATCGAAAAAGACGCCGCCCTCGAGCGCCGCTTCCAGACCATCAAAGTTGAGGAACCCTCCGTCGAGGACGCCATCAAAATCCTGCGCGGCCTCAAGAGCAAATACGAGATGCACCACAAGGCCCGCTTCACGGAAAAGGCCATCAGCTCCGCCGTCGAGCTGTCCTCGCGCTACCTGCCCTCGCGCTACCTCCCCGACAAAGCCATCGACATCATGGACGAAGCCGGCTCCAAGGCCCGCATCGCCGCCATGACCCGCCCGCCGGAACTCAAAGGCATCGAGGAGGAAATCGAAACCATCCGCATCGAAAAAGAGGAAGCCATCCGCGAGCAGGACTTTGAAAAAGCCGCCCACCTCCGCGACAGCGAGAAACAGTCCAAAAAACGCTTCGACACCCTGCTGGAAAACTGGCGCAACGCCAGCCAGGAAAAGACCGTCGATGTCGATGAGGACGAAATCATGTCCGTCATCTCCAAGTGGACGGGCGTCCCCCTCCAGCGCATGGAGCAGGCCGAGGCCGAAAAACTCCTCAAAATGGAGACCGAACTCAAACGCCGTATCATCGGCCAGGACGAAGCCGTCATCGCCATCTCCAAAGCCCTGCGCCGCTCCCGTGCCGACCTCAAAGACCCGCGCCGCCCCATCGGCTCCTTCCTCTTCCTCGGCCCCACCGGCGTCGGCAAGACCTTCCTCGCCAAAAACCTCGCCGAATTCATGTTCGGCAGCTCGGATGCCCTCATTCAGCTCGACATGTCCGAGTACATGGAGAAGCACACCGCCTCCCGCCTCATCGGAGCGCCTCCCGGCTACGTCGGTTATGAAGAAGGCGGCCAGCTCTCCGAAGCCGTGCGCCGCCGCCCGTACTCCGTCGTCCTTTTCGACGAAGTGGAAAAAGCCCACCCGGACGTCATGCACCTCCTCCTGCAAATCCTCGAGGAAGGCCAGGTCACCGACAACTTCGGGCGCAAGATCGACTTCCGCAACACCATCGTCATCCTCACCTCCAACGTCGGCGCGGAAACCATCAAACGCCAGACCACCCTCGGTTTCGGCGCCATGTCCCAAGACAGCGCCGACCACGAAGGCATGAAGGGCAAGATCGGCGAGCAAGCCAAGAAATTCTTCAAGCCCGAGTTCCTCAACCGGCTGGATGACATCGTCGTCTTCCGCATGTTGGAGAAAGAGCAGCTCACCACCATCGTCGATCTCGAAGTCGGCAAAGTGCTCACCCGCCTCAGAAACAAAAAGATCGAACTCGTGCTGGATGAATCCGCCCGCGAATTCCTCATCAAGGAAGGCTACGACCCGCAATACGGCGCCCGCCCCATGCGCCGCGCCGTGGAGAAACACATCGAAGACCCCCTCGCCGAACACGTCCTGCGCGGCGACGTCAAACAAGGCGACCACGTCCAAGTCAGCCTCAACGACGAGAAGAAAGGCCTCAAATTCACCCCCGCCGCCCGCCAGGAGGAAGAAACCCCCGAACCCGCCTCCCAGGCGACGGATGCGGGGTGAGTTGAGCATCCCCCACCGCCCAATGTTCTGCCAAAATGAAACACGCAGCATTGGGTTTCTACCGGCGGCTCAAAGCGATGCCTGAGCCACTGTGCGGTTTCACGCTCACGCTTTGGGCAGTTGGCGCCTTTGTAATGTTCGCGCCATTCTTGCCCGGCTGGAGAGAGGCGGCAGCATCACCTGCCGAAATCGAAGATTTGCCTTTCCCGCTCAATGATCTCAAATCTCCAATCAACAAATTAACAGTTGTCGCGACAGGATTGGGGATGATCACGATAGGAATCCTCGCCTACAAGGGATGGCCTTGGGTGCGCCACGCTTTTGTTTTGGGAATCGCGGCAATCGCACTTTCCGGATTTGTTAATCCTGAATACGAGCCGGTTCCAACACCAATCTTAATTATCATTTCAGCTATTATCATCATCTGGAGCGCGCATTATTTCTATTTCCGACGAGAAGTGATTTCTTATTTCACACAAAACCCAAACAAGGCGGAATGAACACAGAACCGAATACACCCAATTCTTGCGCTCGCCACGACGCGTGTCCGTTCGACGGCGCCTGTCGGCGTCTGGCGCCCGTAATTACCGCGATCCTCTCGTTGCTCGTCTGCAAGGCGAGCGCCGAGGATGTCACGGTCTTTTCATGCACGTCAGAGCTGTTCGTTATATCGAAATATGCCGTGCAACCTTCACCTGAAATCGACGAAGAATCCAGCCAAGAAGTGGACCTGTACACTTTCAAGATTGGAAAGGAGTTGAGGACTTTGGAAACCGGCGCCAAGTCCATGGAAAAAATCGTTGAAGCGGCCTTGGCTGAAGACCGATCACAAGACCCTTTTTTCGGACCGGGGACAATGTATATCATTCGCGATTCGAAAGGGCATCACTACGTTGCGTATTTCGAATATAAGCACGGTCATAAATTTTATGATGGCCGTCGTGTGGGTCTGGGAAAACTAACCGACCTTGGATCGAACGCCGCCGTCTTTGTAGGCTACCCTCACGATGGCTCGTGCTTCGATAAGGCTATTCTGAAGCAGCTCAAAGAGATTGCGGACAGCACGCAGGCCCAATAATCAACATCTTCCGCAATCAGCGTTTTGGGCGCCGGTTTCCGGCGCTTTGGATTGGGAACACAGCCATCCCACAAAAAGCACAACTTTAACGCTCATGGCGAGCGCCGTTTCGAGGCAGCCCCAAAGGGGCGGGACAACAAAGCCCAGGGCAAGCTCCGCAGGAGCGCCGCCCTGGGAACCCGGCGCGGCACCACCCCTCTCAAACTCCAGCCCTGAAAGGGCGGGACAACCTCGCGTCCGCATGCCGGCGTGGGTGCGGATTCGATTGCCAATCGAATCTACGGGGGCGTGACAACCTTGCCGTGACAGAGGAAGGGGTAGCAAGATCCAGATGGAACCTTCTGAAACTGAAATGTTTCTACCCCCAATCTTTCTACCCAACCCAAACCCGCTTGCTTGCGCTGTGTTGTCCCGCCCTTTCAGGGCTGGGCCAGGAGTTGGGGATCGTGGCGAGGCTGACCCAGGGCGGCGCTCGGCACAGCCTCGCTTGCCCTGGGCTATGTTGTGCCGCCCCGTTGGGGCTGGAGAGCTTGCCCCGGCAAAGCTTCCCAAAAACTCGCAATCATTCCTTGCCAAAAAGCATCGTTTTCTGCCCATCAGATCAAACATCCGGCCGTGTATCTCGCCTCCGAGCCACTTGCAAAACCTCTGTGTTCCTCTGTGCGCTCCGTGGTGAATCCCTGTTTCATCCAAAGCTGCGCCAAGCGCAGCACTTCAAAAGGCCGCGCCCTTCGGCGCGGCGAGCGGGGGCGCTCGTACTCCGTTGCAAGCCTGCCCGTCCGCGCCTATGTAACCGGAGATGAACCCTGCCCCAGCCCCGGACCCTGCCGATGACCGCCTGCGCCTGCTCTTTTTTGGTGACGTGATGGGCGAGCCGGGCCGCAAGGCGGTGATGGAGTGGCTGCCGAAGCTCAAGACCGAGCTGGCCGCGGATTTCGTCATCGTCAACGGCGAGAACGCGGCGGCGGGGCGCGGCATCACACCGAAGATCGCCATCGCTCTGCTGCGCGCGGGCGCGGCGGTGGTGACGAGCGGGGATCATATCTGGGATCAGCAGGAGATCGTGCCCTGGCTGGCGGACGAGCCGCGTATGCTGCGGCCGCTGAATTATCCCGAAGGCGTGCCCGGCTCCGGCTCGATCGTGCTGGATACACCCAAGGGCAAGGTGGGCGTCATCAACGCCCTGGGCCGGGTCTTCATGGGGCCGCAGGTGGACAATCCCTTCCCCCTGGTGGCGGAGCGCGCGGCGCTCCTGCGCGAGGAAACACCAGTCATCTTCGTCGATTTCCACGCCGAAGCCACCAGCGAGAAAGTGGCGATGGGCTGGCACCTTGATGGCAAGGTGTCCGCCGTCGTCGGCACCCACACCCATGTGCCCACCGCGGACGAGCGCGTGCTGCCCGGCGGCACCGCCTTCCTGAGCGATGCCGGCATGTGCGGACCGCTGAACTCGGTCATCGGCAGCCGCATCGAGCCGGTGCTCGGCCGCTTCCTCAACGCCCTGCCCGCCCGCTTCGGAATCGCCAACGGCCCGGTGCGGATCAACGCCGTGCTGGTGGAGGTGGACCCCGCCACCGGCCGCGCGCTCTCCATCCAGCGCGTGACGCGGGACTGGCAGAATTAAGCTGATCCACAGCCATCCCGTGGAACTGGGCTCAAGTCTTGATTTCTTCGTCCATTCATTCAAGTTAGATGTTTATGCGCATTCCTTTTCTGGCCCTGACAGCTCTTTTCCTCGCCGCCTGTACTTCCGGCCTCAATCCCAGGACCAAGGTGGCCGGGCAGCGCCTCATGGAGAGCGAGCGCGAGCACTTGCGGGACAAAGAAATGGCGCGCGCGCTGGATGATGCCTCACTGGCGGCGGATCGCGGCCAGCTCCAACTGGACCATTACAACGATGCTGTCCTGCGTTTCGTCCTCGCTCTGCAAAAACGGGCCGCGCCGAAAGACTGGACGGAGTCCATCCGCGTCGTGCGTCCGGGGCGCGATTGGCTGGTCAGTTTCGACCACCGCTCGCTCGCCGGGCAAGGCGGCCCGGAGGTGTCGCCCGCTTTGTTCGACCGGCTCATCCCCGCCGCCGACTGCCAGGTGAAGGACTGCGAGAATCCCATCACCGGTTCCGGCTTGGGCGCGCCCGTCGTGCTTGCCAACGAAGACGTGGATTTTCTCGTCAAAGAACGCAGCTTCCGCCCGCGCACCGGCATTTACGCTCCCGCCACCGCCGTGCTGGAGTTTGGCCGCGCCACCGCGGCGGACGCGCCTTTGCCGGTGCGCTTGCGTCTTTACAACAGCTTCGATTACCGCCGCGCGCGATTCGACGGTGCGGAGCGAGCGCTCGCCTACGATGTGACCGCCGCCATCTACATGAGCTTGGACAACCGTTACGTCAAAAAGAATGCGCTCGCCGGCTTGCTGCGGCCTGACAAGCGGGAGAAGGACGTCGGCCTTTTCGGCCTCACCCCTTACGACCCGAAAAAGATCCCCGTGGTGTTCGTCCACGGTCTGAAATCAGACGCCCACATCTGGTGCAACATCATCAACGAAATATTTCACGATCCGGTTTTGAGCGCCCGCTATCAACCGCTGTGTTTTCTGTATCCCAGCGGCCTGAATGTGCCGGCGTCCTCCATGCGTCTGCGTCGCAGCTTGCAGCTTTACCGCGATCAATGGGATCCGGAGCATGACGATCCCGGCATGAACCGCATGATCCTCGTCGGTCACAGCATGGGTGGCATTCTCTCCCGCATGCAGGCCATTGATTCGGGCGATGATTTGCTCAAAGCCTTCTTCGCCCGCCCCGTGGAGGAAGTACCCTGGCTCACTGACAACCAAGCCGCGCGGGTGAAGGAGGCGCTGGTCTTCGAGCGCCAGCCTTACGTCAAACGCGCCGTGTTCATCGCCGTGCCGCATCGCGGCAGCCGGGTGGCGGACATCCGGATCGTCCGTCTCGCCATCCGTCTCATCCGGCTGCCGGGGGACGCGCTCACGCTGGCCAAGCACGCGCTGACGGAAGACACCAGCGTGCTGAACCCCGCGCTGCTGGGCTATCACCTCGTCGGCCTGCGCAGCGTGGACATGCTCTCCCCCGGCCATCCGTATTTCAAGGCATTGGAAAAACGTCCCATCCTCGTCCCCTACCACTCCATCATCGGCGACCGCGGCCGCGGCGGCAGCCCGGACAGCTCGGACGGCGTGGTGCCTTATTCCAGTTCTCATCTCGACGGCGCCGAGTCCGAACTCATCGTGCCTTACGGTCACGGCTGCGTGGAGAAACCGGAAACCGTCCAGGAAGTCTTGCGCATCCTGCGGCTGCACGCCGGGGGCAAAAGCTGATTTTTCTCAGCGCCATCCGTATGGCATTCGCGTTCCCAGGTCTCTGAATTTGCCCGGATAACCATACATCTGCTGGTCGTAGTCAAGTCCACTGTCAACCTTCCACAGGCTCTCTCATCACTGGCGTTTTGTCATAGACATCCCGCATCGGGATTTCCGCCTCCACGCTCTCCAGCCACAGCACCGCCTCCAGCCCCTCACAGGGGCGCAGCAGCCATTGGTTGTCCGCCTGCCTCGTGAACACCTCCACCAGCGGCCCTGTCTGGCTGACGAGCACATACTCCCGCAAGCTGGGAATCTGCCGGTAATGCCAGAATTTTTTGCCGCGGTCGTAAGTCTCCGTGCTTTCGGATAAAACTTCCACCAGCAGCAGCGGATTGAGCAAAGCCTGCCGCGTCAGATCGTGGAATTTCGACGGTCCGCAGACCACCGACGCGTCCAGATACGTTTCCAACCCCGTCGCCTCCACCTTCACGCGCATGTTGGATTCATAGACCCGGCAGGGACGTTTATCGAGAGCGTTTCCCAGTCGCCGCAGCACGTTTGCGGTCAGCAAACTATGCGTCTCTGAACCACCCGCCATGGCGAATATCTCGCCGTTGAAGAACTCATGGCGTTCGTCCGCCTTTTCTTCAAAGGCGGCGTACTCCTCCGGAGTCATCAGCAAATCCAATTTATCGGCAGCGGACATGATGGCAGCTTACATCGCTTTGGGAGTGATTGCAATCTTCCGGGTTGATCGGGCAAGCTGGAAGCTTGCCCCACTTTATTCCGCGGGAATCACCGGCAGCAGAATATGGGACGGATGCCCCGCGTCATGCAGGATCGTGTTTTCCGCCGTCACCGTTCGGCGATGATCGTTCAACGGCTCGCCTGTGTTCGGGTTCACGTCGAAGCGCGGGAAGTTGCTGCTGCTCACCTCCACCCGGATGCGATGACCTTTTTTGAACACGTTGCTGGTCGGATAGAGCCGGATGGTGAACGCATACGGCTTGCCCGGCTCCATCAGTTTTTCCTCCTTCAGGCTGTCGCGGAAACGCGCGCGAACGATGCCCTCGGTGATTTTCAAATCGAACCCGCCCGGCCAGTCCGGGCTGCCGGGGTACACATCGACCAGCTTCGCTGTGAAATCCGTGTCCACCGCGCTGGACGCGGCCCACAGCTTCACCTCGATCTCGCCCGTCACCTCCACGTCGGCGGCCAGCGGCTCGGTTTGGAACACCACCACGTCGTTGCGCGCCGACAGCGGGATCGGGCTTTGCCAATTCCACACATGCTCCCCGCCGCGTTGATTCCAGGCGCCTTGCAACAGGATGTCGTTGCCGCTGGAGATGTTGCCGCCGATGGTCGGCACCGGATTTTTCGGATCGAAAGTGAACGTCGTCGAGCCGTCGTCCGCCGCTGGTTCCGCCGCACCCAGAGCGCCGCCCGCGCCGAAGTAATACGCGGTGACATGCTGCCGCGCCAGCGGCCACTCCTGCTCGTCGCGCCACTCGCCGCCGTGAAACAGCAGCCCTTTTTCCGTCTTGTGACCGTCGCCCGTGCCCATCACGAAGAGGCGCACCTTGCTGGCGAACGGCGCGGCTTTGCCCACGCTGTTGTCCTTGCCCTTGAGCCAGTGATCGTACCATTCCAGCCGCCAAGCCAGTTCGTCCGGGATCGCCGCCTCCTTGCCGAAATCGACCTGCCCGTGGCTGGACTTCGCCTGCGCGCCGTGAATCCACGGTCCCATGATGAGATAGACATCGCTTTTCAACACCGGGCTCAGCGCGCCGTAATTCGCCGTCGTGTTTCCAGCCCACGAATCATACCAACCGCCCACGAGATAGACCGGGATGTTCTTGTATGACGACGCCTGCTCCAGGATGTTGTTTTGCGCCCAGTACTCGTCGTTTTTGCCGTGGCGCATCGCCTCCGTCAGCCATTCCTCGTACTCCGGCGCGAATTGCAGCGGCGTCGTGCCCTTGCGCAGCGGCAGGTTGGCCAGATAATGAAAACGATTGTCCGCCATCTCCTTGAGCATCGCCGCCGTCGCCTCGTCCTTCACCGCCTGGCTGCCTTTGGCCGCGTTGAGCATGATCCAATTCCAGAAGCGCAACTCGAACGCGCCCGCGTTGCGCATGGATTGCACACCGCCGTTCGACACCGCGTCAACGGGGATCACGGTGGTCAATTCCTTCGCGCCCGCCAGTGCCATCGCGTGCTGCGTGCCGCCCACGTAGGAGGTGCCGATCATGCCAATCTTGCCGTCGCTCCACGACTGCGCACCGATCCACGCCGCGCAATCCACCCCGTCCAACCCGTCGTCCGTCATCCAATGCCACACACCCTCGCTGCCGTAGCGCCCGCGGCAGTCCTGCGCCACGAACACATAACCGTGGCGCGCGAAGTACTCGCCGTGTTTTTTTCCGCCGGTTTTGTTGTAGGGCGTGCGCGTCAGGATCACTGGAAAGCGTCCCTCCAGCTTCTTGCCGTCCTTGGCGGGAAAATAAATGTCCGTGGCCAGCTTCACGCCGTCACGCATCGCCACCATCACGCCGGACTCCACCACGGGAGCATCCGCGGCGGGCGAGTCTTTTGCCAACAACCCGGCGCCGCTCCAAACAAGCAACGCCGCCGACACCAACAGCCTTTTTCCAATCATCGCATCTCACTACGCGCCGCCGGTGCGTTATTTGTCAGATTTGTCTTGTCAACGTCCACCGGCTTCCGGTAGCATTTTCCGCGAAAAGGAAACCGAAACACTCTCGCGTCATGAAAACGATCCTTGCCCTCGCCTGTGTCATCGCGCTGTCGCCGGCCTTTTTGCCGGCGGAAACCCTGACTCCTGTCGAGGCAGCCTCGAATGAGGGCGTCTCGCTTGTCACGGAAGTCAAGGAAGCCGCCGCGATCACGGCCGCCAAAACAACCAAGACAGTCAAGACTGCTGCCGCCTCTGCAGTTTCCTCGTCCGCTTCCACACAGTCTTTGCCCGCAGCATCGCCCAAGCGCTGGCCCGTACAGATTCTCTCCGCCATCTACGGCACCGGCGGCAAGGACGCCGATGTCACTGCCGCCGTGAAGGAGCATGTGGAGGTGCAAAAGCGCAAGTTCGGAGCCAACCCGAGCGACCTTGGAGCCGATCCGAACCCCGGCTGGAACAAATCCCTGCACATCGTCTATATGAAAGACGGCGTCCGCCGCGAGCAGCGTCGCAACGAGAACGAACACATCCTGCCGGAGAGCTTTTACGGTCCGCAGGACGCTCATGAGTTGCGTGACTGGCTCATCGGCACCCGCTGGGCCGGGGAGGAATACGAGATGCAATTCAACGCCGACCGCACCCTGACCGGCATCGGACTGCCCGGCAAACCGCGCTGGGAAACCCTCGCCGCCAACAAGCTCCGCATCACCTGGGCCGAAGACAGCCAGCAGGAGCACGTCTTCGACTACACCTGGGGCAGTTTCCACGAGACCGGCAAGGCGAAAAACGTCTTCCACGTCCTCCGGTGAGTGGCGGATAAAATGTGGGGCGAGCCGCTGGCTCGCCGAGCCTGGGGGAGCGCCGCACGACCACCGGTCCTGTCTTCCAAGCCATTGCCTTCCAATGGGCATGTCTCCTCCTCATCCCGGCGGCATGAGAACCGGGATGGCTTCGCGTTGATGACGGCGATAGATGCGGAAGTCACCGTCCACGGTGATCACCGGATGGACGGGAAATCGCTCGCTCAGGCAGATCAGGCACAAATCGGCGAGATCAGGTGAACGGTCGGCATAACGCTTGGTCAGGATTTCCAAACGGGCTTGGCTGGCTGAAAAATCGAAATCCACTCCCAACAGTCCATCCCTTATCAAGGCCAGCACATGCTCCGCTGAACCCACATGGAAAACGGCCTCCGCCAACACCGCCTCGCAAGTCACCAAAGGATGATCCACTTCCCGCGCGAGTCGCGCCGCCCATTTGTGATACCGGTCCCGCCGGTTCAGAAACGCTACGATGAAGCCCGTGTCGGCGATGCCTGTCATGATCGGGAGAATCCCTTGCGTTGGGAAAGGCTGGCCGGACCTTCCATCGCTCCCGCCCATTTCATGAAGGGCTTCGCCTCCGTCTGCCGTGCCCGTTCCAAGGCGTCCTTGACCAAGCTGCCCTGCGAGCGGCCAGTGGCCTTTGACTGCTCCCCTAGCCACCGTGCCAAGTCGTCTGTCAGACGGATGCTAAGTGTCGTACTCATACGGCAAATAAGTACGACAACCCGCCGTGGGTCAAGCGGAGAAATCTCCCTGTGTCCCCTGACGAATCACCGCTTTCCAAACCGCCTTGTCACGATGCCGAGAAACTCCCGCGCCTCCTCCACCTTCAGCAGATGCGTCACGGAGAAATAAGCGGCGGCAGCGGCGGCGATGGTGCCGCCGAGCGTAAGCAGGCGCAGCGACAGCCCGTAGCCGCTCCAGCCGCCCAGCACGGTCAATTTGGCCAGCAGACAAACACCGAGCATGACCAGCACCGCCGCGCCCAGCTTCACCAACGCCCGGCTCAATGAGCGGGTCTCCAGACCGTTGGCGAATTTTCTCATGCACAGGTAGAGCGTGGTGAAGTTCAGCATCAGACCGGCGGCGGTGGCCCAGGCCAGCGCGGTATGATCCCATTTCAAAACGAAGACCGTGATCGAGTTCACCGTGACCGTGAAAATGATGACACCCAGGCTCACCATCATCGGGATGAACCGGCGGCCGATGGTATAGAAAGCGGGCTGGACGACCTTGATGCAGGCGTAAAACACCAAGCCAAACGCGGCGGCTTGCAGCGGCCCGACCGTTTGTTGCACGTCGTGGGCGGTGAACTTGCCGCGCTCGAAAATCAGGCTGACGATCTCATGCCCGAACACCGCCATGCCCACAGCGGAAGGCACGGTCAGAAAAAGCACGAGGCGCAGTCCTTTGGCCAGTGCGCCGCGGAAAGCGGGCGTCATGCCATCGGTGGCGAGACGCGACAGCATGGGCAGCGTCACGGTGGCCACGGCGACCCCGAAAAGACCGAGCGGAAGCTGTTGCAAACGCTGGGCGATGCCGAGCCAAGTCAGGTTGCTGCCTTGTCCCGGCGCGAAGGAGGCGAAAATCGAGTTCAACAGCACCGCCACCTGCGTGCCGCTGGCAGCGATCACGGAAGGCCACATCAAATGCAGCACGTCGCGCACGCCCTGGTCTTTCCATTTGAAATCGAACCCGAAACGAAAGCCCACTTTTTTCAGCGAGGGAATCTGCACCGCGAGCTGCAGGACACCGCCGATGAGCGTGCCGATGGCGAACCCGGCCAGCCCTTTTTCCGTGACCACCCAGCTCTGCCGGAAAACGGGATCGATGATCCAGGCCATGACGAGGCCGCCGAGAATGCAGCCGAGATTGAAAAAAGCGGAGGCGACGGCGGGGATGAAGAAGACCTTTTTCGAGTTTAGCATCCCCATCACCAGCGCCGTGATGGAGACGATGGCGATGAAGGGATACATAATTTGGGAAAGCTGCACGGTCAGTTCCGTGGCGCGCTCCAGGGTCCAGCCCTCCGGCAGCAGATTGTTCTCCGCCTGCTTCAAGACCCATCCCACGTTCAACAGGCGCACGATCCACGGCGCCAACGCCACGCCCGCGATCGCCACCATGCTCATGAAGCAAATCGCCAGCGTCAGCATCTTGCGCCCGAGAATCCACGCCGCCTCGTCGTTCTCGGTTTTCATCTTCTTCGAGAACGTGGTGACAAAGGCCGTGGACAGCGCGCCTTCGGCGAAGAGATCACGCAGCATGTTCGGCGTGCGGAAAGCGGCGGTGAACAGGCCGTTGAAAAACGAGCCAAACATGCCCGTCAGCACCTGATCCCGCACCAGCCCCAGCACCCGGCTGCACAGGATGGCGATGGAGACGATGCCGGTGGTGCGGGCCTGCGGCGCGGTTTCCTTCTGCTCCTCACTCATGATGGGTGATGATGGGATAAGTGTGATGAATTAGTGTTTCACGGCTGCCCGCCGCAGCCGGTCCATCATGGCGGTGCCGACGCCGTGCTCGGCCAGCGGCTCGGCGATGATCTCGTCCACACCGAGGTTGTCGAGGGCGCGCAGAATGTAGAAGAAGCGCACGGCGGCCTCCGGCAGCTTGCCTTTGCCGGGGCTGAGCATCATCACCTCCACCCAGTCGGTGAGATCCAAGTAACCATCCTTGGCCTCGCCGCGGTAGCTCATCAAGGCGTAGCGTTTGCCGGGTTCGGGCGTGAAATCGGAAGGCTTGCCCAGCAGGCGCAACGGCGTGCGCGGAGCGTAGTGGGAGGCGAGCTGGCCGGGCGCTTCGGTGGCCTCATCCACCACGCTCCGGGCGGCGGTCTGGACTTTGCCGTAGAGCTTCAAATCCTCCACCGTGACCGGACCGGGGCGCAGGATGGTGATGAGCGCCTTGGGCGAGCCGGGTTCGATCTTGATGATGGTGGACTCCAGCCCGTGCATCGTCGCGCCGCCGTCGATGATGAGCGGGATGCGCCC
>CAZNKC010000022.1:0-10918 GCA_964573315.1 uncultured Verrucomicrobiaceae bacterium | reverse complement strand
TTTTGCAACACCGGCCCAATGCCCTCCGGCACCTCCGCCACCAGATCGAGGTCTTTCTTGTGCGGCAGGTGGACGATGAGCGGGTCAAAAGCGGGGCGCTCCTTGGCCTCGAAGATTTTCGCCACGGCCTCCGGATTCAAGGCATCGGCGGCGAGGCCATAGACCGTCTCCGTCGGCAGCGCCACCACCTCGCCGGCCTGCAACAGTTTCACCGCCTCGCTGACGGCAAGCTTGGTGTCCGGGTGCGGGACAAATTCGGGAGTGATGACGCGGGTTTCCATAATGGGCAAAAATTCAAACGGGATGACCGCGCACAACCTCCGGGAGCGCGGCGGGGCAATCCGAGAAGCTATGCCAAGCGTTGGTCTCCGGCAAGCAGCTCACTTTAAGGCGCCCCATTTCAAGTCCACGGGCTCGTCAAAGTCCTCTCCAAACTGAGCCAAGCCCTGGGCGGCTCCGAGCAGGCGCGAGGAACACACATGAGCTTCCGGCGCGAGCTTCGCGGCCAGCTCGCCGAAAGGGGTTTGGATATCGTCAACCGTGGCGGTGCTCATGACGCGGAAAGATGCCGGTGGCGGCGGCGGCTGTCAACGGAGAACCACCGCCGCCGTATCAAGCGTAGCACAGCCGTCCCGGCTGTGTGTGTCACGGGCGTCTCGCCCCGTGACAGCAGTTATTCGGATAAGCTCTAAAGACGTCTCCGTCTGTTTGGTTGCTGAAAAAACGGAGTGGCGGTGAATCCGTTGGGGGTGTAATTTTCAGCATGGCCATTTCAACTAAACAACCGTCCAAGCGGGCGCTTCCGAAACCGGAAGTGTTGCGCCGCAATGTGGTGGAGCAACTGAACCGGCTTCCTGATGAAAGTGTCGCCGTTCTGCATGATCTGGCGGGGGAGCTGGAGTTGCGCGCCGCGTGGGCGGAATTTTCCGAAGGCATGGCGCGCGACTGGGCGGCTGGAAAATATGATCTGCCAGTTTCACATCGTCACCGCCGATCCTGACGACAACAAATTCACCGACTGCGCGATCACGGTGAGAGCAGTTATGCGCCCGCCGAAGGCCAATATTTGAGCCTGGAACAGGCGCATAAGGAATACTATCAGACGTGCATTTTTGCAGAGCAGGCTTTCGAGATCGACTTTCCGATGAATGGAAGAGACACGATCAATAAGGCTACTCCAATAATCAAAGTCCAATTCACGCTATTTACGATGGGAGCGGCAATCGGATCGATAATCAACTCCTTCGCGCCCGAGATATACGCTTGTGGATCGGCCAGGAAAGTCGTCAGAACGGCCGTTGTTGCCAATGCTCCCTTGTTTATCCAAATGAAATCCATCGCTTCGTCACCATACTGACGAATAACAGACAGCAGGCCCGAATTCTGTTTGGTTGTTGCGAGCAATCCGTCATCCGAGATCATGCTTAACCTCTGAGCACTTTGCCGGGATATGTTGTTCAGAGCGCCGGCGGCATTACTGCCATATTTGCCAATCAAATTGTCCGAGATTCCAGGATGCTTGAGGAGCGCATCAGCGGCTGAATCTCCGTGTTTGATGAAAATGGCAAGTTTCTTGCGTTCCGAAATAATCCAAATCGCCTCGTCTCCTCTGCGCGCATAGAGTTTAATGACGTCAGGGGCTTTCTCTCCGGCTTCTTGAAGCGCGGTAAATCCTGCATGTCCAGTTTTTCGCAACAATGGCAGTGCATCCTCACCGTGTTTTGAAATGGCTTTGATTGTCGCTTCAGTCACTTCGTCCACTGTTCGTCCTGCGGCCCCCTTCCCAAATTTGGTCATGATGAACTCTGCAGTTTCTCGAAAGGCGGTTCCTGCGATTCCTGCCCAAGAAGCTGATTCCCCGAAAAGGCAGATGAACAGAAGTACGATGAATGACTGTTTCATGGCAACATCTCTGACACAGATTTGTTCCAAAATTCACTTCTTTGAGAGACGATTTTTTCCATTTCCTCCTTGATGGCGATGGAAGCGTCTGATGATAATTTATCGAGCGATGAAACCATTGCGTGTTCGATTTTTCCTGCAGGGTCATCCCACCATTCCCATACCATGTCAACAAGGATGCCTATGATGGCTGTTACTCCCAAAGACCACCAGGAGTTTGCCGCTCCGGCAGCAAGGATGCCTGTTGAGACGCCAAGACGCGCAAGGATTTGCCTTGCCACGAACGATGCCACCTCAGAAACAACAAGGCCTCCAACGGCTTTTCCTGCATCCGCCTGGGAAGCCTTCATCATACGTTCAACTGCTTCTTTGAATTCATTCGCGGCAATTGGAATTTCGTCGGGTGCAAGTGAACGGCCAAGTATCTCTTGCCTCAAGGCCACCGCAAGATCGTTCTCTATAGCTTCAAGGTCTTTGATGCTTCCCTCCACTGCCGTCTTGAGCACAGACGCCAATTCCTGGATCGTAAAAATGTGCTCAGCGAATTTTTCTTCCACATATTCTTTGTGCCCGTCATCCTTTGTGAAGGGAATATAAGGTTTAACCACTCTCCACTTGCCATACCATGAGATGATCTCTTTCGAGAATGGCTTTGATCCACTCTGACGCGACCTGATAAAAGCGGAGACTTCCGAAGTCCGAGCAGAAATGGATGCCATGGCCTTGCGACCAGCCTCACTGACATGTTCCCGCGATGCTGCTTCGATTTCCGGGCGTGGTCGTTCTGGCGATTTTGGCCTTCTCGGGCCAGGTTCCCCCGTGAAAAGATTGAACACCCAAATCGTTCCAAATGAGAAGCCGAAAACGGCGATAAAGGCAAGCAGCCAGAATTTAATTTTGCTCATGACACATTCTTTGCTCACTTTCGATCAGATGCCGCTTTCGCAGCCTCTTGTGCTCTTGCGGCAGCTTCCACTGCTTCCTTCGCTGCTTTTTCTGCTGCTTCCGCAGCTTCCGCTGCTCCTTTTGCAGCTTTTTGCGCCGCATCTCCGGCTTCTTTTGCTGCCTTTTGTGCCGCTTCTACTGCTGCCTCCGAGGGCACCCCTGGCGTGACGATCACTTGAGTGCTTCGATCGGGAGCTTTCCCGCAAGAAGTTAACATTGACGCCACGACGCTGAGAGGGAGAACGATGGAAAGCAAGCATGGCCTCCTTTTCCAGAAGGAGGTTATGTCACGACAGCCCGGAATTTTTGGGAACTTTGTGGCATTCATAGAACTTTGATCTGTTGTGTCTGCTGATGCAGGCAGACTGGAGGCGAGGTAAATATCTATTCAACCACCAGTGTATCAACTGATACACTGCCGTCAATCCCCTTTTCCTTCTACCCGTCAGGGTGTCAGTTTCACGGCTCCCGGAAAAACTTGTCGCGCACGTTGTGGAGGTTCTCCGTGACAGGCGTGTGGGCATGGAACTGTCCAAGAAGAAGCTTGCCGCCGAGGCCGGGGTCAGCCGGACGGCGATCATCCTGATGGAAGGCCGCAAGCGGCTGCCTTCCCTGGAACTGGCGATCAAGCTGGCGATGAGCATGAATATGCCTTTCTCGTCGGTGGTGGCCGAGGCCGAACGGCGGATGGCCAAGCTGCTGGCAGCCAAGTCCCGGGGGAAGGAGTCTGGCGGCGAGGGGGCGGTGGATTCTTGAAGGGGCGGGTTGCCAGCCGGTTGAAGATGGAATGCTTGGCGTCGCTGCGAGCGCCGCTCGAAGCTACTGCGTGGCAAATTTTGTCAGCAGCCCGCGGCGGCGGGTGACGGTGAGCATCCAGTAAAACACGCAGCCGGCGGCGGCGAGGAAGATGACGTTGAGCCCGGCGGCCCAGAAGAATTTGTCCCAGGCGAAGACGCCGGTGTTCATCACCTCCCTCATGCCCTCGAACACATGGGTGGGCGGCAGCGCCCAGGAGATGTATTGCAGCCACTCCGGCTTGATGGCGCTCACCGGATAAAACACGGCGATGAACGGCTGGATGAAAAACGGCACCGCCCACGCCAAGCTTTCCGCCGCCTGACCCCAGCGCAGGATGAGCGCGGTGGAGATCATGCCGAGCGCCCAGCCGCTGATCATGAGGTTGATGAAAAAGGCCAGCAGCGCCCAGCCCAGGATGAACACATTGAAGGCGTACATCGCCCCGGCCACGATGGCCAGCAGCGTCACCGTCACCAGGATGCGGAGAAAACCGATGCTGAAGGTGGCGGCCAGGTATTCCACCGTGCGCACCGGGGCCACGAAGATATTGAGCAGGTTCCGCGTCCACACATCCTCCAGAAAGGAGATGGCCACGCCCTGCTGGGCGCGGAAAACCACGTCCCAGAGGATCATGGCGCCGAGCAGGAAGGTGATGATGCGGGGAAAGTCGCCCGTGGTGTTTTCCTGGATGAACAGCGTCAGATACCCCCAGATCACCAGCTCCACCAGCGGCCAGAAAATCAACTCGATGAGCCGCATCGGCGATCGCGTGTAGAGGAACAGGTAGCGCATCACCAGCGCCTGGATCACCGTCAGACTCATGCCTCAGCCTCCTTTACTTTTTCCGTTTCCGCCTCATCGACGATTTCGCCGTCGCGGGCGATCTTGATGAACACGTCCTCAAGCGAGGCGCCACGGGAGCGCTCGACGATCTGCGCGGGTGTACCTTCCATGACGATCTTGCCCTTGTGCAGGAACATGACGTGATCGCAGACCTCCTCGATGTCCTTCATGTTGTGGGAGGTGTAGAGGATGCCGCAATGCAGTTCCTCCTTCACCCGGCGCACGATCTTGCGCACCTTGTCGGCGATGTCGGGATCGAGGCTGGCGGTCGGTTCATCGAGCATGAGCAACTCCGGTTTGTTCAGCAGCGCCTTGCACAGGTTCACGCGGGTGGATTCCCCGGCGGAAAGCTGCCCGGTGACACGCTTGTGGAGGTGGCTGATCTCCATCATCTCCAGCAGCTCGGTGATGCGTTCCTTCGGCTTCTGCACGCGGTAAATCTTGGCGAACACGAGCAGGTTCTGCCAGACCAGCAGATTGGCGGGCAGGGCGGTGTAGGCGGAGGAGAAATTGGCGCGGCGCAGGATCTCGATGCGGTGGGCATGCAACTCCTTGCCAAAAGCGAACAACCCGCCGGAAGTGGGCAGGGTGAGGCCCAGCATGCAGTTCATCGCCGTGGTCTTGCCCGCGCCGTTCGCGCCCAGCAGCCCCAGCACCTGGCCCCGGCGCAGTTGCAAGTTGAACCGGTCCAGCGCCTTCACACCATCGAACTCACGGGTGAGTTCGCGGGCTTCGAGGATGATTTCACGGGAGTCGGGGGCGGACATGCGGGGCGCGTAGAATTCATCATCCCGCGCCTTTTGCAAGCCCGGCGACACGCGCCGCGTTGAAGCCAAATCCCGCTGTTAAACCACGAATGGACACGAATCATGAAGAAGCTGCCGGGCACTCGACCGAAGAGCTTTCTTTCTCAATCGATTCTGTCTCAATATCTTATCAGCGTTGATCAGCGTCCATGAGTGGTTTTCAGGCTGAAATATCCGCTGGATTTGCCAGCCGCAGCCGTCATGCTGCGGGCCACCCGCCTTTAACCACCCATGAAACCCTTCCATCTTCTGCTCTCCTGCTGCCTGTTCGCCTTCTCCCTCCAAGCTGCCGACGAGGCCACTCTCGCCGCCGCGGATGACGCCCGCATCGCCGCCATGAAAGCCGGCGACCGCGACAAGCTGGCCGCCATCTTTTCCGACGACCTGAATTACGCCCACTCCAACGGCGTCGTGGACAAAAAAGCTGGCTTCATCGATATCCTGGTCGAAGGCCGCACGAAGTATCTCGATTATGACCACGTTGAAAGAAACTTCACCTTCCCCGCGCCCGGCATCGCCCTCATGAACGGCCGCACCCGCATCCAGGCGGAAACCGCGAACGGGAAGATGGACAGCGTGCTTAGTTACCTCGCCGTCTGGCGGCTGGAGGACGGCCAATGGCGTTTCCTCGCTTGGCAGTCTTGCCGGCTGCCACCCGCTCCGTGAACGTTGGCAATCGAATTTGTGAGGAGGCGGGCAAGAATGTTCCCTCCATGCGAGGGCTGGAAGCCTATGCTGCGCCATGCAGGCTGAAAGCCTGCACCACTGGATGCAGGCAGAATGCCCGCGCTACTTGCAGGCTGGAAGCCTGCATGACTGGTCACGGGCAGAATGCCCATGCTACTTGCAGGCTGAAAGCCTGCATGACTCCTTTCAGGCAGAATGCCTGAGCTACGGCGGCGTCCAGGCGCGCAGCCGCAGGGCGTTGGCGATGACGCAGACCGAGCTGAAGCTCATGGCCACGCCGGCGATCATGGGGCTGAGGAGGAGACCGAACCAGGGGTAGAGCAGCCCGGCGGCAATGGGAATGCCGAGCGCATTGTAGAGGAAGGCGAAGAGGAGGTTTTGCCGGATGTTGCGCAGCATGGCGCGGCCCAGGCCGATGGCCTGCACGATGCCGCGCAGGTCGCCGCGCACGAGCGTGACCGGGGCGCTCTCCATGGCGATGTCCGTGCCGGTGCCCATGGCGATGCCAACATCGGCCTCGGCCAGGGCAGGGGCGTCGTTGATGCCGTCGCCAGCCATGCCGACGACTGTTCCGTGTTGCTCCTTGAGGGCGGAAATCAGACTGTGTTTCTCCTGCGGCGTGACACCGGCGTGGAAGCGCTCGATGCCGAGCGTTTCCGCGATGCGTTTGGCGGTGCGTTCGTTGTCGCCGGTCAGCATTACCACGGTGACGCCGAGCGCGCGCAGTTGCGCCAGGGCTTCGGGCGTGGTGGTTTTGATGGGATCGCTCACGACGATGACCGCCTCCACGCGGCGTTCGATGGCGACGAACAACGCGGATTTGCCCTCGGCTTGATGAACCGCCGCCTTCGCCTCCAAGTCGTCCAAATCCGCCACGCCTTGGTCGCGCAGGAATCCGGCTTTGCCGGCCAGGACGTGCCGTCCATCGACGATGCCCGCGACACCGCCGCCGGGCGTGGCTTGGAAATCCGTCACGGCGGCGGCGCCCGCCGCGGACTGCCGGGCTTCGGCGGCGCGGACGATGGCGTGGGCCAGCGGGTGCTCGCTGTGGCGCTCCAGAGCGGCGGCCAGATGCAGCGTTTCGTCCGCCGTCAGCGCGCTCTCCGGCGGGACGATCACCTCGGTCACCTCGGGCCGCCCCTGTGTGAGCGTGCCGGTTTTGTCCACCGCCAGCACTTGCAGTCCCGCCAGTTTCTCGATGGCGGCGGCGTCGCGGATCAGCACGCCCAGCCGCGCGCCGCGTCCGATGCCCACCATGACACTCATCGGCGTGGCCAATCCCAGCGCGCAGGGGCAGGCGATGATCAGCACTGCCACCGCGTTGGCGATGGCGTGAGCCAGCGCCGGTTCCGGTCCCAGCCAGAGCCAAAGGACGAAGGTGAGCGCCGCCACCGCCACCACCACCGGCACAAACCAAGCCGCCACCCGGTCCGCCAAAGCCTGCACCGGCGCGCGACTGCGCTGCGCCTCGGCCACCAGCTTGACGATTCGCGCCAGCAGCGTGTCCGCGCCGACACGTTGCGCCTCGATGACGAGGCTGCCGTGCTGGTTCAGCGTGCCGCCCGCCACCGCGTCGCCAGGCGCTTTTTTCACCGGCTCCGGCTCGCCGGTCAGCATGGATTCATCGACGTGGCTGCCGCCCTCCAGCACCACGCCGTCCACGGGCACTTTCTCGCCGGGCCGCACCCGCAGGCGCGCGCCGGTTTCCAGGCTTTCCAGCGGCACTTCCACGTCGCCCGCCGCCGTCACCAGCCGCGCCGTTTTCGGTTGCAGGCCGAGCAGGGAGGCGATGGCATCCCCCGTGCGCGCCCGCGCCCGCGCCTCCAGCACCTGGCCCAGCAGCACCAGTGTGACGATCACCGCCGCCGCCTCGAAGTACAACGGCAGCCGTCCATGCGCATCGCGCAGCGAATCGGGGAACCAGCCGGGGGCAAGCATCGCCGCCAGACTGAAAACGAACGCCGCGCCGACACCGAGCGCGATGAGCGTGAACATGTTCACATGGCCATGCCGCAGCGACGCCCCCGCTCGCTGAAACACAAACCACCCCGGCCCGAACACCACGAGGCCCGTCAGGATGAGCTGCATCCAGCGCGTGGCCTCGCCATTGGCCCATTCCGCGTGATGCCACGCCGGAACCAGATGCGCCATCGCCGTGACAAATACCGGCAGCGTCAGCAGCGCGCTCCACCGGAAGCGCCGCGTCATGGCGCGCAGTTCCGCATCGGCTTCGGAATCGGCATCGTCGCGCTCCGTCACCGTCACCGGCTCAAGGGCCATGCCGCACTTGGGGCAGGCGCCGGGGTGTTCCCGGCGCACTTCGGGGTGCATCGGGCAGGTATAAAGGGTCCGGGCACGGGCGGGCGGTTGCCAGGCCGGGTTGCGCTCCAGCGCCATGCCGCACTTCGGGCAGGCACCCGGTTTGTCGGACTCCACGCCGGGACACATCGGGCAGAAATACTTGGCGGTCGCCACGGGCGGAGGCGGCGCCGGATTCTCCCCGTGCGCGTGGCAGCAGCTTCCCGGTGGCGGTTTGGCACAGCAGGGGGGAGTGGAGTCGCCGTGATGCGGGGAATTCATGGGAATGGGGAATGCAAAGCGCCAATGAATACGTTTGCGGTGATCTTGAAAGGGCGGGAAAATGGGAAACCGTGGGTGACTGCCGTCGCGGCTTCGCGACCTCGCCGGCAACAATGTCGTTGCGGCGGGCCGCTCAGGGCTTACTTTTTAAACCATGCCAACCTCTGGTAAACTGGAACCCAAAATCGAAGAGGCGGAAAAGGAGCAGCTCAAGGCCGGCTCCCCGCCCACGCGCAAGACGCTGATCGAGCGTCTTGACAACTGGGACGACTGGGCCAGTTGGGACGAGTTTTACCGCACCTACTCCAGTTTCGTCTGGCATGTGGCCCGCAAATCCGGGCTGAGCAACGAGGAGGCGAACGACGTCGTGCAGGAGACCTTCATCGGAGTCGCCAAGAACCTGCAAAAAAAGAAGTTCGACACCAGCCTCGGCTCCTTCAAATCCTTCCTGCTCAATCAGGCGCGCTGGCGCATCCTGGACCAGTTCCGGCGGCGCAAAAAACAGCAGAGCCGGGAGGCGGACCTGCACTTCGACGATGACGACGAGCGCCGCACCGCCCCCATCGAGCGTTGCGCGGACCCCAACGGCGTGGCCCTGGAGCGGCTGTGGGACCAGGAATGGAACGAAAAGATCATGGACATCGCCCTGCGCCGCGTGAGGGCCCTCGTCTCCCCCCGGCAGTTCCAGATTTTTTCCTGCTACGTCGTCAAAGGCTGGAGCCCGGAAAAGGTGAAAAAAGAACTCGGAGTGAACGCCGCCCAGGTGTACCTGGCCAAGCACCGCGTCGGCCGCATCCTCAAGCGCGAGGCGGCCAAGCTGATGGAGCTGGATCATTGAGTGAAAGCGCCCCGTCCCCCGGTGTTCGCTTCATTTCTCCTCGATCCCCAAAGCCGAATGCTCGCGGAGGAGCAGCAATTCGCCGCTTTGTGGGCGCGCGCCCCGAATCTGGTTGGCTCAGGCCCAGGTTTCTTGGGGGTTGACACCCTGATCACGTTCGGAATAAACTCCTGACATGAGAACAAAACGCTCCCTTGCCGCTGGCCTTGCCCTCTCGATGGCGTCTCTGTTTGCTGGTGAAACGCCCAAGCCTTCCGCGGCAGCGCATGTTGACTGGGAGAACGTGCGTGCCGCGCCGGCGGTCGTGGAAGTGATCAATATGAGCCCCGCGCCTTTGGCTGCAGCCAATGACTCCAAACAAAAGTACTGCTGGCTTCGCATTCCGAAGCGACTGCAAAAAGGGTGGAACATTTTCAAGCCCGAAGGTGAAACCAATGGCATCACGGACTTCAAAGTGATCAAATCAGGCTTCGTTCTTGTCGCCTGCAATTACGCCTACCAGGGCAACAGCAGCGGTGAATGGGGCAAGGACGCCTGGAAAGCGGAGGATTTCATTGAACACGGTTGGGTGGAGGCGACTGAAACCGAACTGGGTGGTTTGCTCATCTCAGGCAAGAATCGCGAACATCGGATCTTCGCCAAGTATGTCGAGGCCGGCGATGCTGGACGACTGCGCTGCAACAAATACGATCCACCCTTCTTCATCGTGGCAGCGGATCAAAAAAAGTGAGCCGCAGGATGCAGGAGCTGCCGGGGTTGTCCGTCAAGCCGGAGCGTCCGGTCTCGCTGGTGAGTCTGGACGCGGTCTGCGTGCCGGTGGGCAACGGTCCGGCACGGGTTTGGGCGGGGGGCTGGTCGATGCCTGCGACGAGGTGGTGCGGTTCCAATCAATACGCGGCCGGTGCGCCGCTGGCGGGCTGGAAGGCTGCCACAGGCCGGGTTTTGGTTAAAGATCGTTAAATTCTGAAAAAAACTTTGACAAAGTGAGATGAAAAACTAGCTTCGCACTCACTTTTTCCCCAAAAAGGCCGGGGGTGTACTGTCTCCAGACGCAAGTCTGACCTGTACCGCCCGGCGTTTCGAAAGAAAGAGGAGGAAGTCCGGCCGCCCGGCTCCCGCCCGTTAATTTTGCTGATGTAGCTCAGTGGTAGAGCACGTCCTTGGTAAGGACGAGGTCGAGGGTTCAATCCCCTTCATCAGCTCCAGCGGGAGGGATTTTGGCGACGCGGTTTTCCAAAAACCAGACACCCCAATACGACAAGCGCACCACCCTTCCCTTATGGCCAAAGAATCCTTCCAACGCAACAAGCCGCACGTCAACATCGGCACCATCGGCCACGTTGACCACGGCAAAACCACCCTCACCGCCGCCATCACCACCACCCTTGCCGAGAAAGGCTACGCCCAAGCTCGCAAGTATGACGACATCGACGCGGCCCCCGAGGAAAAGGCGCGCGGCATCACCATCAACACCGCCCACGTCGAGTACGAAACCGACAACCGCCACTACGCCCACGTT
>CAZNKC010000021.1:33992-42226 GCA_964573315.1 uncultured Verrucomicrobiaceae bacterium | reverse complement strand
GGCGGGATTGTATTCCCGCCCACTTTTCCGCGGGCGGAGGCGGCGCGGAGCCGGGCAGCCCCTTCCCCGCATGTATGGGGGATGCAGGCTGAAAGCCTGCATCACTGGTCTCAGGCAGAATGCCTGAGCTACCACGGGAAGCCCGCTACGCCAGCAGCCCGGTCAGCACTTTGCCATGCACGTCGGTGAGGCGGAAGTCGCGCCCCTGGAAGCGGAAGGTCTGCTTTTCGTGCTCGATGCCGAGCAGATGGAGGATAGTGGCGTGGAGGTCGTGAACATGCGCGGGATTTTCCTCGACGTTGAAACCGAGTTCGTCGGTGCGACCGTAGGTTTGCCCAGTCTTGATGCCGCCGCCGGCGAACCACATGGTGAAGGCGTCGATGTGGTGGTTGCGACCGGTTTTTTCGCGGTTCTCACCCATCGGCGTGCGGCCGAACTCACCGCCCCAAATGACGAGCGTCTCATCGAGCAAGCCGCGCGATTTGAGGTCGCGGACGAGGCCGGCGCAGGCTTGGTCCACGTCATGGACGACCTTGGGGAAATCGTCCTCCAGCGTCTCGCCCTTGCCGCCGTGACTGTCCCAGTTGGTGTGGTAAAGCTGCACGAAACGGGTGCCGCGTTCGACGAGGCGGCGGGCGAGCAGGCAGTTGCGGGCGAAGGTGGCCTCGCCGGGATCCTGAATGCCGTAGAGCTTCAAGGTGGCAGCGCTCTCGCCGCGGATGTCCATGAGTTCCGGCGCGCTGGACTGCATGCGGTAAGCCATCTCGTAGGCGTTAAGGCGGGTGGCGATCTCGTCGTCGCCGGTCTCGACGAGGCGCTTCAAGTTGAGCTGGCGCACGGTGTCGAGGACGCGCTTTTGATCGGCGGCTTGGATCGAGGCGGGCGTGGCGAGGTTGAGGATGGGATCCCCCTGCGCGCGCAGCGGCACGCCTTGATAAGTGGTGGGTAGGAAGCCGCTGCCCCAGTTCACCGCGCCGCCGCGCGGGCCGCGCGGGCCGCTTTGCAGGACGACGAAACCGGGCAGATCGCGGCTCTCGCTGCCGATGCCGTAAGTGACCCAGGCGCCCATGCTGGGGCGGCCAAACTGGCCGCTGCCGGTGTTCATGAACAGCTTGGCGGGCGCGTGGTTGAAAAGCTCGGTCTTGCAGGTGGTGACGATGCTGATGTCATCGGCAATGCCGGCGGTGTACGGCAGCATCTCGCTGACCCAGGCGCCGCTCTGGCCGCGGCGTTTGAATTGCTTGCGCGTGCCGAGCAGATTGAAGCCGTTGCTGCTGTCCATGAAGGCGAAGCGTTTGCCTTCGACGTAGCTCTGCGGGATGGGCTGACCGTTGAGTTCCACAAGCCGCGGTTTGTAGTCGAACAACTCCAACTGCGAAGGCCCGCCCGCCATGAACAGGAAGATGACGTTCTTGGCCCGCCCAGGCAAATGCGCGCCCGCCGGAACGCCGGGGCCGGGTTTTCCGGCGGCAGCCAGGGATTTCCCCTCCGCCAACATCGAAGCCAGCGCAATACCCCCGATCCCCATGCCACACTGGCTGAAAAAGTGGCGGCGGGTCAGGTCTTGCAATGGCTGGCGAATGCCTGTGGTCTCTTGTGTCACAAAGAAAAAACGGAGAGCGTGGAGGAAAATTTACATGGAGGAATGGAATCGATTTTCGTTGTCGTACGCTGTTCCAGCATGAACACTTCACTCTTTCGGAGTGTCGCGGAGCCGGAGCCGCATCCGTTGTTTCGCATCGTCCCGGGCGGCGTGAGGGATTGGGAGAAAAGATGAGCGGCGTTTGCGGCCATCACAGGATGCGGTCGGCGGCGTCGAGACCGGGGATGTCTTCGAAATGGCGGTCGTAAGTGAGCACGACGGCTCCGGCGTGCAGGGCGCAGGCGGCGATGTGGATGTCCTGGATGGGCAGGTTGACGCCCTGGCGGTCGAGCGCCCAGGCGATCGCCAGGGTTTCCTCCCAGCGTTTGATGGTGGAATCCAGATACAGCATGACCGACCAAGCACGCTGGTAATTCTCCAGCCACTTGCGATGCCGCAGGCCGCGCCCGACCTCGGCCTGGATGATGCCGCAGGTGGCGATGTCCCTCGTCTCCGCCAGGAAGGAAAGGAGGCGGAGGGGGTCGTGACCGTTGCGTGCCTGCTGGATGTACCAGCAACTGTCCACAAGAATGGGGCGGCTCATCGCAGCGGAGATCAGGGTTTTTTGGAAGAGACCATGTAGGTAGCAGGCGTCTCAGCGACCTTGGAAACATCTTCCCAGGAGGCGGACGTGGAACGGAACCGCTCGGGCGCGGAGCCTTCGTCAAACATGGACTTCAACTCCGCCGTGCTCGCGCCAAGCCCTTCCCGCAAGACCTCGATCAACCGGGCTTTCCGGTCAATCTCCCGGAGGGCCGTGGTGATGGCTTCCGTTTTGGTGGCCGCGCCCGTGATGGCCACGACCCGGTCCAACAAGGCGTTGTCAAGGTTGATGGTGAGTTTCATGGATGAAGTATGGATGATGTCAGCTCTCAGGTCAAACAAAAAAGTATCAAACATGTATTTTATCTGTATTTTGAATGTATCAAGCGAGCATCCTCGTTTTAGGCTTGCCTGAGCGGTTGAAATGTCGTGTCATTTGGGGATGAGCGATGAGCCGGGTGACTTGGCGGTGGAGGATCAGCGGCCTGCCGAAGCGAAGCGCGGCGGCTGGGGCTGGGGGACTTGGGTGTTCGTGGTGGCGCTGGGGATTCTGATGACGATGTTGGTTTTTCCTTGGGGATCAAGGGTTTCACCCAAAGCGAACCAAATGAAGGCCACATCCAACTGCCGCCAAATCATCATGGCAATGAAAGCGTACGCGGCCGATTATGGAGGGGAGTACCCGCGTGGGAAGACCGCCAATGAGGCATTTCGGGAGTTGCTGAAAGCGGACATCCTGCAGGATGAGCGGCTTTTTGGCTGCCCGCTCAGTCCATTCGTTCCAGATGGCGAGATCGGTCCCGCGCCGGACTTTCCGAAAGCGGTAGGCCCCGGGGAAAACCACTGGATGCTGGTGGACGGACAAACAGATACATCACCAGCTTGGACCCCGCTGGTCTTTGAAAACGCGCTCGACAACTCCTGGCCGCCGGTTTGGGACGGGTCGCCTTATGACAAAGTGCGCAAGCGTGGGCAGACATGGAAGGGTTCAAAGATCATAGTCGGGCTGAATGACAATTCGGTGAGCATTGAGAAACTGGCCGGGAAAGACTTGCGGCGGCAGACGTTCGGCCCTGGGTCTGGCGACAAATCGATCACCGACTTGCTGCCACACGCGGTGGTTTTGGACATTGAGGAGTAGCCAAGCAGCCAACGTCCCCGCGCAGGATACCCCGAAATAAGCCGAATGGCGCTTTCTTGGTTGAGCTTTCCTGATATTTTGGTATTTTTAATGGTTCAAAATCTTTCTCCTGTTCTGTTTTCATGAAGCGCCCCCGCCCCGAACGTTCCCGGTCCACGGATGACACCGAAAGCCCCTGGGACGACGTCTATGGCATCGCCCTGCTGATGCTGGCGGCGATGTATTTCCTGGCGTTGATGTCTTATGATCCGGGAGACCTGCCGGGCTGGGCGCATCTGGTCTTGAGCGACCAGCCGAACCCGGTCACGCACAATTTCATCGGCCAGATCGGCGCGATCGTGGCGGGGTACTCGCTGTTTTTGATGGGACTGGCGGCCTACATCATTCCGATCTGCCTGACTTGGCTGGGGGTGTGCAAGCTGGCTTCCCACATGAAAATCACGCGCCTGACCTGGGCGGGCGTGGCGCTGCTGGTCATCAGCGGCGCGTCGCTGATGACGGCCAACCACCTCTTCGAATGGCGGGACAGCCACCTGCCGCACGGCGGCGGCGGCGGTCTGGGCCTGCTGGTGGGAGAGACGCTGTTCGAGGCGCTGCTGGGCCGGGTGGGCGCGACACTGGTGCTCGGCGTGCTTTATGCGTTCGGGCTGTTTTTGGTGACGAAAATTCATCCCATGCGCCTGCTGGCGGAGTTGCGCCAGGAGGTGCCGCGCTGGGCCGCGCTGCTGCGCTCCCACTATGCCCTGGCGGGTGGAGCGGCATTGGACGACCCGCCCGCCGAGCCGCCGCCCGCGGCCCGCGCGCGCCGCAAACGCCCGCAGCGGGAGGAAAATCCGGCGCAGGAAGACGAGCCGGAGCCGCCCGTGCTGCCTTTGTCCAATCCGGAGCTGCCCCTCCAGTTCGAGCCGCCGCCGCCGAAGATCATCGATTCCTCGGAGCGCCGCCCGCACGGGCACAGCGAGGACAAGCCGCGGCTGGCCGAGGTGTGGGGGAAAAAACGCGCACAGAAAATGGAGCAGGCGCCGCACGGCAGCCTGGGCAACCTCACGGTGCGCTTCAAGGACTACGTGCTGCCGGACCTCGACCTGCTCAACTGGCCTGAGGATGTGGTCAAACCGGCGGACAAGGACGAGCTGCTCGGTATCCAAAGGATCATCGTGCGCACGCTGGCCAGCTTCGGCATCACCGTGGAGCCGGGCGACATCACGCGCGGCCCGGCCATCACCCGCTACGAAGTGCGCCCCGCTGACGGTCTGCGGGTGAGCCGCATCGCCAACCTGGATGCGGACCTCGCGCGCGCCACGCGGGCGGAGCGCATCAACATCCTGGCCCCCATCCCCGGCAAGGACACCGTGGGCATCGAACTGGCGAACAAAGACAAAGTCATCGTGCCGATCCGCGAGCTGCTGGAGGACGACATTTTCCAAAACGGCAAGGCCAAAATCCCGGTCGCGCTCGGCAAGGACGTGTACGGCAAGACCATCATCGGCGATCTCGCCGCCATGCCGCATCTGCTGGTGGCCGGAGCGACGGGCAGCGGCAAGAGTGTCTGCATCAACGGCATCGTCACCAGCCTGCTGTGCCGGTTCGCGCCGGACGAACTACGCTTCATCATGATCGACCCCAAAGTGGTGGAGATGCAAAACTACGAGCAACTGCCGCACTTGGCGCTGCCGGTGGTGACGGACCCGAAAAAGGCCCTGCTGGCCTTGCGCTGGGTGGTCAAGGAAATGGAAAACCGTTATCAAATCTTCGCGCAGGAAGGCTGCCGGAACTTCGAGGCCTTCAACAACCGCAACCGCAAACGCGCCGAAAAAGCCGCCAAAGCCCGCGCCGAGCGCAAAGAAGCCGTGACGGCAGCCGAACCCGCGCTGGCTGGCGCCGGAGGAGGTGGTGGCAGCAACTCCACGCTCACCATCACGGCGGATGACGCGAGCGCAGCTGACGAGCTTGCCCGGCTGGAAGTCGAGTTGGGCGCGCAGCCGCCGGAGGAGGGCGATGAAGCGCCGCCCGCCCGCATCGGCCACGACTGGTCCAGCGATGCTACCCCTCCCCCGCCGCGCCGCCAGGAGATGATCATCCCGGACACCCTGCCCTACATCGTCGTCATCATCGACGAGCTGGCCGACCTCATGCAGACCGCGCCGGCGGACATCGAAGGCGCCATCGCGCGCATCACGCAGATGGCGCGCGCCGCGGGCATCCACTTGATCGTGGCCACGCAGACACCGCGCGCGGATGTCATCACCGGCGTCATCAAGGCGAACATCCCGACGCGCATCGCCTTCCAGGTGGCCTCCGCGCTCGACAGCCGGGTGATCTTGGACCGCAAAGGCGCGGAGAACTTGGTCGGCAAAGGCGACATGCTCTACGTGCCGCCAGGCGGCGCGCAGCCCATCCGCTCCCAAGGCGCGCTGGTCACGGACGATGAAATCCACGCCCTCGTCGAGCGCTGCGTGGCGCAAGGGCAGCCGTTGTATGACGCGCAGGTGGATGAAACCAGCGGCGAATTCGGCGAGGACGGAGACGGGGAAAGCATGAACGAGGAGGAAGAATCCCTGCTCGAAGACTGCCTGGAAGTGATCCGGCAGGAGAAAAAAGCCTCCACTTCCCTGCTGCAACGCCGCCTCCGCCTCGGTTATGGCCGCGCCGCGCGCATGATCGACATTCTCGAAGATCGCGGCATCATCGGCCCGCAGGAGGGCGTGAAACCGCGGGAGATTTTGGTTCACATGGACTGATCCGTCCAAGTTGCCCGGACAATCCTCGTCACGATTTTGACGAGGCTTCTTGGTGCAACCGCGCGGATTTGCGCCACCTTTGCGCCAGCCGCCTTCCCAACCGACCGCCATGCCCCGCCGCCGCCGTCCCATCAAACCGCTTATCCCCGGCCTGCGCTGGCTGCTGCTGCTCGTGCTGCTGCTCGGCCTTATCTTTGGCATCTACGGCGCGCTGGCGGCCTGGAGCCGCTTCGAGCGTGTCGCGACGGAGGCGGAACAAACATAAAATCCGAAGTCCGAAGTCCGAATTTTTGACAGGATGGACAGGATTGGGGGAGGATTGACAGGATTTTTTGGAGAGGAAACTTTTCGGGCTTCGGATTTGCCCCAACAACCGCCCTTGCAAGACGGAGCCACTGTACCATCATGACGGCTGACAGGTGCCGCCCATGTCGCGCTTGTTCTCTCCATTCTTTTTTCGTCATGATCTCGCATCGCCTTCTCCTCGCCGCCGCCGTTCCTTTTCTCGCGCAATGCGGCACGATCAAAAAAGTGACCAACTCCATCCCGCTGCCCGCCCTGCCGGACGTGACCAAGATCAAGCGCATCCTGCCCGGCTCCGGCGCGGACAAAGTGAATGACCAAGATCCCGACGTTCCCTTTGACCCGCGCGGCACGCTGCGCCCCGGCCACACTTTGCGCCTCGATGTCCACGAGGGGCTGCGCTCCTCCAAGCAAGTGTGGAAGGGGCTGGTCATGGTCGGCCTCGACGGCAACGCGCAGATCGGCAAGACCGGTGCCGCGAACGTACGCGGCAAGACCCTGCCGGAAGCCGCGCGCGCCATCGAGTCCGTCTTCCGCGTGGCCGGGCGCACCTCGATGCCGCTGGCGGTTCACATCGTCTCCGTGGAAAACACGCCGCTCATCGCACTGGAGGGGGACCTCGCCGCCGGGCCGCAACCGCTGCCGCTCTTCGACGGCCTCGGCGTGCGCGAAGCCGTCCGCCTCGCCGGCGGACGCCCCGCAGCTTCCACCACGCGCGGTGTCTATATCACCCGCCAGGGGAAAAAGCGCTACTTCCGCTCCGAAGCGGCGGCGGATTCCGAGTGGCGTCTGGCTCCCGGCGACATCATCACTCTTTCCTCCGACCTGTAATCCGCGCCCGTCCCCCGTCATGCTCGAACAAGTCGGAGTCCGCCCGAAAAACACCGTCAATCCGCTCAGCAGCCTGCTGAAAAGCTCCGCCGTGCTGCGCATCGGCTCAGGCATCGTGCTGATGACCCGCCACGCTTGGGAGGGTCTCATCGCCGCTTATGAGTTCGTCTGGAAGGAGGTGCCCTGGGAATGGGTGGCGGCCTTCTCCGAAGAGAAAGTTCCCCTGCCCCATCTCGCCGCGCCGGCTGCCGCGCTGCTGTTGTTCGCCATCGCTCTCTCCTGGATCACCGGCTTTTTGACGCGCCTTTTTGCGCTGCTGCTGATGGGACTCTCCGCCACGGCCCTGGTCTTCGTGCAAGACAGCCAAGCCGCTTTTGCCGAGTTGTGCTGGCTTTACCTGCTCATTGCCTTCACCTTGACCCTGTTCGGCTCCGGCGCCCTGTCTCTGGACCGGCTCTTCCGCTTCGGCGAGGGCAAAGCCAAACCCAAATCCCCGCGCTACTGATCCGCCGTGGCTCCCGCAACTCCCGAGCGCGTGCTCGCCATCGACCCCGCCCTGCGCAAGACCGGTTACGCCGTGGTCGAGAGCGGCGGGCGTGATCTGCGCACCCTGACCTACGGCACCATCATCAACCCGCCGCGACTGCTGCCCTCTGGCTGTCTGGTCGCCATCAGGGAACGGTTGAACGATGTCATCACGGAGCACCGGCCCACGGTTTGCGCCATCGAAAGCACCATCTACGTGCAAAGCCTCAAGACCGCCATCGTCCTCGGCGCCGCGCGCGGCGCGGCGCTGCTGGCCGCTGCTGAGCACGGACTCCCCATTTACGAGTACGCCCCGCGCGAGGTGAAGCAAGCCGCCGTCGGCCGCGGCGCGGCGGCCAAGCAGCAGGTGGCTTTCATGATCCGCTCCCTGCTCCGCCTGCGCGAAACCCCGCCGCCGGACGCCGCCGACGCGCTGGCGGTGGCCATCACCCATTTCCAAAGCAGCGACGCCCACCGCGTCACCGCGCGCGAGGCTCGACGGGTGTGA
>CAZNKC010000021.1:0-33892 GCA_964573315.1 uncultured Verrucomicrobiaceae bacterium | reverse complement strand
AGAATCGCATCGACGTTGGCGGCGTCGTGCAGGGCGTCGGAGAGGATGACGATGGGATCGCCGGGCCGGATGAGGCCGCGCTGGCGCAGGAGGGTGAGGGCGGAGCGGATATTGGCCTCCGGATTGTTTTTCTCAAAGGGCATCTCAATGGGCTGCACACCGCGGGCCAGCGTGAGAATGCGGCTGACGTGCAGGTGCGGGGTGAAGGCGAAGATGGGCGCGAACTCGGGCCGCTGGTGGGCGAGCAAGTGGGCCATGACACCGCGCAGGGTGAAAGTGATCAACTTGGAACCGGGGATGGAGTTGGCGAGCACGATGGCGGCTTTGGCGGTTTTATGCTTGTTCGTTTTCAGCGGGGCATCGGAGGCAAAGCGGCCGGAGGGATAGCGGGCCTCAATGCGGCGGGTCACGGTGTCCAGCACCTCCACGCATTTGTCCGGGTAACGCCCGATGCTGGTCTCGCCGCTGAGCATGACGCAGTCCACCTGCTCGATGACAGCGTTGAAGATGTCGGTGACTTCGGCGCGGGTGGGCACGGGGTTTTCGATCATGCTCTCCAGCATCTGGGTGGCGACGATGACCTTGCGGCCGTGGTAGGAGCAGCGCTCGATGATGTCGCGCTGAATGATGGGGAGATCCTCCACGGGCAGCTCGGAGCCGAGGTCGCCGCGGGCGATCATGATGCCAGCGGAGGCTTCGACGATGGTGTCGAGGTTGTCGAGCGCCTGCTGGTTTTCGATCTTGGCGATGACGCGGGCATTGCCGCCTTTTTGCTCGAGCAAAAGCTGGACGTGCTGGATGTGGCCCGGTTCACGGGCAAAGGAGAGGGCCATGAAATCGACGCCAAGCTCGACGCCGAGATCGAGGTCTTGGTAGTCCTTGGCGGTGAGCGGCGGCAGACGGACGGGCACGCCGGGGAGATTGATGTGGCGGCGGGAGCGCATCTCGCCCTGGGTGAGGACTTCACCGACGATGCGGCGGTCGCCGACGCTGAGCACGCGCAACTGGATGAGGCCGCCATCGATGTTGACGAGGTTGCCGGGCTTGAGGTCCATGCACAGTTCGGCGTAATTGACATCGACGGAGTAAGGCACGCTCGGCGCGAGACCGGCCTTGGTGCGGAGTTCGACGTGGTCGCCAGGCTTGAGCTGCCAGGGGCTTTCGAGGTCGCCGGTACGGATGGAGGGGCCGGTGAGGTCCATGAGGATGGCCACATCCTTGCCGGCGCGCTCGGCGGCTTGGCGGACATTGGCATAAACGGCGCGCGTCCAATCGTGGGAGGCGTGGCTCATGTTGAGCCGGATGATGTCGGCGCCGGCGCGGATGAGGGACTCAATGTGTTCGGGCGACTCCGTGGCCGGCCCGAGGGTGACGAGGATTTTGGTTTTGCGCGTGCTGGGCATGAACGAGGGCGGTTTCGGACTTCGGGCTTCGGATTCTTTCAGGTGTAGCAAGAAGCGGGGAAGATGAAGGAACTATTTTTGAACATGGGACGTCCGTGCGCCGCTTTGCTCGCGTCGTGAAAGAGGGAGAAGATGACGCCTATGGGTGTCATAAGCGCCGCGGTTGCCCATTCCGGTTGATTACGGCTTGATGGCGCACACCGCCGGTGAGGCAGCTTTGCGTCCGGTCCGACGTTTGGACTCGGGAGCCAGGGTCATTTGCGGCGTCACTTTGATGCCCATGCGTTTGTAGAACTCCAGCATTTCGGCGGTCGCGCGGCGGTGGGCTTCCAGTCCGATGCGGGAGTGGTCCAACAGGGCCGGAGATGGGAGGGGGGCGTCCATGAGGCGGCTTTCGGTGAGGATTGCGCGGGCGGCTTCCACGCCGCCAGCGCTGGAGTTGGCCAGTTCCAGCGCCGGCGGCAGGGCATTGTCCCACAGGTGCCATTCGTCCGCAAGCGGCAAGTAGTCGTTCAAAAAATGCTGGTGGCTGCGCTCGAAACGCCGCCGCACGTCTTCCTCCGGCACATGATGCCCGCCAAGGCTGACCCTCATCCGCACCCGCTCGACCGCTTGCGAGGCGGAGGTGATGCTGAGGTAATGCAGCACGAAACGATACCCCTGCGACTGCGCGCGCCGGATCAGGGCGAGATAGGTTTTGCCGCTGAGGGTGGATTCGATGGCAAAGCTGGCCCGCGCCTCCAGCAGCGTCCGCGCTTCCTCCAAAAGCAGGCGTCCGGCGCGGAAGGCAACCAAGCCGGGGTCGAGCGGGGAGAGACCCTTGGCGATTTCATCCGCGTTGAGAAAACGATGAACACCGAGTTCCGGCAGCAGTCTCCGGGAAAACGTGGTCTTGCCCGCGCCATTGCAGCCGCCAATGAGGATGAGGGAGGGTTTGTTCACCTGAGCAGGATGTGCGGGAAAAGCGGCTTTGCAAATCTGGGGTGGAGATGATGGTTTCGCCTGTCTGGCATTTCAACAATGCGTCTATGAAGATGCAGGCAAGAATGGCCCCGCCGCCTTGACCGGCCAACAATTGCGCCGTTGGACAAAGTTCACTGCGGGCTGAAACCCGCCCCGTCCTGGCCCACCAGCGAAGCACCATCCGAGCCGATCAAACCCGCGCCATCATTGGCAATGGCGGAGGCGCCATCCAGGCCGATGAGTTTGAGGTTCTTGGAGTCCAACAGGCCAGCGCCGTCAAAGATGGCGAGTTTGGTGATGATCTCGGCCAGCTTGTTGACATTCATCTTGACCCCGTCAATCGCCACCACGTTGCCGCCGCCCGCGGCGACGATGTTGCCGCCGCCAGCAGCCACGATGTTGCCACCTCCGGCGGCGACGATGTTGCCGCCACCGGCAGCGACGATGTTTCCCCCACCTGCCGCCACGATGCCCGGGTTCACGCCCGGAATGGAGAAGGTGATGGAGCCCGGCAGCAGGCCCGCTCCGTCGTTGGCGACGACATTCCCTCCGCCACCGGCCACGATGTTGCCACCACCGGCAGCGACAATATTGCCGCCACCCGCCGCGACGATATTGCCGCCTCCCGCGGCCACGATGCTGGACGGGGAGGTCAGCTCCGCCAGGATGCTCTGGACCATGCGGTTTTGATTGATGGCGCCAGGGACAAACATCTGCTGGGCGTTGGTTAGGCCGGCAGCCAACGCCAGCCCCCGGCTTCCTGTTTCACCGACAAGCATGAAGGATGACGGTGGCATCTGCCCCACCATGTGATCATACTCGGCGATGATGGCCGAGCGGTTGCGCCCCAGGGGGATGATGACGGCGCCCTGGGGCAGATGCACGAAGTCCGCTCCGCCGAGAGTCACGATCTGGCTGCCGTAACGGAACTCGCCGCCATTGTCGCCGCCGAAGAGGTTGCGCAGGGCTGAATTGACCTCGCTGCCGATCTTGTCGAAGAAGTTGAGCGTGCCCTGCCACCAGTCGGTGGCGCCGTTCGTGTTGCGCAGCACCTGGACGGAGAGGGGGGAGGGGGATCTGCCGGCGACTCCGCGATAGGTGATCTCAAGCGAGTTGTCTGTCAGCCAGGAGCCGGGAAAGTCGTAGTTCACAAAGACGCGCACCCTGACGACGCCGATTGACGCGGGCAGCATGGCGCCTCCTGACTTGAAGTTGAAGCGGACCGTGCCGATGTTGCCGTCGGCAGGACGCCGGCCTTTGGCGGTGAGGGGCTCGACCGTGATGAAGCCACGGGTAAATGGCACTGTATAGTTTGTGCCGCCCTCATCGGGATTGAGATTAATCGGTTCGGCGTCCAGGTAGTGTGTGCCATAAGGGATCTGCATGGCGATCTGGCCATCCTGCGTGGAGACTCCGCCGTGGTTGCCGTAGAAAATGAAGATCTCCAGGGCTGTCCCCGCCTGGATGGCCGCCGGAGCGATGCGGCCGATGAAGCAACGCGGAGCGGTGTTGGACTTGTAGAGACTGGTAAAGGTGGCATTTCCTCCCTTGGCCGCGAATGCCACCTCCTGGCGGAGGCCATTGACGGACAGCAGGGAGAAACCACCAGGCGGGGGCGGCTGGGCGGAAAGATTGCTGGCCTTGGTGGACACGACCTGGGGAAAGATGGGAATGTTGCTGGTGCGAAGGAATCCTTTGTCATCAAGCCAGCCTTTCGGGATGGGCGGGAGGAAGGTGCAGGTGATGTCGCGGGTGACCTCCGCGCCAGGGGCCACCTCGCCGATGTGGATCACCCAGGTGCCGGGGGATTGGGGCAGCTTCGTATCCAGTTTGGCATCGAACTTCACCAACTGGCCGCTGCCTCCGCTTATCTGAAAACGTTCGGGAACAGGAATGCGCAGCTTGGCATCCACCGCAAAAAGATCGCCATTGTTCTTGAAGGTGATGCGGTAGGGGATCGAGTGGGTCTCCGGCTTGTCGGCGATGTAGTGAACGCCCAGAGCCACCGGTTCAGAGACGGTCCAGTTGACCCTTTGAATGATCTTGGCATGGACCTTTTCGGGCGCGCCGAACAGGGGGTAGATGAAATCCGGACTGATCAACTCCAGCCCCTGGCTCTTGAGATGCAGGGCGGAACTGAATGCGGTCACCAACGTCCCGCGCGCAACGGTCGGGCGCACTTTGACCTGATACGCGAGGGTCCGCTCCGTCGGCCTCGCCATGGGCGGCAGATGGCCCAGGCGGTACTCGAAGCTGCGGACCTTGTCGGGGCCGTCATATTTGCTGTTGCCGTTCTGGTCAATGAACTCGCCCTTGTCCACCTTGCCGTTGCCGTTGGTGTCCACGTAAGGCTCGCCGCCGGGGGACAGTTCATTGCCATTTTCATCGAAGAACGTGAAACCGTCCGGAAAGGTGAAAGGCACGCCATCCAGCGAGAAGCGGGACATGAAGCGCGGCCAGTCGTAGGCGGCCCGGCGGACGCCGCCAAGGACGAGATCGGTCGTGAAACTCACCACCGCTCCGCCGCTGGTGGCGGAGACTTTGAAGGAGGTTGGCGAAAGCACCTCCTTCACATGATACACCGTGCCTGTCTTGAGTCCCTTGCCGCCATCGAGGGAAGTGAAGAGGATCTTTTCATTCACGGTGAAGCCATGAGGTTCGTCGGTGTCCAGCACGTCAGCCTTCTGGCTGCCCTGAAGGCTGCCCCAGACGACGATATCCATGTGAAAATCGGTGTTCAACGGCAGGGCGTCAAAGACGAGGGTGTCCTCGGCGGTGATGTTGCCGTAGTTCCAGGTGTTGAGGCGGTACTGGATCACACGGGCGCCATCCTCGAAGACGCCCGCCACGGGTTTGTCATTGCTGAGCGCGACGCTGTCGGAGAAGGCCTTCTTTTCCATGGCCAGTTCAGGCCTCTGCGGAGGCTCCTCCTCGGAGACAAGGCTGCGCGCGATCTGGTTGCCGGGAATCACACCGCCCCGCGCGGCGATGATGCCGCCGGAGGGCGGCGTGCCGGTGAAGTCGAAGTTGAGGTTCTGGATCTCGGTGTTGTAGGACTCGCCGTTGCGGGCAATTTTTTCAAACAAGTCATAAGCCACCCGCACGGTGAAGCGGAGCTGGCGCTGGCCGCCGGCGGGCACCGTGCCGACATTCCACACCAACATGCGGTTGTACGCCGTGTAGCCGGGACGGCTCATGCCTTGAGGCGTCTCGTCCAGGAGCGAATGCGCGAGCGCGGTGCCGAGGTAATTGCCGGCGCCATCGCCCTGGTTGGCGCTGTACAGGCGGGTGCCGTTCGGGATCTCATTGTTCACCTTGCCGCCGGTAACGTCATACGATGCCTCGTTTTTGATGGTGAGGGTGTAAGTGATCAGGTCCCCGGCCACGACGACGTTCTTGTCCTTGGCCACCGTGATCACCAGCGGGGACTGGACCGTAGTGCGCAGGATGGGCATGAAAGTCTCCTTCAAGCCGGTCATCTTGTAGGTGAGCCGGTCGTTCTGGATCAGGCGGGTGAACTCCACCTCCTGGTTCACCTGCACGTCCACAAACTCGCTGGCCACGCCGCCCGGATTGATGTTCCCCACATGCCACTGCACGTCAGTGAGCGCGCCCTTGAGCAAGCCTTTGGTGCCCGTCACGCGCTTGAAGTAGCCGGGGAAGGAGCCGCTGTCGTGGCTGGCGGCATCGAACCGGGTCATCGGCGGAATGCAGCTGTTGAGGACCACTTTCTTGGCCACGGCCATGCCGATGTTGTGGCAATCGATCTTGTATCTGATGAATTCTCCAGGCTTGACGGTCAGGCCTGCGGCATCCGAATCGGAGGCGACGGATGTCACCAGAACAAGCACCGGCGCGGGCGTGATCTTGAACGGCCCGGCCACGGGACCGGCGTTCGAGCGGTGGCCGGTGGCATAGGAGCGGGTGCGGAAGTGAACTGTGCCGTGAGGCAGCTGGCTGGCGCTGACGGCGCCCTTCCATGTCATGCTCGTCTTGGTGGGCCGCTTCATTTTCAGCGCCGTCACATTGACCCAACTGCCGGTATCCTTGGGTGTGGTGGTCACCTGGATCTGCACCTCCAGCCCGTCCAGCAGCGCCCCGAGATCCTGGCGCACGGTGAACTCGAAACGGTCGCCGCTCTTGGCGTTGCCCTTTTTGAGCTTTTTCCCATTCACTGCCACCGCGATCTCAGCGGCGGCGGGCATGAATAGCTGAAGGTCGCTGCCCGCATCGCTCACGGTGATCACCGTTTTTGCCGGTTCGCCAATCTCCCCGGCGCTGGTGGCAACGAGGTCCAGCTCGATGGTCTCATCCCCCTCATCGTCCAGCCCGTCGGCAAGCGGCGTGACGAGGATCTGCGCCTCTGTCTGGCCGGGCGCAAACAGCAGGGGGCTTTCGCTGAGGGTGAAGTCGGCGCCCTCTTCCGCCGTGCCGCCGGTGACAGCGAAGCCCACCTCCAACCCTGCCGCAGCGCTGCCGGTGCGGACCACCCGGACCACGATCGGGTCTTCACCCTCGTTGCCCGCGTAACTGGGGGATTGAAACGCCACCAAATTCGGCAGCGCCATGCCACTGACGGGCTGCTTAAAGCTGGGTTGGAAGGCGTCCCCGTCCACTCCCTGGGTCGTCAAAATCAGGCGCGGATTGCCCGGGCCGACCGGTTCGGGTTTGATGAGTTCAATGTGGGACTGCCCGCCGCTCTCCACCTGCAAAGCGAGCAACGCGCCATCCGGACTCCAGGACACGGTTTTCGCCAAGGGGGTCGCCGTCATGACATGAAGCGCGCTCCTGGGATTGGCTCCACTCTCGGGCGTGAGGGTGCCGGACGGGTCACATGCGGTCAGCAGCGACACCTTTGCCTGATCGCCGCTGATGGTGCGCTCGACAAAAGCGATGGTCTGGCTGTTAGGCGACCACGCGGCGTGGGTTTTGACGGAGGAAAAATCGCTCTGCAGCGTGAGCGCCACTGGAAAATTGGAGGCTCCGTCCTCGGTGATGTTGCCACTCACATCCGCCACTTCGAGCACCTGAATGTGATTGCCTCCGAGCAACGCCAGGTAACGGCCATCCGGGCTCCAGGCCGGGTTGGGCGCTCCGGACAGCGTGCCGCCCACATCCACCAGCGGTACGGAAGTATCGTTGTAGGGCGTGATGTCGCCATTGTCATCCAGCACCTCGATCACATAAATCCGGCTGTCCGTTCCGGCAAAGGCCAGATGCGGGCCAAAGGGCGACCAGGCGATGCCGGAGCCGAAGAGGGGCTCCACCTCCTCGGCGGTCTCCAGGATGTTCACCGGCGGATTGGTGTCGCCATTCATCGGCTCCGCCTTCATCACATACAGGCGCCCGTTGAGCGTGGTGAAGGCCACATGCTGGCCGTCCGCGCTGAGCGCGCATTGCTGAACATTGAACGGACCGCCGCCAGCCAGCACCGTCTTGCCGCTGCCATCCACCTTCATGATCACCAGCTCCCGGCTCAAGGCGGAGCCGCGCGTGTAAAGAATTCGGCCCGCCGGGGAATCCACTTCATACGAGGAGCCATGCTGCGCGATGCCATCCGTGAAACCCTCGGCCGCCGCAATCACGCGGAAGAACCGTGTTCCGAGCGGGATGGCGGCGGTTTGCAGGGTCCACGTATTGCCGCTGCGGGTCATCTGGCCGCCGCCGGGCAGGTCCGTCCAGCTTTCCTCATCGCCGGGGGTCAGCGTCGATTGCACGCGCAGGAACAGCCCCGGCTCGTTCGAGGCCAGGGTCGCGGAAAAGGTCCAGTCGGCTCCGGGCGCGCCACTGACAATGGCAAAACCGGACGGAGCCGCCAGCGAGGGCTTGGGAAACGAGGCGATGAAGACGCCGCGCGAGCCGTCAGTGAAATTCACGAGGAAGAGCGCCTCGCCGTCTTCATTCAGATTGCGCTTACTCCCGTCCTGCCCGCCCGTGTAGTAAAATCCAGAGATGAAGTCGATCTGTTTGGTGACTCCGCCGCCCACATCGAACGCGTCGCCACGGCCTCCCACATGCTTTATGTCCCCGGCCGCGTTGGTCAGCCAGAGTCCGGTCCCGCCCTCCTCGGTGCCGGGGCGTGTAAAACTCCCAAAGAACAGCACCTGGCCGGCGCTGTTCACCGACGCCCCGAAGCCCGTGTTGAAGTCGCCATAGGGGCCGAACACCACGCCCGCGGACCGGCCCGGAGCGGCCACGCCTTCGCGGGCCAGCAGGCGCAGCGTGCCGCTCCCCGCGCCGGGCGTCCACAGCCAGAGGCTTTCCTTGGCGCCCGCAGTCGCGGTAAAAATCACATGCCCCCCGCCGCCGAGGATGGGCGCACGGTTCGTGAAGTCCGTGAGCTGGTTGAAGGTCAGCCCGCTCGCGCTCTGGCCTTTGCGGACGACGAGCTTCAGCGCGCCCGGCGGGCCGGCGAAGATGGCCTCGTCATTGGATCCCGTCACGCCCGTGCCGGCGAGCGCGGCGACGAAAGCGATCTCTCCGGCGTCGTTGATTGCCGCGCAGCCCTTGGGGATGCTGCCGATGCGCACCCCGGCGGCCAGCCCCGGCGCTTGCTGGCCTTCCGCCACCACCCGCTGAACGCCCCCCGCACCGGCCGTCCAGATGCCTTCGTCATTGTCTTCCGTGATCGCCGAGCCGGAGACTTGCGCCCAGAAAACCACCGTGCCGGAATGGTTCAACCCCACATCGACGGAGAAGGCGGTGAAAACCGCATCGCCTCCGAGGCCGGGCGCGGGTTCGTCCGTGAGCGCGCGCAGTTGCAGCGCGCCGGGAGTGCCGGTGAAAATCCCGAACCCGCCCGTGAGCATATAGGAAAACGCGGCGGTTCCCGAAGCATTGATCGCGGGTGTGTTATAGCTTTCAAAAGCGAGATCGGTGCCCGGCGCCTGCTGAAAGCGGCGCGTCAGGGTTTGCAAGCCGGATGGGCCGCCATGAAGCAGGCCGCTATAAAAGCCATCGATGAGATTTGACTGAGCCACCACCATGCCGGAGTCGCTGAGATTGTCGCCACCACCTATCAGTGATCCCGGGTAATACTCGAAATCCGCCTCGCGTCCGACAAACAGGCCTGCGCCGGTGCGCTCCTGCCCCTCGGAGTCGCGCAAGCTGTAAAAATGGAACGCAACGTCGCCCACGTTATTGAGCGATGCTTCGTCGATGTTCCCAAACGTCGCTCCCGCTAGGTCCGGCACCGGATCGCCCGTCATCACCACGCGCTCGATCGCCGGCTGGCCCGCAGGCGAGATCGTCAGGAGCGCTTCGTTGCTGAGCACGCTGCCCTGGCTGTTCGTCGCCCGCACGCGGTAGCGGCCCGCGTGCGACGGCTGGGCCGAGGTGATGGGATAGGCGGCGCTGGTGGCGCCGCCAAGGTCGGCGAAATCAGCGTCCGCCGGCCCCTTGAACTGCCACTGCCAGGAAACCGCGGTCGGCGATGCCGCCTGCGCCTGCAACGCGCCGGATTTCCCGATCTCCACCGACCGCGACCGCGGCTGCTGCGTGATGACGGGCGGAAAGGTCAACTGCGCCGCCTGGCTCTCCAGGTCCCCTTCTGCATTGGTGATGCCCACCGTGTAGGCGCCCGCGTCCTCGGCGGAAAGCCCGTCGAGCACCAGGGTGTCCCCGGTCTGTCCGTCCAGGTCCTGCCCATTGTGCCGCCATTGAAACGTCGCCGGACGGCTGCCCAGCGCGTTCACCCGGAACTCCGCGCGCCCGCCCACCGCTGCGGCGAGCGAGCGAGGCTGGCCTTCGACCGGAATCACCGGCTCGCTCTCGGCGGGCGTGGCCAGGAACATCCGCTCTTGACCCGTGCCTTGATCGACATACGGCCAGTAGGCCTTGAAAAGAATCCGCCCCTGGGCATCGACACTGCACCGGGTGCCATCGCCGGTGGCCGCCTGACTTTCCGAGGTCCCATTGCCTGGCGTGGTGACAATGTCTGTCAAAGCGGGCGAACCATTCAGGCTGCTGCCGGTGCGGGCGACCAGGCGCAGCACCCCCGTCTTGTCGGTGGCATACAGCGCCCTGTCATTGTTTGCCCACACGTCCACGTTGCCCCCCATGAGTTGCGCGACAAAGACGACCTGGCCGGACTCGCTCAGGATCAAGCTATCGAACTGCCTGAACTCCGCATCCGTTCCCGGCGCGGGAGTGCCGCTCCGGGCAATGAGGCGCAACTGCCCCGGACGGCCCGCCCACACGCCGTAGTCGGTGAAGCCGGTCAGCATCCCCACGAAAGCGACCTCTCCCGCCCCATTGATCACGGGTTTCTCCAAATATGTGAAGATGGCGCCGTCCGTCACGCCCGGCGCGGGGAATCTCTCTCTCGCCACCAGTTCCAGCGCCTCCGGCGGCCCGGCAAAGAGCGCTCTCTGAAGGCCATAGGTTGAATGAAACGCGGCCTCGAGCGGTGGCAGCACCAAAGAACTCCGAATCGCGATCTGCCCGCTGGAGGACAGCGAGACATCCTCCACCATGCCGAACTTCACGCCCGGCCCGGCGCCCGGCGCGGGCGCGCCGCCGCGCACCGCCGTGCCGCCCAGCACCGCAACCTTGGGCGCGTCAACCGGTCCCAGATACACCACGCTATACCCCTCCGTCGCGCCTGGGTCTTCGACGCTGGCGGTGAACGCAATCTGGCCGGCATCATTGAGCACTGCGCCCTTGCTAACACCGAGAAACTTCGTGCCGGACGGCAGGTCCGGCGCATCGCCTTGAACGCGTGCCACCAGGCGCAGGTTGCCGGGAGTGCCCGCCCACAAGCCACGCTTATCGTTATCCCCCCCTATCCCGCCCGTCCAATACCCGCGGAATGTCACCTGGCCCAAGGCATTGTAGCTGTCGATTTCGTCCCATTGAAACTCGAACCAGAACGCCCCGCCGCCGGTATCCGGCGCCGGACCGCCGTCGATGGCCACCAGCGTCGGCGCACCCGGCGCTCCCGCGAAATAGGCCCGTTTATAGACCGGCGCTTCCGACGGGCCGGTCCGCATGTTGGCTGCGAAGGCGATCTGCCCGTTGGTGTTGATGAAGGGACTGTGATCGAACCCATCAAAAACACCGTTCGGATAACCTTCCGCGACGAGAACCATCGTCCCGTCCACAAAGAACGCGCTTCTGTGATTCCCAAACGATCCGAGACTGCCGCTGCCCCGATACACGGTGCGCCCATCGGCGCTCATCACCGGGAGATCCCAGCCTCTCACGCTGGGCAGAAACGCCTCCTCGACATCCGTAGTCACCGCATAAGTCGAAATGCTGAACGGGTCTTGTGCCACGCCCGGCGCCGCCAGGAGCATGGCAGCGAGCAGGCCGTGGAAGATGTGATGGGCAAAGAGGCCCAAGACCGGAAACCACACGCGCGAGAGAAGGGTCGTTTTCATGAGGGTACAAGGTTCGATTAGTCGTTGACACCGTTCGGCAGGTCCGGACCGCCCGGCGAGGTCGCGACTGCCGCCGGACAGCAGAGGATCGTCAAAAGAAAGTGGCGCAGACGGCTTCCCAGGGAGTCGCCCAGATGCTTGAGGCTCAATTTCATGCGTTTTAAGGAGGGTTAAATTTTCCTTTGCCGAGTGCCAGCCGGTGTTTTCGGCGAAAAAAATTCAAAAGTAAAGAATTTCATTGTTTATTATAAGCCAATGGCTAAGTCATTGTCGGCCAAGGACAGAAGCAAAAGGCGGGAGGCGGAAGCGATCATGGCGACAGGAGAGATTTTTGAATTACCCTTGCATTACCGGCGGCAGGGAATTTGTTTCAGCCGGCGAGAAAAAATCTGAAAAATCTCACGCGTGGCCCAAAACCCGAAGTTCCCCACTACCAATTGGACCCTCATCCGCAAAGTGCGGGAGGGCGGGGAGCTGGCCGCGGCCCGGGCCATGGAGGAGATCTGCCGCAGCTACTGGTATCCCATCTATGCCTTCGCGCGCCGGGCCGGATTCTTCACTCAGGATGCCGAGGATCTCACCCAGGAGGTGTTTGCCAACCTCATCACCTATGACTCCATTCACGCGGTGCGGGCTGAAAAAGGCCGCATGAGAACATTCATGCTGGGAGCCACGAAAAACATCATCCACAAAAAACTGCGCCACGACGCGGCGGAAAAGCGAGGCGCGGCCCGCAAAGCCCTGTCCCTGGACGAGGACGACGCGGAGAGCCGCTACGCCCAGGAGCCGGAGGACATCCGCGACCCGGACCGGATCTTTGACCGGGCTTGGGCCGAGGGTGTGCTGGACATGGCCGGGAAGAAACTGCAGGAGGACTTTGCCAAGGCGGACAACCTGGACGGCTACGAGCAGTTGCGCGAGTACCTGCCGCTCGGCGAGAACGCGACCCCCTACAAAGAGGCCGCCAAAAGGCTGGGCATCAACGAGTCCACCCTGCGCCTGCAAATCCACCGCATGAGGAAAAGGTACGGCAAATTCATCGAGGAGGAGATCGCCCAGACCGTTAGCGACCCCGCGGAGCAGAAGGCCGAACTGGACCACCTGCTGGCGGTGATGGGGCGGTAGGGAAACACAGAAGATTCCCACACAGAGAAACAGAGGGCGCGGAGAAGGGATTTTTAATGGCATCCTCTGCGCTCTCCGTGACTCCTGTGCTTAAATCAGCGTTTCCCTGGCAGACCTGGAAAGTCTGAGTACGGCGCGCCGTCGAGCGACTGCGTTTCCACCTTCTTCACGAGGACGCCTTTCGTCAGCACCACGTCGCACAAGCCTTCCTTGAGCAGGCTGTGGCGGGTGGTGGCGCGGTGGGTGTCGTTGAGGATCACGGTGAGTTCGTCGCCGACGAAGCGGAATTCGAGCGTGTGCTCGGGCAGGGCGCGGACTTCGTCGGGGATGGGTTGAGTGACGAGGCGCTGGTGGCCCTGCCCGCTGGGCGGCGCATGGACGATGATGAGGTTTTTCCCGGTGTATTGCGCATTGTAGAGATGCCGGCCCGCTCCCTCCTTCGTCTCGCGGATGCCGATGATGACGCCTTCCGAATCGCGCATGGCAAAAGTTACCCGGATCGCACCGTTGCGCGTCCCCGGTGGCAGCACCTGGACGCCTTTCAAATCCTGCGCGGTGGAAATGCCATAGCCCTCGTTGATCAAGCCATTGCCCTGGAAGTTGCCGGCGGCCAGCCTCGGCCCGAGCCAGTCGGTCCAAGCCTCCGGTCCATCTGAAAGCTCCGCGATCTCCACTTGATGCACGGCGCTGTACTTCGTGAACATGAGGTCCGCCGTGCCGGCCGTGAAAGTGGCGTCCAGCGCTTCGCCCACGAAACGGCCATCGAGCCAGGCGCGAATCACCGGCCCTTGCATGGTGACGAGGAGTTCGTGCGGCTGGCTGGCATCGAAGCCAGCCGGGTGCGGAACCACCGGACGGAGGACCACGGAATCGGCCGCGCCTTTGTCATAGCGCTGGAAGATCGTCTGGTGGCGCTGGGCCAGCACATAAATGAAACCGGCCGGATTCATGCGAAGGCTCACCTGTGCGCCGCCGGTGTAGCGCACCCGGACCGCGTAATCGCGCGCCTCCGGACGCGTCAGCCGGATGCCCGCCGTCTGGCTGCTGCCCACATGCCGCACGGCGCCCGGCTCCACGACCAGTTCCGGGATCGTTCGCGCTTTCTCGCGCACGGTCTCAGTCACATCTCGCCAATTCGCAATGTCCGGCTTGTCCGTGCTGGCAGCCTCTGCCGCCGGGGGCTGAATCGGAGGGTTTGACGGGGGTGATCCCCACGGTCTCCAGCTTGGTGATCACCAAGGGGGCCAAGGCCGCAGCACCAAGAAGCGGGACCGCCAAAAGCCAGGGCATGTTTCGACGAGTTTTGCGGGGTTTTGCGTCGGCGGGACTCTCCGTCCGTGCCAGCCCGCTGTCCGCCGCTTTCGCCAATGGCGTGGTGCGGATGGCATCAAGGGCTAGGCGCACGTCGGAGGCGGTTTGATAGCGCTCCTCGCGGTCCTGCTCCATGGCCTTGCAGATGATCTCGTCGAAGCGCGGATCGGTGCCGGGATCCTTCTCGGAGGGCAGCTTGAACATGCCGCGCGGCACCTCGCCGGTGAGCATCTGGTAGAGCATCACGCCCACCGCGTAGAGATCCGCGCGGTGGTCCGCCGCCATGCCGGGCGTCAGCACCTCCGGCGCCACATAGTCCGGCGTGCCCATCGCCATGTTCGAGCGGGTGAGGCCGCTGGTCAGCGCGGGGTCGTGCATTTTCGCCAGGCCGAAATCCGCCACCTTCATCTGCCCTTCCGGATCGATGAGGATGTTCGCCGGCTTGATGTCGCGATGAATGACGCCGCGCTTGTGGGCGTAGGCCAGCGCCTCGCACACATGGGCGGCGATGCGCAGCGCGTGCTCCGGCGGCAGCCTGCCGCTGGCCTGGATGAGTTTTTGCAGGTCCGTGCCGTCCACGAACTCCATCACGAAATAGAGCAGCCCGTCCGGGGTCTCGCCGAAGTCGTGGACATTGACGATGGCCGGGTGGTTGAGCTGGGCCATGGTGGCGGCTTCGTTGCGGAAGCGCTCCACAAATTTCAACTCGTCATCGGCAGCCTCCGGCGGCAGGATTTTGATGGCGACCAAACGATTGAGCGATTTCTGCCGCGCCTTGTAAACAGCCCCCATGCCGCCACGGCCGAGGATTTCGAGGATTTCATACTGCGGCAAAACAGCCCGCAACTCCGCCACCTCGGGAGCGCGCCAGACGCCGGAGACCGCAGGGCGGGCCATGCCCTGCGGCGGTGTGGGTGCAGTCGGCTGATCCTCGAATGACATGCGGCGGAATGAAATACCAAACCAGGATTACGCAAGACGAGGATCACAATCACCTATTGTCAGGAACAGATGCTCCTTCATCCGGCCGTTCGAGAGAGTGTTGGAGAAAAGAGGAAGCTATTTGGGCACGGAATGAATCTTGGCCTTGGAGCGCCCCTGGTTCCAAAGATCGTATTCGGGAGAGACGTGGGTTTTGAAAAAGGCTTGGAGGCGGGTGCGGGTGGCGGTTTGTTGTTCTTCGTAGCCGGGCTGGTTATAGAGGTTGAAGCGTTCCTGGGGATCGTTTTCCATGTCGTAGAATTCATGCGGCCCGGCGGGGTGGCGTTCGACGATTTTCCAGCGGTCGCCGCGGTAGGCGCGGGTGTATTCCATTTCGTAGGCGATCTCGTTTTGCCAACCGGCGGGCAGGGACTGGCCGAGCAGGGCGGGTGAGAAATCGCGGCCGGGTGAGCGGGGGGAATCGGGCATGGGCAGGCCGAGGTAGGCGAGCAGGGTGGGCATGAAGTCGTAGTTGCTGACGAGGGCGTCGTGGGTTTGGCCGGCGGGGATGCGGGCGGGGTGCTTGAAGATGAGGGGGATTTGCATCATGAGGTCGTGCGCGCCGGTGGGGTGGGTGTGGTCGCCCATGCCCCAGAGGCCGTTTTGCCCGCCCATCCAGCCTTGGTCGGAGGAGTAGATGACGAGAGTGTTGTCAGTGAGGCCGAGGCGGTCGAGCGCGGCCATGACCTCTCCCACGCCGTCATCGACGCCGCTGGTCTCGGCGGCGCAGCGTTCGATGGCGGTCTGGGTGTTGTGGAATGCTTTGTTGGCGTGCTGCCAGGGGTGCATGGCGTCGCGCGGGAAGCTGGGAAAGGGTTTGTCTTTGTAATAAGCGGCGTGGCGGTTGCGCGGCGGATCGGTCATGAGCTTGCCGAGGTTGTAGGGGCCGTTGTAGGCGAGGTAGAGGAAGAACGGGCGGGCGCGGTTTTGCTCGATGAAGTCGATGCCGCGGCGGGTGAAGTAATCGGTGGTGTATTCGGCGACCTGGATGACTTCGCCGTTCTCAATGATGGGCTGGTCGTAGAATTCCTTGGTGCTGCCTTCGGGTTTGGTGACCCAGAAAGAGAAGCCGGGGGCGGTGGTGAGGTTGGCGCCGAGATGCCATTTGCCGCTGAGGCCGCAGGTGTAACCGGCTTTGGCGAGGACTTGGGGCAGCGTGGTAAATTCGGCGAGGGTGTCATAAGCCTCCGGCCCCATCATGTATTTGGGATCGAGAAAACTGTGGACACCGTGCTGGCTGGGGATGAGGCCGGTGAGAAAAGTGGCGCGGGTGGGTGAGCAGACGGCGTTGCTGCTGAGGCAGCGGTCGAAGCGGATGCCGTCCGCGGCGAGGCGGTCGATGTGCGGGGTGCGGATGTCCTCGTTGCCGTAGCAGCCGAGCGTCCAGGCGCCCTGGTTGTCGGTGAGGATGAAGATGATGTTCGGCGGGCGGGATTCCGCCTGGCAGACTGGGGCGAGCAGGAGGGCGGCGATGAGGAGGGGGAAGCAACGCATGACAAGGGTTTAACGACACGCGGAGGTGAATCTTCGGGTTGGCTTTGCGGGGTTTGGGGTTATGTTTGGCTTTTCTCATGTGCGGCATTGTAGGTTACATCGGCAAACGGCAGGCAAGCCCCATCCTTCTCGATGGGCTGCGGCGGTTGGAATATCGTGGTTATGACTCGGCGGGGATGGCTCTGACGGGAACGCGGGAGGGGTTGGAACTGGTGAAGCGCGCGGGGCGGATCGAGAATTTGCGCCGGGCGGTGAGCGAGTTGAATCCGCAGGGGACGGCGGGCATCAGTCACACGCGCTGGGCCACGCACGGGGCGCCGACGGACGAGAACGCGCACCCGCACCTGGACGGCAGCGGGCGGCTGGCGCTGGTTCACAACGGGGTGATCGAGAACTACCAATCGTTGCGCGATCATTTGATCGAGGAAGGGCACACCTTCGAGTCGGAGACGGACACGGAGGTGCTGTCGCATCTGGTGGGCCGGTTTTTTGAAAGCTCGGACGAGCCGGACGGTGAGGCGCGGCTGGTGGCGGCGGTGCAGGCGGCGCTGGGCAAGGTGAAAGGCACCTACGGCATCGCGGTGATGCACGCCGACGTGCCGGGGGTGCTGGTGGGGGCGCGGCTGGGCAGTCCGCTGGTGGTGGGCCTGGGCAAGGGCGAGCACTTCCTGGCCAGCGATGTGTCGGCGCTGGTGGCGCACACGCGGGACGTGGTATATTTGAACGACTACGACATCGTGACGCTGGCGGAGGATCGCTACACGGTGCAGTCCCATCAGGGCCGGCCGGCGGCGGTGACGGTGAGCCGGGTGGATTTCACCGAGGACGACGCGGAAAAAGGCGACTTCGAGCACTACATGCTGAAGGAGATTTACGAGCAGCCGGCGTCCCTGCAAAACGCGCTGCGCGGCCGTCTTTCCCGCGAGGAGGCGACGGCCATACTCGGCGGCTTGAACATGACGCCGCAGGAGTTGCGCAACGTGGATCGCATCATCCTCAGCGGCTGCGGCACGGCGTTTCACGCGGCGATGGTGGGCGAGTATTTGATCGAAAGCATGGCGCGCATCCCGACCGAGGTGGAGATCGCCAGCGAGTTCCGCTATCGCAACGTGCCCACGGACAAGAACACGCTGCAATTCGTCATCAGCCAGAGCGGGGAGACGATCGACACGCTGGCGGCGCTGCGCGAGGCGAAGCGCAAGGGCATGCGCTGCCTGGGCATCGTCAACAACGTGGCCAGCACCATCGCGCGGGAGAGCGACGGCGGGGTGTACATCCACGCCGGGCCGGAGGTGGGCGTGGCGGCGACGAAGACCTTCACCTCCCAGGTGACGCTGCTGACGCTGCTGGGGCTGCTTTTTGGCCGCATCCACCATCTGTCCAGCGTGGACGGCCTGGAGATGATCGACGAACTGGAGGCGATCCCGGACAAAATCACGCGCATTTTGCGGCAGGCGGACCGGATCAAGGAAATCGCGGAAAAGCACGCGCACGCGGAGGGGATGCTGTTCATGGGGCGGCAGCTCAATTACCCGGTGGCGCTGGAGGGGGCGCTGAAGATGAAGGAGATCAGCTACATTTACGCCAGCGGCCATCCGAGCGCGGAGTTGAAGCACGGCGTCATCGCGCTGGTGAAGCCGGACCTGCCGTCGGTATTCGTGGCGCCGGATGACGCGGTGTTTGAGAAAAACGTGAGCAACATCGAGGAGGTGCGGGCACGCAAAGGCCCGGTGGTGGCGGTGACGACGGAGGGGCGCACGGACCTTGAGCGGATCACGGACGATGTGATTTACATTCCGGAATCGCCGACGTATTTGACGCCGCTGCTGAGCGTGATCCCGCTGCAATTGCTGGCCTATTACACGGCGGTGGCGCGGGGTTGCGACGTGGACAAGCCGAGAAATCTGGCCAAAAGCGTCACGGTGGAGTAAAACAAAGAATAAATTCATGATGCCTACGCCAACCTTGGGCAGCCGCGCGGCCTTGATTCTGGTCGTGGCGGGGGCCGTGTTGTGCGTTTGCGGGGGTTCGGTGATGGGGCAGGGTGACGGTGAAACGAGGGAGAGAGGTGTCTCGGAAAGGCCCGGCGCTTTGAGAAAGGACGCCTTGGAGAAGCGTGAGGCTGTGCGGGAGGACGCCTCGGAGAGGCGTGGTACTTTGGCTGCCGGAGCGGACGCGCAGCAGCAAGACGGAGAAAAAACCTTCTCGGTAGCCCCGCTGTGGACCGCGGAACAGACGCCGGTGGATTTTTTGGAGGCGGTGGGCCAAGTGACGAAGGCGCGCTGGCGGCAGCTTTACCGGCCACCGCCGCCCATTCCCGCCCCCGACCGGCTGCGGTCGGCAGTGACGCTGGGGTATCTGCTGGGTGAGAGCTACCTGTGCGTGCAGGCGGCGGACGCGCAGCAATTCCGCAACAACAACCAGGAGGTGATGGCTTTCAGCCGTACGCTGGGTTTTGGCGAGAAGGTGTCGCCGATGCTGCTGGGGCAGGCGAAGCTGGCCGAGGATGGCATGTGGGAGGACCTGCGGACGGACGTCATCAGGGGCCAACAGGTGCTGCATCAGGCTTTGCTGGACCAGCGGGACGAGGATTTGGCGGTGCTGCTGGACCTGGGGGTGTGGTTGCGCACGCTGGAGATCGTGTCCTCCCTGGTGCTGGAAACGCCGGATGCGGACGTCGGCGGTTTGTGCGTGGGTTCGCCGCTGCTCATCGAGGAATTGCGCAAGAACTTCGCGACCCTGCCGGAGACGATGCGCGAAAACGAGGAGGTGGCGAAGGAATTGGGCATGCTGCTGGAATTTCTGTGGCGCAACTGGGCGCGCTCGGCGGATGTGAAACCGCCGCCGGAAGTGGTGCGGCAAACCCATGAGCGCCTGGCGCAGGCGGCGCGCAAGGTGAGCTTGAGGTAAACGCTGCGATTGGAAAAATCGTTTTGAACGAACCGGCGCGAAGTCCGAAGCCCGAAATCCGAAATCCGAAATTCGGGCTTCGGATTTCGGATTTCGGGCTTGGAGACAAAACCGTTGCGCGTCACATGTCCTGGCTGCGCGGGATCGCGATGGCGGGGTTGTGCGCTTGGCTGCTGGGTGGGACGTTCGTTTTTTACAGCCAGTGGACGCTTTGGCATGGGTTGTTTTGGGGTGTCGTTGGATTGATGCTGTGCGGCTGGCCGGTGGATGTGGCGCGGGCGTGGAGGGAGTCGCTCGTGCTGCGCGGGGCGGTGTTGTGGGTGGGCTGGATGCTGGGTGTCTCGATGGTGACGGCGGGAGCTGACATGGAGGCGAGCCAAAGCTGGCGCTGGGGCGCGGCGGGACTGCTGGCGTGGCTGGTGATGCTTCATCACACGGGCAAGGACAGGCGGCTGACGGACGCGCTGGGCTGGGCGGTGGTGGTGGCGGCGGCGGCGAGCGCGCTATACAGCATCGCCTATTGCCTCTGGCGTGAGCCGGGCTGGCATTGGGGCATGAGGCTGGGGAACAAGCTGGTGTATGGCGGCTGGAACCAAGTTTGCAGCGGCGTGACTTACGCTTTCGCGGGCGTGTGGGCGCTGGCGCTGGGGATGCAGGCCGGGCGGCGCTGCTGGCAGCGCGCGCTGCTGGCGGGGGCGCATGGGCTGCTGGTTTTCACGGCGCTGGCCAGCCTCAGCCGCGGGGCTTTGCTCGTGCTGCTGGCGGGTAACGCGGTGGCGCTGCTGCTGGCGGCGCGGAGGTCGGCGGGATATGCGGCGCGTTTCGTGCTTGTCTTCGCGGTATTCCACCTGCTGATGCCGGGGTTGGCGACACCTGCCAGCGACAGTCCGCCGGAGACCGAGGTGAGCCGGCGCTACCCGCGAGTCATCGACGCCAATCCGCTGCGGGAATGGACGAAGCGCGGCAGCACAGGCCGGTTTGCGATGTATGAGGCGGTGTGGAACACTTTGCAGGAAGGCGGCGCGGCGCGGGTGCTCTTCGGGACCGGACTGTGGAGCGGGAGCGAGTTGTGGAACCATCGCCTGCCGGAAAAGGAACGCGCGCCGCATCCGCACAGCGTGCTGGCGGCGACGGCGCTGCATGGCGGCTTGACCGGGCTGGCCGGACTGCTCGGCGTGCTCGGCATCGGGCTGGCCGGCGCGTGGCAAGCGGCGCGACGCGGCGGCTGGGAAGCGGGGCTGGTGCTGGCGCTGGCGGGACTGGCCGGTGTGGTTTTTGACGGCCACTCGCTGGCGTCGCTGGATTCCCTGCCCCGCTTCGAGCCGCTGCTGGTGTGGACGGGTTTGCTGCTGGCGGGTGGGCTTGCCGGGGGTGAAAATAATAGCCAAATCAGTCACAGGTTCCACGCTCGGCCCAATGACGGACGGTGAGCGGATCGAGGTCGTAACCGTTCGGCCATGTCAGAACCCCATCGTCTATGTCCATGTCGGCGAAGAAGGCCGGGGAGTGGAGGGGTTCGACCATTGGCCCTGTGCGAGACTTGAGCCAGTTGGCAAGGTTTAGTTCGGCAATGAGACCGTCGCGGAACTTGATGGCCATTTGATGGTCGCCAGTGATGCGTGCGCGAACGACATAGCAGGCGTCGAGGTCTGTGAGTGTCGAGGTCATGGGAAATTTTAACCCAAAGGTTCGATTTTGAAAGGAGCATTATCCCGCTGGCAAAGCTCCCAGTTTTGGAGAAGCTCGGCCTGCCTGAGTTTGGCCCACCGGCGTACGAGGGCGAGCTCGCCGGGAGGCAGGAAACCTTGCAGCAGCTTGCCATCAAAATCGATCATGGCCGCGCCATTCCCAGACTGCGCATGGAAATGGGCGGGCGGGTGTTCATGAGCACCGAAGTGCATTCTGATCTTGATGCCTTTGAAGCGACAGATTTCCGGCATGAAACAGCATGGAAGTGACAAGCCGACAGATCAAATGGCTGGACTATCCTCCATGAAAGGCACCAAGGCTGGAGTCCCCTCTCCGTTGACAAGCTGGAGGCTTTATCCTGCGCGCTCAGGGCACCAAGAATATCTTGCTGGTGTAAGGGCAGCGCACTTTTTTGCCGGACGGGATGCCGCTGACATCGACCATTTGGGTTTTGTCGAAGGGGCTGTAAACGAAGCCTTTTTTGCCGGGGACAGGGAGGCCGAAGGGCATTTGCTCGGGCGCGGCCGGCACGGGGACTTTTTTCTCCGGCTCGGGCGGGATGCTGGCGGGATCGGGTTCTCTTTTGGGGGTTTGCTCAACCGTTGGCGGGGTGGTGTCGATGTCCTCCGGGGTTTCGTAAACCTGCGTGCCGCCGCCGTAGCTGCCCGCCATCTCCGGGGAAGGCAGAGGCGGCGGGGTGGTGTTTTCCAGGTAGCGGGTTTCCTGGCGGTTGCGGCGGCCGGGCGCGGTGTCGAGCGAGATGCCGGTGCCTGCGCCGGGGGGCAGATAGGGCGGCTCGGTCACGCACTGGCTGAGGCCGAGGGCCAAAAACAGGGACGACCAGAGGATGGCGGCGCTGGGTCGGGCGTTCATAAAACAGAGACGTTCAGGAATTCACGCGCATGGGCATGATGACATACAGGAAGCCGGCGCCGCTGCGGACGACGCCGGGGCTGATCTCGTCGATGAGATGAAGGTAAATCTCGTCGGCGCTGAGGTTGCGCAGCGGAGCCATCGTGAACTCGGGGTTGAAGGCGATGGTGATGTCCGCGCCTTTGTAATTGATGGCCAGGGTCTCGCGCGCCTCGCCGATGTCCGGGGAGGAGGCGACGATCTCGACGCTGCCGGTGGTGAAGATGAATTTGACGGAGTTCGATTTGTCACTGGCGAGCAGGGAGACGCGGGAGATGGCTTTGAGGAAGGTCTCGCGTTCCAGGGCGATGCGCTCCTTGGCTTCGCCGGGGATGACTTGACGGTAATTCGGGTAGTTGCCGTCGATGAGCTTGCTGATGAGCAAGGCGTCGCCGAGGTCGAAGGCGACTTGGCTGTTGCTGACGCGGATGGTGACCTCGCCCTGGTCGCCGAGGAGGCGGGAGAGTTCGTTCACGGCCTTGGTGGGGACGATGATGTCGGTCTCGTGGCTCTGCGGGAATTCCAGCTCCTGCTCGACCATGGCGAGGCGGCGGCCATCGGTGGCGACGAGGGTGAGGTTGTTGTTTTTGAAGGAGAACAGGATGCCGTTGAGGACGTAGCGGGTCTCGTCGGTGGAGATGGCGTAGGAGGTCTTGCGCAGGCAGTCCTTGAGCACAGCCTGTTCGATCTGGAACTCCCAGGCTTCGTCAAACTGCGGCAGGGCGGGAAATTCCTCGCTGGAGAGGCCAAGCACTTTGAAGAAGGACGGGCCGCTGCGAATGGAGGCGGTGTTTTTCTGGTCCACCGAAACCTCGATCTCCTCGGCGGGCAGCTCGCGGATGATGGTGGCGAGACGGCGGGCGGGCAGCGTGGTGGCGCCGGCCTCGGTGACCTCCGCCGGGACGGTGCAACTGACGCCCACGTCAAGATCGGTGGTGGTCAACTCCAACACGTTGTCCTTGGCGCGCAGGAGCACGTTGGAAAGGATGGCCAGCGTGGTGCGGGCACCGACGACGTGTTGGACCTGCTGGATGGCATCCAGGAATTCTTCCTTGCTAATTGTAAACTTCATAGACCTCTGCTCAATCAATCCGGTTGTTTTAACGCTTGCGACGCAATCAGCAAGGATATTGAACAGAAAAGAGCGGGCTGTCTAATCCTAAATAAAGGCGAAGGCGAAAGCGAGCCCCCACCGCGGCTCTTTTTGACACTTGAAACTTGACGCCTTGACACTCCCCTCCTCTTTCAATGATCGCCTAAAGGCAACTCCAACGTCAATCCGCCAGGATGCGCGCGGTCAGGGTGTCGATGAGCGGACGCAGGGCAGGATCGGTGTTCGTCCGGGCATCCACGACCTTGCAGGCGTGAATGACGGTGCCGTGGTCGCGGTTGCCGAATTCCTCGCCGATCTGGGTGAGCGGGAGCTTCGTCAGGGTGCGCACGAGGTACATGGCGATCTGGCGCGATTCGGCGATGTTTTTCGGGCGGCGCGGGCCGGTGAGGTCGCTGACGCGCAGGTCGAAATGCGCAGCGACGACACGCTGGACGCGGTCCACGGTGACGGATTTGGCGGGTTCCTGGTCCAGCACGTCACGAAGCAGCATCTGCATGGTCGCCTCGTCCGGGCTGGAACCCTCCAGGGAAATGTGGGCGACGACGCGCATGAGCGCGCCCTCCAGCTTGCGCACGTTGCCTTTGATCCGCTGCGCCATGAATTCGAGGATCGCGGGATCGACGGCGACCTGGAAGTCCGCCTGCTTGCGGCGCAGGATGGCGACGCGGGTCTCGTAGTCCGGGAGCTGTATCTGTGTGGCAAGCCCCCACTCGAAGCGGGAGACGAGGCGGCTCTCGAGATTGCGGATCTCGCTCGGCGGACGGTCGCTGGCGAGGACGATCTGCTTGGCGTTGTTGAACAGTTCGTTGAAGGTGTGGAAAAATTCCTCCTGGGTGCTGTCCTTGCCGGCGAGGAAGTGGATGTCGTCGATCAAGAGGACATCGACTTTCCGATACTTCATGCGGAACTGGCTGAAGGCGCCTTTTTTGATGGCTTCGACAAAGTCGTTGGTGAATTGCTCACAGGTGACGTAGCGCACGACGGCGCGTTTTTTGCGCATGAGCACTTCCTGGCCGATGGCCTGCATGAGATGGGTCTTGCCGATGCCGGTGGAGCCGTAGAAAAAGAGGGGGTTGTAGATGCGGCCGGGTTTCTCGGCGACGGCTTTGGCGACGGCGCAGGAGTAGGAGCTGTTGGCGCCGACAACGAAGGTGTCGAAACTGAACTTGGCGTTGAGACCGGCATCGCCCAGGCTGCGCACGGGCGGCGCCTGCTCCTCGCTGACGAAACGCGCGGCGGAGTTGTCGCGGTCATGGGCGGGTGAGACGAGACGGGCGGCCTTGGCGGCGGGCGCCGGGGCGGAGCCGTTGAGCGGGGCGGAGGTTTCTCCGGCGATGATCTCCACCGGCACGGCGGTGCCGAGGACTTCGGCGACGGCGTCGGCCAGCGTCGCGGCGTAATTCGATTCGATCCACAATTGATGGATGGGGTTCTCGACACGGAGGCGGAAACCGCCGGCAGACTCTTCGGCGTCCGCCCTGCCGAACCAGCGCTCGAAGTTGTCCCGGCCGAGACGTGTTTTAAGGAGGGTGCGGATCATTTCCCACGCGCTGCCGGGCGCGGGGGAGGTGGATTCGGCTTGAGCGGGCGGAGTGTCTGCGGCGGAGTCGGGAGAGTCAGTTGATGCGGAAAGGGAATCCATCGGGTTGGAGTTTCGGGAAAGAATGTGTGTTGCGAAAAGAGAGTGAAGTCGCGTTCGAGCGGCTTCAAAAAATCATGTCTTGTGTATGTCGAAAACGACACTCTTCACAAGTGAATTGGTCAAAATTTTTCAAAGCGCGAAGTTTTATTCCAAGCGTTTCAAAAAGTTTGTTGTCGAGTTGTTGGAGATGTTCACAGCCCCGGCGTGAACAACCTGTGAGCAGCCGGTGAACGAGTGACTTTTTTTGTGCAAAAAACCGGCTTGGCACGAAGCCTGCGCGAGCGTAACCAAACCGCATGTCTGAAAAGGAATCCTGGCCGGAATTGCGGAAGCTGCTGGAAGAGCGGCTGGAGGTGATCGCCGATCACGCGCTGCGTGATCGCGATCCAGAAACGCATCTGGAGCGGCTGAAAACGGTGTCGGAACGCCTCACGGCGGAGCACGCAAGGCTGCGCGCTGAGCTGCCCGCGCGTCTGAATCACTTTCTGACGCAGGCCAGTTACGGGAAGGCGCTGGAGTGGCTGCGCGGCGGTGGAGAAGGAGAGACGGAGAGAGGGGGAGAATGAGAGAAAAAGAATCTCTCTGTCCCCTTGTCTCTCTTTCTCTCCATCCCTCATTCCCCCTCCGCCTCCCGCCAAGCCTCGATGCCGCCGGCGACGTTCCAGACGTTGTCGAAGCCGCCGGCGATGAGCAGTCCAACGGCCTTGGCGCTGCGGCCACCGAGCTTGCAGTGGACGACGATTTTTTGATCGCGCGGAATTTCGGCGAGACGGTCCGGCAGCTCGCCGAGAGGGATGAGCGTGGCGCCTTCGATGCGGGCGGCTTGGTGCTCGTCCGGCTCGCGCACGTCGAGCAAAAAGTGCGGCTCTTGGTTTTGGCGGAGTTGTTGCAGGTCTTGGACGGTGAGGGTGGGGACGGATGGCGGTGTCATGGTGGAGGAAGAAGCATAAGCGGGCACGCCGCAGAAGCCTTCGTAATCGATGGGTTCGGTGATCGTGGGACGGTCGCTGCAGACAGCGCATTCGGGATCGCGACGCAGGTTGAAGGTGCGGAAGCGCATGGCGAGAGTGTCCACATGCAGGAGCTTGCCGAGCAAAGGCTGGCCGATGCCGGTGAGGAGCTTAATGGCCTCAAGCGCCTGCATGGTGCCGACGAGGCCGGGCAGCACACCGAGCACGCCGCCCTCGGCACAACTTGGCACGAGGCCGGGTTTTGGCGGCACGGGGGACATGCAGCGGTAACAGGGCGCGCCGAGATGCGGCGCGAAGACGGCCACCTGTCCCTCGAAGCGCAGGATGGAGCCATAGACATTCGGGATGCGCAGCCAGACGGCCACATCGTTGCTGAGGTAGCGGGTGGGAAAGTTGTCCGTGCCGTCGATGATGAGGTCGTAACCGGAGGCGATGCGCAGCGCGTTGGCGGCGACAAAGGGTTCGGCATGAAGATGAAGTTGCAGGCCGGGATGCAGGCCGAGCAACCGGTCGCGCGCGGCGTCGAGCTTCGAGCGACCCGCGTCGGCGGCGCTGAAAAGGATTTGCCGCTGGAGGTTGGACACCTCGACCTTGTCGGGATCGACCAGCCCGATGGTCCCCACCCCGGCGGCGGCGAGGTAAAGCGTGACCGGCGACCCCAAACCGCCCGCGCCGATGCAAAGCACCTTGGCCGCCTTCAGCCGGCGCTGGCCCTCCACGCCGAATTCCGGGATGGCCAAATGCCGGGCGTAACGCTCGTAGTCCACGGCGTCGAGGTCTGGCAAAGGCTGGCTGGCTGGCATGAGGTGAGGTGCTGACGGGGTTATAGCGCGAAAAACGCGGCGGGGCAAACAGACGAACGGAGGGCCGGATTGTATTCCGGCCCATTTTTTTGGCGGGCACGTTTCCGAAGGGGATGACGCTGCCCGCCTTCATCCGCCATCGCGGAAATCAAGGAGCGGCGGTTTGCAAGCCCCCCCAAGGAGCGGCGGTTTATAACCGCCTCCCCTTGGGTGCTGCTTTTTTGATCTCCCGGCATTTGCCGGAAAAGATGCGGCGTGCGTGGTTCGTTCGTATGATGCGATGATGAAACCTTCCTTTCTCCCTCTCCTGACCAGTCTTGCCCTGCCCTTCTTGCCGCTGCCCGCCACCTTGCAAGCTCATGACGCGGGCGAGCAAATGGCCCTGGTGGCGAACGCGTGGCTGGGATCGCTCAACGACGAGCAGCGGGCGCGGGCGGTGTTCGAGTTCGCATCCGAGGAGCGTGAGAACTGGCACTTCATTCCGCGCGAGCGCGAGGGACTGCCGATGCTGGACATGACGCCGCAGCAACGGCTGCTGGCCCAAGCGCTGCTGTCCACGGGCCTCGGCGAAAGCGGGATCATGAAGGCGGTGACGATCATGAGCTTGGAGGAGGTGCTTTATCAAATGGAAGGCGTGACCCAGGAGGAGCCGAAGCGCTCGCAGGTGCGGGAACGGCGCAACCCGGAGAAGTACTTCGTCTCCATCTTCGGCAAACCGGAGGCCACGGGCACCTGGGGCTGGCGCGTGGAGGGGCATCATCTGTCGCTCAATTTCACCGTCAAAGACGGCCGTCTGCTGCGGGCGACGCCGAGCTTTTTCGGGTCGAACCCCGGCGAGGTGCGCGAGGGGCCGCTGACGGGGCTGCGCGTGCTAGGCGTGGAGGAGGAATGCGGGCGGTCGCTGGTGCAGTCGCTGACCGAGGCGCAATTCGCGAAGGCGAAATTCAGCGACGAAGCGCCGAAGGAACTGCTGACGGCGGCGGAGCGCACGGTGTCGCCACTGGAGCCGGCGGGTCTTTCCGAACTGGACATGACGGTGGGCCAGCGGGCGATGCTGCATCGCTTGATCCGCGAGTATTTGAACCGGCTGCGCCCGGAGATCGCGGACGTGGCGTGGGGAGAAATTCTGAATGCGGGACCGGTCAGTTTTGCCTGGGCCGGCGGCAAGGAATTGGGCGATCCGCACTACTACCGGGTGCAGGGGCCGACCTTCCTGCTGGAGTACGACAACGTGCAAAACAACGCCAACCACGTCCATTGCGTGTGGCGGGATTTTGACGGCGACTTTGGCCGCGACGTGCTGGCGGAACATCACAAGACCGGACACTGATGGAGTCGGCCCAGGACGACTGGTTGCCGGATGAACCGGTGGAAATCCCCATCACCGGGGAGCTAGACCTGCACACCTTCCGCCCCGACGAGGTCGGCGATTTGCTGCGCGACTACTTGGCCGAGTGCCTGAAGCGCGGCCTGTCCGATGTGCGCATCATCCACGGCAAAGGCACGGGCACCCTGCGCACCGGTGTCCACCGCCTGCTGGAGCGTCTGCCGGAAGTGGCCGAGATCATCTGGCCCGCGGCAGCCGATCAAGGGGGATGGGGCGCGACGCGGGTGAGGCTTGATTTGGCGTCCGTTCGTTGAGATACTGCACTCGTATGGCTGACACCGAGCGCGCATCGCAAGAATCCCCCACAGTTGCTCAGACATCGGCAGGGCGGAAACGACTATGGATAACTTACCTTTTCGGAGTCCCGATTATCGGCGTCATCTACCATTCCGCCTACATACGGGTTTGCTACGAAGCCGTCGCCATTGGTGACACGGCGCATCCTGTTTTATCTCCGCTGCATAGCGTCGTCCTTGCCATCCTGAATTTCCCAATGATGTATTTATGGTTTCCTATTGGCGAGTGGTTGAAGCCGCATCTCACTGACGACGGTGTGTTTTCGCTCTTTGCCAAAATTAACGCTCTGGTTTGGGGGCTTTTCGTCATTTGGCTCGCCTCATTGATCATCCAGCACACACGAAGGAAGAGAGGCGCAGTTGCCTGAAATGCTCTTGACACATTACTGCGGCTTGAGAGCCACCTCAAAGACGCCTTCCGAATCGGTGATTTCCACCCGCCGTTGATGAATGGCCGTCAGCGTGAAGGCGGCGGGGGAAGTCGTGAAGCGGAAGGTGTCGCCGGGGTGGGCTTCGTAGAATTCGTCGGTGCCGGTGATGTGCAGCACGGCGCTGAGCGGGCCGTGACGGGCGGCGGTCTCCGGGATGAGGGCGAGGCGAGAGCCGCTGCCGGCGTGCTCGACGATGGCGAGCGCGGAGAGCCATTCCGGCAACGGGCGCTCGGAAGTGGCGGCGCGGATTTCAGCTAAACGCCAGCCGGAATCTCCGATGGCGTTGCCGGGTCTCACGTACCGTTCCGGGCCGGGAAGAGTGAGGTCTTCGAGGACGGCTTGATCCGTTTCCGTGGCCAAACTGAACAAGCGAAACGGAAGCTGCCTGGGCCGGACGCTGTGCAGTTCGATGCGGCGGCGCGGCGGCGGCGGCGTGGCGAGGCCGGAGTGATGGCCGGCGATGGCGTGATGCAACGGCGCCAGCGGACGCGGCTGACCAGAGGCGGGCGGGGTCAGCGGGATGGCGGGCGCGGTGGCGGTTTCCCAGCCTTGCGGCGGTGGTTGACCGGGATCGGCGGGCAGGATGCCGGTTTCGCGTTCGAGTGGGCTGGGCGGACGCCACAACAAGGCGGCGATTTCGTCGTGGCCGCTTTCTTTCGCGAGGTCGGCGGCAAGCAAGCTGTCGTGGCCGGCGTGGAAACGCGAGGCTCCGGCGGCAAGAAGAAGCTCCACCACCGGGCGCTGGCCGTTGCCCGCGGCGAGCATGAGCGCGGGGCGGCCGCTGCCGGGATCAGCATCATCAAGTACAGCGCCGCGTTGCACGAGGAAATCAACCACGGTGAGGTGTCCCGCTTCGGCGGCGCGGCGCAGGGCGGGTTCCAGCGGCAGGCCGGGCGCTTGATCGAGCAGAGCCTCGGCGATGCCGGTTTCACCGAGAGCGGCGGCTTCCAGCAGCAGCGGTTCGAGCGACGTGGCGGGCAGATCGGGATGCGCCAGGAGGCGGCGAACGAGTTCCTCGCTGCTGCTGGCGACGGCGAGTCGCAGCAGGGGCGCATCGGCATCGGTGTCTGCCTTTTGAATGGCCGCGCCCTGTTCCAGCAGCCAAGCCGCCGCGGCATCGTGGCCGTGGCGGACGGCGGCTCGCAAGGCGGTGGTTTGTTTGTTGCCGTCGCCTGATGACAAAGGCACATCGACACGGGTGCCGCAGGCGAGGAACAGAGCGAGAGCCTTCACGTCTCCGGCAGCGGCGGCGCGATGGTATTCCTCAATGGAAAGCGTGTAACCGGCGCGGGCGAGTTCCTTGAGCGCGGCGGACTGCGGATCGCGCGGGCCGCAGGCGGGCAGGGACGCCAGCAGGGCGCAGCAGAGGATGAGTGAACAGGATGCCGAAGGCATCGCAGCCATTAGCCGGTGGTGGAGCGAGGCACGAGCGACACCACCGGTAGCAAGGCCCCGCCAACCCCAACCACGCCGCACGCCGGAGGCGTGCCAGCCGGCACCGCTCGCGGCTTGGCTGGCACCCCTGCCGGAGTGCGGGGACATGGGGCGCCCGGGTTGGACCGGGTTCCGGTGGTGTCGCTGCGCGCCACCACCGGCTAATGGCTGGCAACCCTCCGGGTTGCTTCCAGCCCGCCGATCTCCCGCTTGGAAGAGGAGAACGAGGAACGGGGTGTTCCCCCCGGCATCCAGAAACAGCGCGAATTCTATACCCTCCCGGAATGCACCCGCTTCCCGGATGATCCCGGATTTTGAGTATGAGGATGAGTAGGAGGAAAACGACATGACAAACTCAAACAGGCGTTTCCCCTGCCACCTGCTGAAGATGCGCGCGCAGCGCGGGCGCGATGTCGTCGCGCAGGAGGCCGAAGTGGAGGTTGGCTTTGATGAAGTCGAGCTTGTTGCCGATGTCGTGGCGGCGGCCCTCGAAGCGCAGGCCGTGCAGCGGTTCCTCGTGCATCAGGGAGGCCATGGCGTCGGTGAGTTGCAGCTCGCCGCCTTTGCCGGGCGGGACTTTTTTGAGGTGGTCAAAAATAGCGGGCGACAACACATAACGGGCGCTGACGGCGAGGCGGGAAGGCGCTTGGCCGAGCGCGGGTTTTTCCACAAACTGGCGGGCACGGATGAGACCGGGCGATATCTCGTCGCCGCCGAGGATGCCGTAGCGGCTCACATTCTCCTCCGGCACTTCCTGAAGCGCCACGGCGGAGCCGCCGTGCGCTTCCACGATGTCGGCAAGCTGGCGGGTGAGCGGGCGGGCGCTGTCGCGCGTGGTGGTGACGGTGTCGCCGAGCAGCACGGCGAAAGGCTCCTGTCCGATGTGGTCGCGCGCGTGCAGCACGGCATCGCCGAGGCCGCCCATTTTACCCTGCCAGATGAAATGGATGCGGGCGAGCTTGCTGAGCGACTGGAGATGGCGGAGGTCTTCGATGCGGCCTTTGGCCTCCAGTTCACGCTCCAATTCAGGCGCGGGATGGAAATGCTCTTCAATAGCGCGCTTGGAACGGCTGATGACGATGAGGATGTCCTCGATGCCGGAGGCGACGGCTTCCTCGACGACGTATTGGATGACGGGACGATCCACCAGCGGCAGCATCTCCTTGGGCACGGCTTTGGAGATGGGCAGGAAGCGGGTGCCGTGGCCGGCGGCGGGGATGACGGCCTTGCGAACGAGGGTTTTCATGAGGCTCAAGCGGCGGCGGTTTGGACGATGGAGATGCCGTCAATGGAAGGCATGATCTGCGGTTTGAGCACGACCATCTGCATCGGTTCCAGGGTGGTTTTGAGGCGTTCAAACATGACATCGTCCTCGTAGGCGCCGACGATGGCGCCGCCGGAGCCGGTGAATTTGGCGCTGGCGCCGCAGGCGCGCGCGGCTTCGACCATCTCGATGTTGCCGGGGCTGATCTGGTAGAGGCGACGGCGAAGGTCGAAGTTTTCGTTGAGCAAGGAGCCGATTTTTTCGCCCTCGCCGGCGGCGAGCATGTCACGCACGCGCTGAGCGAGGTTGGCCCACTGGTACATGGCGCTGACGACCGCGCGCTCGCCGCGCAGCCAGCGACCGCGGATGTCGTTGTGGAAAACTTCGGTGCCCTCGCTCAGCCGCGTGGTATAGGCGACGTAAAGGTTCGGCAGCGTGGCGGGATCCAGTTCCTCGTAGATGCCGTGGCCGAGCTTTTCGATGGAGGCGCGGTTGAAGTCCATGAAGACGACGCCTTCGTAAGCCTGGATGACGCGGTCCTGAAGGCCGGCGGGGATGCCGAGTTCCTCGTTCTCGACGCTGAGCACGAGGCTGGGCAGGATGTTTTTCGGGATTTGCACCTGATAAAACTGCATGAGCGCGCGCCAGCAGGCGGTGATGATGGCGCTGGAGCCGGCCATGCCGACCTGGGGCGGGATATCGCTGGCGTAGCGCAGGGTAAAGTTGCGCCCGTGCAGCGGCAGGCGGTGGCGCTCGCAGTAATCGTGGAAGCGTTTGACGGAGGCTTTCAAGAGCCGGATGCCGCCGTAGTACCCGAACTGGCGCACGTCGCGCGCCAGGGCGTCGATGCCGCTGAAGCTGGAGTGGTCGCGCTCGTTGGGCTGGATGGTCAGCTCCGGGCTTTCAAAAAGCGTGACCTCCGCCCAGTAGTCGCGGATGATGAAGGAAATGGTCTTGCCAAAATAGCCGTCCGACGGATTGCCGATAAGACCGGCGCGGGCGTAGGCTCTGGTGATAATGAGCATGGGGAGACGGGTGCGGGATGATGGGCGGGCAAAGCGTAAAACATAATGGATGGAACGCGTCTGACAACCGCAAAGCCGGGTTACGCATTACGAAAAGCACCCCACCCCCTTGAAACGAAACGGCTTCGGTTTGCGCGCCCTCATTTTTGAGGCATGGTGCGGACGAATTTATGAGCGAGACCAATCAAGATTTATGGCGGGGTTTGCGGTCGGGCGCCTGGGCGGCGCTGGCCACGCGGGATTACGCGGCGGGCGATCTGGCAGCGCGACTGGAGGACGGGCGGGCGGAGGCGCGGGAGGTGCTGAGCGGCGTGCTGCCGGCAGAACTGGCGATTCCCGGCGTGGAGGTGTTTCACCGGCGCGTGTTCCAGCAGCGGCACCGGGGGTACTTTGCGGAGTTCGCGCGCGCGGGCGAGGGCATGGCGGGCGAGATCGGGCTGTGGCCGCGGCAGTGGGCGACGGCGCTGATGCAGGCCGGTACGAGCAAGGGTTTTCACATTCATCCGCCGGCGATTCCCGAGAGCGCGGAGCCGGAGGCTTGGTTCCGGCGCTTGTTCGTGGACGAGCCGGAAAACTTCGCGCTGCGCCCCTACGACAAGGAGCAGTGGGACATGATGTTTTTCATCAGCGGCCAAGCGGAGATGTTTCTCATCGACGAACGCGCCGGGCTGCCACGCAAGAAGATGCGCTTCATCATCGAGGGCGATGACATGCCGGGGCCGAACAACGTGGGGGTCATCATCCCAGCCGGTGTGGCGCACGCCATCCGCAGCGTGGGCACGAAAGACCTCATCATGGTCTATGGCACCAGCACCACGTTCATCCCGGAAAACGAGGGCCGCATCGCGCACGGGGTGGAGACACCGGACTCGCCGGGGGAATGGATGACGTACTGGAACGGGAACGACGCCGCTCATCCATGATCGCTACCGAAGAACTCAAAGACCCCGAGTCCGGCTACGACCGCGAGGTGGTGGATCGCGTGTGGACCTATGCGCAAGCCATCCCCGGCAACGATCCGGCGGTGTGGCGCAAGGACGAGTCCGGCGCGTGGATTCATCGCGCCGACCACGGCAACCGCAACTCGGAGTTCGGCTGGGAGATCGCCGAATGCGGCTACCGCCTGCGCGCGCAAGGCGTGGCGGCGCTGCGTCCGATGCAGTGGCAGAATTACCTGGACTTCATGGTGGCCGACCGCCTGCGCGCGGCGGTGTCCGCGGACGGGCTGCGCAATGCGCGGCGGCTGGTGTAAAAGCGGCGCCTCGCCTCCTGAACGGGAGCGCACGCGTTCCCGCGTGCTGTCATACGGAGCGCACGCGTCCCGCGTGCTGCGTTCGGCGTCCCGCCGAACGCATTG
>CAZNKC010000020.1:0-42512 GCA_964573315.1 uncultured Verrucomicrobiaceae bacterium | reverse complement strand
GTTCAGGATTTGAAGAAGGCGCGCATGAGGATTTTGTCCTCGGCGCGTGAGATGCATTCCTCCTGGGAGATGAGGCCCTGGGAGTAAAGATTGCGCAGGGAGTCGTCCATGGTGATCATGCCGACGTTTTTGCCGGTCTGCATGACGCCGTTGAGCATGAAGGTCTTGCCCTCGCGGATGCAGTTGGAGACGGCGGCGTTGTTGACGAGGACTTCCAGGGCCATGGCGCGGCCCTTGCCGTCGGTGCGAGGGACGAGCTGTTGGGAGATGATGCCGCGCAGGGATTCGGAGACCATGATGCGGATCTGCTCGCGCTGCTCGGTGGGGAAGACGTCGAGCACGCGGTCGAGGGTGCGGGCGGCGTTGCCGGTGTGCAGGGTGCCGAGCACGAGGTGGCCGGTCTCGGCGGCGGTGATGGCGAGGGAGATGGTCTCGAGGTCGCGCATTTCACCGACCATGATGACATCCGGGTCTTCACGGAGGGAGCCGCGGAGGGCGGCGGCGAAGGACTCGGTATGGGTGTGGACCTCGCGCTGGTTGATGTGGCAGCCTTTGGGTTCGAAGACGAACTCGATGGGGTCTTCCAGGGTGATGATGTGGTCCAGGCGCTCCTTGTTGATCTCGTCAACGAGGGCGGCGAGGGTGGTGGATTTGCCGCAGCCGACGGGGCCGGTGACGAGGACGAGGCCGTTGTGATAGCGGATGAGGGTGCGGACGGTGTCCGGCAGGCCGAGTTCATCGACGGAGCGGATGTTGCCGGAGATGACGCGGAAGGTCATGTCGATGCCAAGGCGCTGCTGGACGACGGAGGCGCGGAAGCGGCCATAAGGCGGCTGGTAGGCGAAGTCCACGTCTCCCGTGGTTTCGAGCTGGTTGATCTGCGCCTCGGTCAGGAACTGATAGGCGAGCCGGCGGGTGTCCTCGGGGGTGAGCACGGCGGAGTTGCTCCAGATGGGCTGGAGGTTGCCGTAACGCCGCCAGATGGGTTGGGAGGCGGTGGCGAGGTGGAGGTCTGAGGCATCATATTCCTGGCAGAAGCGCAAGTAGTCATCGACTGAGCCCAGGGTGGGCAGGACTTCTTCAGAGACGGCGGTGGCGGTGGCGATAGTTTCGGACATGAATGAAAAGCGGATCCGTGGGGGTGTCGAATCTTGAGGGATTAAAGAGGACGCTGAGGTTTGACCGGGGATTGCATGAAAAATTGAAATTGTTTTGCGGCAAGAGACAACAGAGCCTTGCGCGCCATGCCAAAAAGCGGCGTGGCGATCAAGGCCAGCATTTTTCCTGTTTTAGCGGATTTGGCCGGAGTGTCACGCCCATTTTTACGCTTTGATGGGCGGCGGAGGGCGCGGACGACGGCAAAACCGGCCACGAGGGCGCCCGCGGCCCACCAAAAACGGTGCCGGCGCAGGCTGGTCTGGAGCAGGGCGGCGGGGCGGGTCCACTCCGTCGCAGAGCGCCACTGGCCTCCCAAAGCGGCGCGGGCGGCGTCGAGGTCGGCCAGCAGGCGCTGTTTTTCGGTCAGTTTTTTGGGGCGAGGCATGCGCGGTCTTTTTGGAATTGACGCAGCGTTTCCTCAAACAGGCGCATGCGGCGCAGCTTGAATTTGAGAACGGCGAGGCAGAACAGGGCGGCGAGCAGATGCAGCGCGGCGGCGATCAGGGCGACTTGGTGCCAGTGCCAGCCGGTCTGCTGGGAGATGAGCCAGATGAGCGCGGGCGCGGCGATGAGCCAGGCGGTGAGCAGGCTGCCGGCGGAGAGGATGGTGAAAAAGATGATGCTGCCGATCCGGGAACCGGCCTCGCGGGACTCGATCTCCGCCAAGCGCAGGCGGGCTTCGGTGTAGCGCAGGATCGTTTGCGCCAGTTCCCGCAGGGCGGAAGGGCGTCCGGTTTCTTCCGCGGCGTGCGGGGAGGGGTCCATGGGCGTGGGATGACTGGCCGGCCGTGTGCCGCGTTCAGCGGCGCAGGATCAGGCCGAGCACGAGGCCGGCGCCGAAGGCGGTGAGCAGCGCCTGGAGGGGTTTTTCCCGGGCGTAGTTCTCGGCTTCAGTGCGGATGTCGGCGTATTTGGCCTTGGCGTCGTGGAGGGCTTGGTCGGCGTAGTGACGGATTTCATCGGCGCGCTCGCGCAGGTCTTCGGCCTTGTGCCCGGCGGCGGCTTTGATGTCCTGGACGCGAGCCTCGGCGCTCTGGCGGAGTTCCTGGGCTTTCTGGGTGGCGGCGTTGCGCAATTCCTCGGCGGCTTTCATGGCGCTGGCTTTCGCGGCCTGAAAGGGGTCGTGCGCGGGTGGTTCGTTGAACGGGGTGTCTGTGGCGGGGATGTCGCTCATGGCAGGAAGGGGGTGCTGGATGTGTGACGGTGGTGAAAAGAATGGAGCGCTAAATAAAGCGATTCCGTGGCGGGAAGCGAGAGAAAAAGAGTGTTCCCGCTGGGGAGCCTTTGATTTTGACGGGGTTCGGTTTTTTTTGACAGGATGGCAGGATGAGCAGGATTAACAGGATGGATGCGGGGGATTTTTTCTTTTATGTCCTTTGCGTCCCTTGCGTCTTTGGTGGTGGAAAATGGGGATTCACCACAGGGGGGCACAGAGGGGGAGTTATTGATTTCGTGCTTCGGATTTCGGATTTCGGATTTTTTCGAGGACGAGTAGGAGGACGAGGACGATTTTTGGTTTTTCAGCGCTGCACTTTGGCGTCGCCGCCCTGCATCAAGGCTTGGACTTCTTGGAGGGTGGCCATGCTGGTGTCTCCGGGTGTGGTCATGGCGAGGGCGCCGTGGGCGGCGCCGAGGTCGAGGGCGCGCTGGGGATCGCCGGTGGTGAGGAGGCCGTGGATGAGGCCGGCGACGAAGCTGTCGCCGGCGCCGATGCGGTCGAGGATGTCGAAGCGGGGGTAGTTGCGGCTGCGGTGGAATTCGCCTTGGTGCCAGATGAGCGCGCCCCAGTCGTTGACGCTGGCGGTGTGGACGCGGCGCAGGGTGGCGGCGATGGTTTGCAGGTTCGGGTACTCGGCGGCGAGTTGTTCCATGAGCGGACGGAGGGTGTCGCACTCGACGTGGAAGAGATCACTGGCATGGGGATCATGCGGGCCGGTCTTGGGCGGGCTGTCGGTGAGGACGCCGATCATGACATCGACGTAGGGCGCGAGGCGGTGGTTGAGATCCTGGGCGGCGGCGAATCCGCCGCGCTCCTGCCAGAGGGAGGGGCGGTAGTTGAGGTCGTAGGAGACGGTGAGGCCGTGGCGTTTGGCGGCTTGGCAGGCTTCGATGGTGAGTTCGGCGGTGCTTTCGGAGAGGCCGGCGAAGATGCCGCCGGTGTGCAGCCATTTGCAGCCGGTGGTGGTGAAAACATGATCCCAATCGAAGTCGCCGGGTTGGAGTTGGGAGGCGGCGCTGTGGCCGCGATCGACGCTGCCTTTGGCGCCGCGTACGCCGAAGCCGCGCTCGGTGAAGTTGATGGGGTTGCGGACGCGGCGGCCCATGCCGTCGTAGGGCACCCATTTGACGAGGCTGGTGTCCACGCCGCCCTGGAGCATGAGGTCTTCGACGAGGCGGCCGATTTCGTTGTCGGCGAGTGCGGTGAGGATGCCGGCGCTGTGGCCGAAGCAGCGGCGCAGGCCGCGGGCGACGTTGTACTCGCCGCCGCCCTCCCAGGCGGTGAACTGGCGGGAAGTGCGGATGCGGCCTTCGCCGGGGTCGAGACGGAGGAGGACTTCGCCGAGGGAGAGGATTTCGGTGGGCATGATGGGGGTTGGGGAGGTTGTTTTGACAGGATTAACGGGATTGACGGGATTGACAGGATTTTTTGTGGGATTGTTGGGGGGAGGCGGTTGCAAACCGCCGCTCCTTGGGGGGCGCGCCCGCGGCGCGGCGGGGCGAGACGCGCTCAAGGAGAGGCGGTTTGCAACCGCCTGCCTTTTTCGGAGGGCGGGACTCTGTTCCCGCCCATTTGTTTGCGGGCGGAGGCGGTGCGGAGCTGCTGGTGCGCTGGGTTCGACTGGTCAGCCGGGTTCACCTGCCGCGCCTCAGGCTCCGCGCCGCCTCCGCCCACGGAAAAGTGGGCCGGGACAGAGCCCGGCCCTCCGCGGGTTGGGCGGTTGCAAACCGCCGCTCCTTGGGGGCGGGTTCTGCGGGATTCGATTGCTGATCGAATCTACGGATTGCCGTTGAGGACTTCCACGGCTTTGTTGTCAAAGGTGGCGGTGAGGGCGACGCGGCCACTCTGGTTGATGACTTGGCCCAGGCCTTTGCCGCCGGTTCCGGTTTTGTCGGTGGTGGGGGAGAGGCTCAGGCTGCGCAGGCGGGTTCTGGCTCCGAGGGCGTCGTAGAGCGTGCCTTTGCGCAGCTTCAGCGCCGGTGTGCGCAGGACTCTCTGGGTGGTGGCGTTGCCGAGGGTGGTTTGGCCGGTGAACAGGGCTTGGTTTTTGGCGGCGGCTCCGGTGAGAGAGCAGAGCACGGTGTAATGGCCGTTGAACGGGGCTGCGTCCACACGCTGGATGACCTTGACCGCCGCGCCCTCCGCCGCGCCCACCACCTGCCCCTCGCGCAGCAGGATTTGCAGGGAGCCGGGAATAGAATGGTCCCACAGGCAGAGCGCCAGATCGTTGGCGGCTTTGACGCCGGGGCCACCCAGCTTCACCAGCAGCAGCACCCGATCGCCACCACCCGTCGGCCAGAACTGCAGCAGACGGGCGACTTTCAGCCCGTGCACGCCGTAGGGGTCGTCGCCAGGGTCCGCCACCGCCGGGTCCAGCAACCGGTCTTTGCGCGCGATGAGACGTAGTCCGTACGCATACCAGAGCCCTTCGTTGTTTTTGCCGTTGACTCCGGGGCCGCTGAGACTGGCGCGCCAGATCAGGTCTGCGAAGTGCGGGTGTATGCACTCAGCGAAAAAGGAGCGGTATTTGATGGCGGCATCAAGCCCGTGGGCTGAATCGCCCTGTCTCGCCGGGATGGACCACGCTCCCGTCAAATGAGAGCCGGACAATACAGCCTGCAGGGCGGGGCCGGGGGCATTGGGAATCAGCGGCGCGCCAAAACCGATGAAATTGCCATTTATATTCACCGCCACCCGGCTGAAAAGCTGGCCAAATTTGAAGCCTGCCACCGCGTCGCCGCCCTCGCGTAACACGACACCGGTGGCGGCGCCCGCGTGGTTGACGAAGAAGATGGCGCTGTCGTTGGTCTTGTCCACGGCGCCGCCGCGCTTCAACTGGGTGTTGATGGCCGCATAGTCGTTGCCGGACTGGGCCACGGCGAGGAACTTCTGCGGAACCGCGCCGCCGAGGTGCCCGCCGAAGTCGTCCCCGGTGCGGGCGATTTGCAGCAGGTACGCGCCGTTGTCGCGGAAAACGGCCTGGTTGTTGGCGGCGTTGACGCCGGGGCCGGAGAGGATGGTTTGGATGATGGCGTTATCGGAGCGGTTGCTCCAGGCGTTGAGGATTTTGGCGGCTTTGCGGCCAGCGCCGAGGTCTTGATCCTTGACGCGCAGGGCGAGATCGGAGCTGCCGGAGAGGGAGTTCCACACGCCCTGGTTGCGACCGCCGCCGGTGCCGGAGCCGCTGAGCGCGCCGCGCAGCACCACCACGCCATTGGGGTTGAGGTAGGCGGAGGGGAAGGACTTGAAGGCCGCGCCGGGCGCGCCGGGGGCGAAGCTGCCTTTGGCGGCGGCGTGCTGGAGATGCGAGAGCGGGGAGGCCAGGGGGCGGAAGAGGTAGGCGGAGCCGGAGTCGCTGGCGTGGTCATCATCATGATGCGCGCCGATGAGGGCGAGACCACCGCAGAGAGCCGCGCTGTAGCCGAATTGGTCGAGCAGCGCGCCGTCGCTGGCATGGAGTTTGGCAAGCTGGTCGCCGCTTTGAGCATCAAACAGATAGGCGGAGCCGGAGTAGAGACCGAGGTCATCATCGTCGCGCGCGGCGACGAGGGCGAGACTGCCGTCGAGCGCCACGCTGTAGCCGAACCAGGCGCTCCCCACAGCGTCGCCAGCGGTTAGTTTGCGCAGAAACGGGCCGCTGCGCACGTCGAACAAATAGGCTGCGCCTGCGCCGCTTTTTACAGGCGCACTGATGAGAGCGAGGCCGCCGTTGAGAGCGACGCTGAAGCCAAATCTGGCAGATGCCGAGCCGTCGGCTCCGGCGGTGAGTTTGCGCAGTTGCTGGCCGCTGCGCGCGTCGAACAAATAAGCGGAGCCGGAGTTGGAGCCGTGGTCGTCGTCCCATTGCGCGCCGATGAGGGCGAGGCCGCCGTCGAGCGCCACGCTGAAGCCGAAAAGGTCGTCCACCGCTGCGTCGTTGGCGGTGAGTTTGCCGGGCACGGCATGGCCGGTGGCGATGGGCGCGCCGCTGCGCACGTCGAACAGGTAGGCGGCGCCGCGGCTTCCGTTATGCAAGGGGGCGCCGATGAGGGCAAGATAGCCGCTCAGGGCCATGCTGGAACCGAAACAGTCGTTTCCAGGGCTGTCATCGGGCGCGGTGAGTTTGCGCAGTTGTCTGCCGGTGATCAGGTCGAAGACGTAGGCCGCGTCTTTGCCGCCAGCATCCGTCATCGCAGCGCCGACGAGGGCGAGGTTGCCGCTGATGGCCACGCCGCCGCCGAAATAGTCGTTCACCGCCGGGTCACCCGCGTAGAGGGTGCGCAGGTAGCGGCCGTTGCGGGCGTCGTAGAGGTGCGCCGCGCCGGCGTTGTTGCCCTTGTCGTCATTGAAGGGTTCTCCCACCAGCAGGAAGCGGTCTGATAGCGCCACCGCGCGGCCGAAGCGATTGCCCGCCGCCGGTTTGCCGCTGTGCAGCTTGGTGACGGCGGGGTGGAAGGCCTGGGCGGGCAGGAGCGCGGGGGCCAGGAGAGGCAGCAGGATGGTGAGCAGCTTCCGGAGATTACGGCGAAACCACGACGGGGAAGGGGCTGGCGTCTTCATATGCCGTAAGATTATGGCAGGGCTATGAGCGACTCAATGATTATGTTTATATTCTAATTTAAAAAACCATAAATAATAATACCTAATCTTATCCTAATATAAAATCTCTATGCTTGGAGAATGAGGTTCGTACGGGAAGCGGGTGCGGGGCGGGGAGGCGGTTATAAACCGCCGCTCCTTGGGTGTCGCCTGCGGCTCGGCCGGGCGAGACGCGCGCAAGGAGAGGCGGTTTGCAACCGCCTGCCTTTTTGGGAGGGCGGGACTCTGTTTCCGCCCATTTGTTTGGGGGCGGAGGCGGTGCGCAGGCTGCGACTGGTCAGCCGGGTTCACCTGCGGCGCTCCAGGCTCCGCGCCGCCTCCGCCCACGGAAAAGTGGGCCGGGACAGAGCCCGGCCCTCCGCAGGTTGGGCGGTTACAAACCGCCGCTCCTTGGGGCGGCAAGCGCCTTTCCTTGGGAGAGGTGCTGCTGGAGGAGGACTTCCAGGAAGAGGAGGATGAGGAGGGCCAGGAGGAGGGGCTGCCAGATTTCGATGCCGAGGCGGCGGGTGCGGTCGAGGCGCTGGTAGGTGTCGAAATCGGTGGCGGTTTGGGCGTTGAGGCGGTCGGCTAGGGTGGCGAGTTCTTCGGGGGTGAGGGGGGCGAGGTTGGATTCGGCGGGGTCGAGGTTGACGGCGAGGCGGCGGGTGGTTTTGGGGTCGGCGGGGTTTGCGCTGGCGGGGTGGAGTTGGTAGAGGCCGGGCTGGGTGAGCGGGGGCAGGGGGAGGGTGGCGGCGCTGCCGGCGGCGGGGGTGAGTTCGCTGGTTTGGCCGAGGGGGTCGGTGAGGGTGAAGGGCTGGGCGGCTTGGGATTCGGGGAGGCTGAGGGCGGGGGTGTCGCCGACGAGGTGGGCGCTGCTTTCGGTGTCTTGGGTGGCGAGCCAGGCGGTGAGGCGCTGGGTGAGGGGGACGAACCAGGGCTGGAGGGGGAGGTTTGACCAGCCGGGTCTGAACGGGATGGCGCTCTGGATGATGAGGCCGCGTCCGAGCGGGCGCTCGATGAGCAGGGGGACGCCGCGGTCGAGCGCGGCGACGACGCGGGCGTCTTCGCCATTGGGTTCCAGCTTCCACCAATGCTGGAACTCGCCGTCGCTGAGGCGGCCGGCGCGGGGGTCGTTGAAGTAGATGAGGGCGGGGTGGGTGAAGCGGGCGGTTTGCAGGCGGGCGGGGAAGTCGATGTTTTCGATGTGGGCCTGGCCGGTGACGGTGGCGGGGAGGAATTCGGCGGCTTTGCCAAGCTCACGCTGCCACTGGATGGGATCGGCGTTTTCGGCGGGCAGCAGGAGGATGCCGCCGCCGTTTTCGGCGAAGCGTTGGAGGATTTGGACGAGGCCGGCGCTGGGGCGCTGCTGGCCGCCGAGGATGACGACGCGGGCGTTGGCGAGGTCGGTTTCCTTGACCCGGCGGGCGTCGAGGGTGCGGGTGAGGATGAGGTCGCGGAGGTTCGGGATGGCGGCGCCGAGGTGGGGGGTGAGGGCGAGGTTGAGGAAATCGAGCGAACCGGTGAGCGGGGCGGCGCCGGGCGCGGCTTCGATGAGGACGACGGGGAGTTGGTCGCGGACTTGGACGATGGTGTGGAAGGCGTTGTCGTCGGTGAAGGTGTCGCCCTCGATGCGGACGGTGAGGGCGTGGTCGCCGAGGGTGTCGAAGGCGTGGGTGAAAAGCAGCGAGGCTTCGCCCTCGGGCGGGACGGAGACGCGGGCGGTGCGCAGGCGGGCGCCGTCGGCTTCCAGGTGGACGGGCACGTCCTGCCAGGGGCGTTTGCCGTGGTTTTGAACGCGGACTTTGAGGGCGACGGGCTGGCCGGCGGCGACGATCTGGGCGGAGAGTTCGGCGGCGGCGATGGCGAGGTTTTCGCTGAGTTGGGTGGAGAGTTGGTAAAGGGTGAGGGCGGGGCGGGTGGCGGGGTTTTCCTCGCTGGTCAGGGCGTCAAGCGCGGGCAGGGAGCCGCCGCTGAGGAGGGGCGACCAGTCGGTCTTTTGGAAGTCGGAGACGATCAGGATTTCCTTGGAGGCGTTGGCGGCTTTTTGGGTGGCGGCGAGGGCGGCTTGCAGGCTGTTTTGCAGGGAGACGGGGCCGTGGACGGCGGGGAGATCGGCGAGGTCTTGGGTGAGGAGGTCGAGGGTGGTGGCGGGGGCGTCGTTCAAGGGGCGAGGCGTGCCGCCGATGCGGAGGATTTGGGCGTCCGATCCGCGTGGGAGCGTGGCGAGGATGCGGGCGAGGTCTTCGCGGGCTTGGTCGGCGGCGAGCGCGCCGCTCGTAGTGGGGGCGCGCATGGAGAAGCTGTCATCGAGCAGGACGATGAGGGAGGATTTGCCGAGGCCGGGAAGCTGGCTCAGGGCGTTGAGCACGGGCCGGGCGAGGCAAAGGGCGAGCACAATGGGGATGGCGATGCGGGTGAGCAGGAGCAGCCATTGTTCGATCTGCATGCGGCGCTTTTTCTGGCGCAGGACTTCGTGCAGCAGGTGCATGGCTCCCCATTGGACGTGCAGAATCCGCCGCCGGTTGAACAGGTGAATAACCAACGGGATCAGAAAGGCGGCTGCGCCGGCGAGGAGGATGGGGGTGAGGAAGGTCAATGGGCGGGCGGCTCTTTTTTAGACAGGATTGACGGGATTTTGGGAGGATTAACGTCAAGAATCAGGCTCAGGCGGAACGCCGGTTGCCTGCATTCGCTCGTTCTTGATTGTTTCGAGAATATTCATTTGCCCATAAATTTTTTAAACATAGATCGAGTAAATACAACATCTTCGGAAAACTCTGCGAGAAAGTCTTGGAGAGCTGGGGTCAATGACTTGTCTTCATCTAGGCGTGTTTCTTCGAGTAGTTTTTTGAACTCGGAAACAGTAAACACACGTCCGTCCGAAATGTTATAGTGTTCCTTGACGCCTCTCCAAATGTAGCGAAATGGCCTGAGCCACTCGCGAGACTTTGCCTCTAAGGTGATCTCCCTGAGTCTGGCTTCGGAGTCGATTAACCAATGGAAGCGTGCCTTGGGGTGTATTGATTCAATGCTGTCAAATCTCGATTGGTTTCGAAAAGAGACATTCCATATCCGCACGAAGTCTTCACCAGATGGCACTATCATGTCATCGTAGCGAAAGATGATTGGATATGCCAAAGTATTCATTTCGTGAACGAACGGGATGGTTTTTGACAGGATTGACGGGATGGGGAGGGGAAGTCCGAATGATGCAGTGGGTTTTCGGGCTTCGGATTTCGGATTTTTTTATTTCATCCTCAGCGTGAGGTATTGCCGGAGGGCTTGGGAATGGGATTGGTCGGTGGTGAGTTGGAGGTGGTCGGCTTGGTGTTTGCGGAGGCCGTCTTGGATTTGGTGGCGGAAGTCGGCGAGGACTTCGAGGTAGCGCTGGCGGACGGCGGCGGGGTCGAGTTGGACGTGGTCTTCGGTGTTTTCGAGGTTTTCAAAACGCGCCCAGCGGGAGAAGGGGAATTCCAGTTCGTCGCGATCCCAAAGCTGGAGGACGATGATTTCCTGGCCTTGATGACGGAGGACGCCGATGGCTTTGAGCAGGGCGGCGGCGTCATCGAAGAAGTCGGAGATGAGGATGATGAGGCCGCGGCGCTTGAGCTGGGCGCCGAGGGATTCGATGACGGGGGCGAGCGCGGTTTCGCCGCCGGGCCGGGCTTTGACGAGGGTCTCCAGGAGCAGGTGGAGATGGGTGATCTTGGTGCGGTTCGGGATGATCTCGCGCAGCTTGGTGTCGAAGGTGATGAGACCGACGGCGTCCTGCTGGGACATGAGCAGGTAGGCGAGGGAGGCGGCGAGCTTGCGGGCGTAGTCGAGCTTTAAGACGCCGCCGCTGCCGCGGTAACCCATGGAGCCGGAGGTGTCGAGGACGATGGTGGCGCGGAGGTTGGTTTCCTCGTCGTACTCGCGGATGTAGAAGCGGTCGGAGCGACCGAAGATTTTCCAGTCGAGGCGGCGGATTTCATCGCCCTGGACGTAGGGGCGGTGCTGGCGGAACTCGACGCTGAAGCCTTTGTGCGGGGAGGCGTGGAGGCCGGTGGTGAAGCCTTCGACGACGGTGCGGGCGAAGAGTTGCAGGTGCCGCAGGCTGGTGATGTCTTCGCTTTGGAGGATGTCGGAGAGGGCGGCCACGCGGGGAGGTTGGGAGGGGGAGACGGAGGGATGGAGAGATGGGGGGGAGGGGGAGCGGCGCGGCGGGAAAAGTGGGCGGGAATAGAATCCTGCCCTCCGGTGAGGGGGCTTAGATCATGCCGAGCTTCATTTTGCCTTCGATGCTGATCATGTCTTGGTTCCAGGGCGGATCCCAGACGACTTCGACGCTGGCGTCGTCGATGTCTTCGATGGTGAGGATGCGGCCTTGGGCATCGGCGGCGATGGTGGGGCCCATGCCGCACCCGGGGGCGGTGAGGGTCATTTTCACCTCGGCTTTTTTCACGCCGTCTTCGGTGTCGATGACGCGGCAATCATAGACGAGGCCGAGATCGACGATGTTGACGGGGATCTCGGGGTCATAGACGTGGCGGAGTTGGGACCAGACGGCTTGCTCGATGTCGTCGGCGTCATCGGGGATGTTGGACGAGGTGCCGGCGTCGTCTTTCTTGGCGGCTTGCGGGTCGATGCCGAGGGCGTCGGCGTCTTTTTCCGCGATGCGGGCGAGTCCGAAGTCAGTGGCCACGGTGTAGGTGCCGCCGAGGGATTGGGTGATGATGACTTTGGTGCCGAGCGGCAGGGAGACGATGTCGCCGCTGGGGATTTGGACGGCTTCGACGTCGCGTTTGAGTTCGAGGGAGGAGGTCATGGGGGATTCGGTGGGCAGTGGGCTGTGGGGGAGTGTGAGGGGAGCGCACGCGTCTCGCGTGCTGCGTTTGGCGTCCCGCCGAACGCATTGCGGCGGGAGCCGCACACGGGGGTGGATGTCATCGGCAGAAAAAATCTCTTCTGTCCACCTGCTTGAGCAGGGTGGCCTTTCAAGGTGTGTCGGAGCGCTCCCTGGTGTTCGCTGCGCTCAATCTTTTCGGCGGGACGCCGAAAAGAGCACGCGGGACCATGCCAAAGGCAGGCAGGCTGCGTGCGCTCCGGAATGGGGATCAGCTTCGCGTTCATGAGTCGAAAACGATTTTGATTTTGCCGGCGCTGGGGGCGGTGAGGCTGTCGGCCAGGGTGGGGGCTTGGGGGTGTGGGGCGACCGGCCCGGTCGCCGGGGTGGCGCTGGCTTCGCCTTCCAGGGCGGCGCGGAGGGCGCCTTCGACCATTTGGCCGCAGTGGATTTTCATCGGCGGCAGGGGGCCGAGGGGTTCGGAGAGTTCTTCGGCGCTGAGTTGCAGGGCTTCCTCGCGGGTCTTGCCCTGGATGAGCCGGGTGGCGAGGCTGGCGACGGCGATGGCGGTCTGGCAGCCGAAGGATTGGAAGCTGGCTTTGTCGATGACTTTTTTGCCGTCTTTCTCGCCGTATTTGATCCACATGCGGAGCATGTCGCCGCAATCGGGGCTGCCGACGGTGCCGACGGCGTCGGCATCGGGCATTTCGCCGAGGTTTTGGGGGTTGGCGACGGCTTCCTGGAAGGCGGTTTCGTTCATGAGGGTTCAGGCTTCCAATTCGATACGATAGCGGGGCAGGGCGGGGTCGATTTCCCGGCTGTAGGCGTCGATGCCGCCGGCGAGGGCTTTGGCCTCGGAGAAGCCGTGGCCGATGAAGTAGGCGACGGCGTCGAGCACGCGGCTGCCGGTGTGGTCGTAGAGGACGAGCGGGCGGGTTTTGTCCCCGGAGGCGAAGAGGGTCTGGACGAGTTCCTGGGTGAGAAGCCGGGAGCCGGGGATGTGGACGGCTTCGTGCTCCTCGCGGGTGCGGGTGTCGAGGACGGGCAAGTCCGGGTCTTGGCCGCGCAGGAGGTCGAGTTGCGCGGGGGAGATTTGCAGGGCGGTGTCGCTCTGATGGCTGTCCTGGATGTGGCGGACGGCTTCGTCGGGATCAATGTCTTCGTTGCGGGCGCAGACTTGGGCGAGGGTTTCGTCCGGGCGGAAGCCGCAACTGCTGCAGCCGCCGATGTGGTAGCGGGCAAACAGGGCGCGCTGCGCGCCGGGATAAGCCTGGAGCACTTGGCTCATGGTCATGCCGCCGTGGAGCGAGGGCAGTTCGAGGGTAGTTGACATGGGATGAACTTGGCGCGGGTGCGGGGCGAGGTCAAATGGCGCTTCGAATGGCCGAACTCGGCGATGGCCGCATCCTCGTCCTCAATGCCGATTGAATCCAATCTGGCCTGAACCCGGACCAAGGCCCACAGATCGAGAAAACCCGCCGCCGGAAAAAAATCTTGGCACAGCGGGCAGGAAAGCTATACTCACGAGCATTGAAAATCCATCATGGCGCTGGTCCTGTCCACGGTGTTCAGCCTAACCAACGGCTTCAAGCTGCTCACCCTGGCCCCAGCCGTGCCCGCACCTTTCACCGGCAAACTCACCGGGAGCAACGGCGCCCTCAGCGGCAGGCTGAACAAGAAAGCGCCCGTCAGCGGCGTGCTGCTGCAAGACGCCGCCTTTGGTGACCGGGTGGGAGCCGGGCTGATCAAGTTTCCTACGGTGCGGGTGCCTGCGGTGAAAAGGTCGTTTGAAACCGGCGGATTCACCCTGGAGAACGCGCTGCCGGAGTGAACACTGAGAAAGAAGCTGGGGCCAAGGGAAAGAACCGTGGCGTCGGTTAGCGCTCTGGATTGTTTTCCATCTGCGACGATCGATCCACAGCCTCCGAGCCCTTCACCACATCAGTGCTTGCTTTTCCACAGCCACCCCTTAGCATTTCCCACAGCCATGCGCTCACTCCTACCGCTCCTGGCGTTCGCGCTTGATCTCACCGCGTCCGCCGCGGACCCTGGATGGGTGAGTGATGCCGTGGTGCAGCAAGCCCGGCGTGCGGCGGTGACTGTGGACCTGGACGAAGGATTTTACGTCGTGGGCTTCTTTGCCACGGCCGATGGCATGGTCGTGACTTCCGCCTCATCCTTGGAAATGTCGAGCTATGTCAAAGTGATGACGAGCGAGGGAAAGGTACTCCGTGGCAATCGCCTCATGCTGGTAGATGCGGAAGCCGACATAGCGGTGATTGCCACCGATGAGAAGGCGCCAGGGCACCTTCCCCCGGATATCAGGCCTGCCAAGGCGGGCGAAATGTGCGCCTTGGTTTACCACGACCTCAACACTGAGGCATTCAAAGTCGTGGATGGCAAACTGCTGGCGCGGCGCGAATGTATGCACACAAACAGCATGCGGATGGTGGACTGCTGGAGTGTCGCGTTTAATCCCACGGTCAATCCGCATGCAGGCGCGCCGATCGTGACAGCGGAAGGAAGGGTGGCTGGCATCATCAATTACCCAGACTCTCGCAGGGATCGGGGAAATTACATGGCCACCCCGGAAGCGGTCATCGCGTCCGCGCTCACCCGCGCCGCAGCCGCCAGCAAGCCGGTGGAGCCTCCGAAACCGGGAACCATTTCTGACATGACGTCGCGTTGGAGAAAGGATTACCACCGGGGCGCTCAACTCGCGAGTGCAGGAGATGATGCCAATGCCGCACAAGCGTTTCGCAGTGCGTTGAAGCAAGATCCCCAGTGTGTCACCATCATGTGTGCATTGGCATATACATTAATCAACGTCGAGCAGCTCGATGAAGCGCGACAGCTCCTGGAGGACGCCCATCGGCTCGCGCCAAAATCTGCGAAGCCAAGCCGGCTGCTTGCCCTCTTACACCACCGAACGGGTAACTATGGGCAGGCCGCCGAGGGCTGGAAAAAAATCGTCGCGGAGTTTCCCACCTTTGGCGACGCATGGATTAATCTCGGCGGATCCCTGTTTGAAGCTGGCAGTCACCGTGAAGGCCTGGAGTGCATCAGAAAAGGCATCGAACTGGAGCCGGACTCCCTGTTCGGCTGGAAAGCTTGCGCGAATGCATTCGGGAAAATGTCCGATGCGAACAGCATTTCCGAAATGAGCAAGGCCAACAGCCGCATTAACGAACTGGAAAAGCTAATGTTCCGTCTGCAATATTCCGCGCCGAAACGAAACTGAGGTCGCGCGAAATTCCGATGCCGCGACGATCGATCCACAGCCTCCGAGTCCCTCACCACATCCGTGCTTGCTTTTCCACGGCCACCCCTTAGCATGTCCCACAGCCATGCGCTCACTCGGCGTTCGCGCTTGAGTTCACCGCGTCCGCCGCCCCCCCTCACACCCCGTCACCGCTTCACCTTTGGCCTCAATCCTGCCCGGCACCTGCGAAAGCCATTTCCTAGCGGGAGGCATCCTCCTCGCGTTGCTTTCTGCCAGCGGATTTCGAGCCGATTCATCCGCCGCCGCGCCCGCACCGGCCCGTGCGCCGTTCGATGCCGAGGCGGCGCGCGTGCATCAGTCGGCCTGGGCGGCGCATCTCGGCACGCGGGTCGAAATCACCGATTCGATCGGTATGACAATGGTACTCATACCGCCGGGCGAGTTCTTGATGGGCAGCAGCGACGCGCAGGTCGAAGAGGCGCTGGCCATGGCCGCGTTGGCGCAGTCGAAGGCCGAAGTGGTCGAGGGCATTCGCGACGGCGAGCGTCCACAGCGGCGGGTCACCGTTCCGCGCCCCTTTCTCATCGGCCGCACCGAGGTGACTTGGGACCAGTTCCGCCGGTTCGTCGAAGCCACCGGTTATCGCACCGAGGCCGAGCAGTTCGGTTTCGGCAACTCTGCCGCCACAACGCTCACCGACGACGTTCCTGCCAGGAACCGGAAGCTCAACTGGCGTACGCCGGGCTACGAACCCGCGGGCGATTTTCCGGTCACGGAAATCACTTGGAACGATGCCGTGGCTTTCTGCAGGTGGCTCAGCGAACAGGAAAAGCTCGCTCCCTGCTATCGGCACGAGGCGAACGAAGGTTGGACGCTGGTGCCCAGTGCCGACGGTTACCGCCTGCCCACCGAAGTGGAATGGGAATACGCCTGCCGCGCCGGCACCACCACGCACTATTACTTTGGCGATGATCCCGCGGTGTTTCCCGACTACGGCTGGTGCGTGCTGAACTCCGACGGCCATCCGCACCCCGTTGCCAGCAAGAAACGGAACGCCTTCGGCCTATTCGACATGCACGGAAACGCCCGAGAGTGGTGTCACGACTGGTATCACGAAAAGTGGTATGGCATTGGCCCGGCGGAGAACAATTTCGGCCCCGCGAGCGGACGCCAACGCGTTGCCCGTGGCAGCAACTGGTCCATCGAAGCCGTGAACTGCCGCAGCGCCTTCCGCCTCCGCTACCTTCCGACGCTGCGGTTCTCGACCAGCGGCTTTCGCGTCGCACGAAGCCTTGTTCACACGTCCTCGGCGGAATCCTCAGCGGCCGCCGAAGATCGCGCCACCCTCCAGGTCGTCGCGGTGCTGCGCGACGAGGCGGCGCTTGCGGGCGCTCACGACATCGAGGTGCGCGATGGGCTGGCCTACATCGCGGGCAAGGGATTCACCCGGCGCAACCTTCCCAAGGGCGGCGTATTTCCATAGCCTGCGCCTGGCCGGCCAGATGGGAAAAGACCACTTGCTCCCTGTGAAATCACAACCCATTCCCAGGCGGCTTTGCCAGCGCCAAGGGGCCTGGGCCTGCTGAGGGAGTCCCTGCTGTTGCCTTGCGGCGATTCGATGGATGGACTGCTTCCGTCAGTTCGGTTTCGGCATGGTGGAATCTGGTCAGGCAGTCGCAGCCTGTTTCCTGACCCGTGACCCCGTGAGGCATTTGCGCCACTGGTGCCAATTGGGCAGGCCAATGGCTTCAATTGGTGAGAATGTTGAGACCGCTCATCGTTTTTCGGGTCGCCGGCCTGTCGGTAACGATGATCGTCGCGCCGGGGGAGAGCGTGTCATAAAGCTTGTGGGCGAATTCTGGAGAGAAGCTCACCTTGGGGGCAAGATCATGTGGCGAGTCACCACCGCCGCTGACACTCATCCATTTCCGTGCGGGCCGACCCGGTGCCCAAGGGCTCGCTTCACCGCTCACGCCTTCGAGCATGGTAAAGACATGATCCCCCAATCTGCCCTTCACCTCAACGGCCGCACGACCGATGGGCTGGCCGTTGCGATAAACATAGATCACACGGTCCGCCGCACTGACGAGAATGGTGGTCGGGCCTTTGGTGCTGCGTTCTGGGCGCCATTGGTACTCGCCGTCGGCGAGAGGCTTGAGCATCGCGGGAGTGAAATCCTTCGGTGCGAGCATTATGCCCGGATTCGCCGCAAAGTGTGGCTGTGTTTTCCGATCATCACCGATGACTACCGTGGCTCCTCGCGTGGTCAGGGAGAAGAGCAACGTGGAGAAATCATACGGCATGCGGATGCAGCCGTGGCTGGCGGCATGGCCGGGGAGGTTGCCAGAATGCATCGCGATGCCACTCCAGGTCAGCCGTTGCATGTTTGGCATCGGCGCGTCATCATAAGTGCTGGAGTAATGCGTCTGCTTTTTTTCCAGGATCGTGAAGACACCTGCCGGCGTCTCGTGGCCCTTCGTTCCAGTGCTTACTGAGGAACGACCAACAAGGATGCCGTTTCGATACACGCTGGCCGTTTGCAGCGGCAGGCTCACGAGCACCACAACCGGCCCCGCTGGCGAGACCCGCGAATTCCACCAATACTCGCCCGGCTGAAGCGGGCCGGTCGGCTTGCCCGTGGGCGTGCCTTTGGTGTGGAAGGAGGGCTGCGCCATTGCGCCGGCCTGTGTTGGCTTCTGGCTCACCGACAGATCCAGGCCCGTCTGGGTGGATGAGCAAGAGGAGAGAGCTGACAGCAATGCCAGCGCGAATGGCTTCAGGATTTTGGTATTCATGTTTCGATTGTTTTTTGAGCTTCAAAATTTTTCCGCAATGCGACACGCCTATGGCTCGCTCGCACCGTTTTATCAATGACAAACGTGATGCGATCTGAAACTGAACAAAGGCTCGGAGGAGAATGCGATGCGCTTCTTCGATTTCTCGAAGTACCCAGCGTTCTTCGCGGATTTGCACGCGCTCTTTCCGGTGCCGCGCATCGTTTCCTCGGGAAACGATCCGTTTGGCGCCGCGCCTGATCGCTGACCTGCGCGCTTGGAAATCAAGATCAAGCCATGACCGCCGCTGAACTCGCCGCTGCCTTGCACGAGGGCCAGCCCCCTCACCCCCCCCCGTCTCCGCTCCACCCTTGGCCTCAATCCGGCCCGGCATCCGCAAAAGCAATTTCCTAGCAGAGGACCTCCCCATCGCCTTCCCGCCGAGCATGGCGGAGACCGCCCCGGCCTAAGGAAGCCCAAAGATACGGTTGCGCCACCGGCCAGCCCGGCTATCTTGCTTGCACGATGTCCGACGACGAAAAAAAGATACTGATCCTCGAAGCGCGGATGCCGGCGCTTTCCGGCCAGGCTTTTGTCACCGCGCGTGATCGAGTGCTGGCTTCGGGGCAAAGCGTTCTCCAGACGGAGGATGGCGTGCTCTACGAGGTGTTTCCGGATGGGCGCAAGGTCCGGGTAAAGACCGTGGAGCCACCCCTGCCGGTCGTTTCCGGCAGCAAGATTACGTTTCGGTGAGTTCAGCTACGCCCCGCCTGCGCATGTTTGCCGGGCCGAACGGCTCGGGCAAAAGCACGCTCAAATCAGTGCTATTGTCGGAATTGCTCGGCGCTTACCTGAATCCCGACGAGATCGAAGCGACCATCAAGCAAACCGGTTTCCTGCGACTGGCCGACTACGGCATCAACACGACCTTGGAGGAGATCCGGCCCTTTTTTCTCTCCGCCCGGTTGTTGGTCGAAACCGGTCTGCAGCCGGAGGCTCACCGGCTCAGTTTTGCCGATGGACGCTTGGATTTCCGGGACGTGGCGGTGAATTCCTACTGGGCGTCTGTGGCCGTGGATTTCCTCCAACGCAAGCTGCTCGGACGGCAGACCACCTTCACTTTCGAGACGGTCATGTCGCACCCCAGCAAGGTGGAGATGCTCCGGGCCGCGCAGCGTGTGGGATACCGCATTTATCTCTATTTCATCGCCACCGACGATCCGGAGATCAACCGCTCGCGCGTGCGCAACCGGGTAAAACTGGGCGGACACCCGGTGCCGGAAGACAAGATCACCACCCGCTACCATCGCTCGCTGGCCCTGCTGCCGGCGGCCATCCGGGCCACGAACCGTGCCTACATTTTCGACAATTCCGGCGGCAAGGGTGAGCACACCTGGCTGGCGGAAATCACGGATGGGCGGGAAATGGAGCTGAAAACAAACCTCGTGCCAGCTTGGTTCAAGCGGTCGGTGTTGGATGTGCTGGGCGAGCCATAATTGGACTTCAGACGATCGCCAAGCCGGGACACATGCCCAATCGTTTGCAGTCGGCCGGGAATGGTGGCAGGAGCGGGTGATGCGTCAGGTAGGGTTATTGATTTTGACAGTCCTGCTATTCGGATGCGCAGGCAAACCGCGTCACGCGCGGCAGGCGCAGCGTCTGCCGCAGGTGACGCGCGCGGAGGCGCTGGCGATGGCGGAGGCTTACCTGACGCATCGCTGGCTGGCTTCGGCGGTGAACGTGCGGCATGGTTTTGATCGCAACGGAGTGTGGGTGGACACGCCGGACATCGGTTACCAAAAACCGGGCGCGGTGCCGGGCTGGTGGGCGCCGGGGCAATGGAACGAGGGGATGCCTTACCAGTGGGGCGGGTTCTCGACGCTGGCGCAGTTTGACCGCGGGGTGGCACGGGGACTGGCAGCGGGGGATGTCTATACGCTGGAAAAACGGCGGCTGCTGGATGCCGCGGTTTCGGAGGAGGCGGTGGGCATTGATTGCTCGGGATTCGTGTCGCGTTGCTGGAAACTGCCGCGTTCCTTTTCGACACGCGAGCTGGCGGAGGTGTGCATGTCGTTGGCGAGTTATGACGAGTTGCGTCCGGGGGACATCCTGAACACTTACAACGCGCACTGCATCCTCTTCGCCGGCTGGGCGGACGCGGAGCGCACGCGGATGTGGGCTTATGAGACGGGCATCCCGCCGCACTGGAAGGTGATCCGGCACCGGCCTTCGGCGGCGTCTTTGCGGGAGAATGGGTTCGTGCCGCTGCGGTATCGGGGGATGGTGGATTGATGAGGGAAGGGGATGGGTTCGTGTGCTGCCTTTTGTCGAGTTTCTGCTTTCCGCTTTGGAGTGCATGAAAAAGCTGGGGCTTTCCCACAGGCCCACTTTCCGCAAGAATGACCTGCAACCGGCGCTGGAGACGGGTTTGATCGAGCGCACCTTGCCCGGGCAAGCCGAACAGCAGCTTGCCTGAGTTATTTACGACCCATCACACGAAGTCGGTGATCGAACCGAAGTCGGCGTCGAACAGGCGCCGGTAGGTGCGGAAGGCGAAGTGGTCCGTCATGCTGGCGATCCAGTCGCAGATGAGCCGGGCGCGTTCGCCGGCGTGCTCCGCGTGTTCGATGTCCGCCTCCAGAGACGGTGGCAGCAGGTGCAGGGGGGCTGAGGTGCGCTCGATGTAGCGGTCCCGCAGCACCTCGAACAGGCGCGTCAAAATGAAGTCGGCTTTGTGATCGATCTGCTGGAGTTGCGGCGAGCGGAAGACGAGGTCCAGCGCGATGCGTTTGTTCAGCGCCGCTTGCGCTTCCATCTCCGGCTCGATGCGCAGGCGGAACCGGTGGCGGTGGCTGGCGTCACTGAGGAAATGCTCCGCCGGCTGCGGTTGCAGCGAGGCGGCGCGGATGAAGCCTCCGATGGCGCGGTTGAGGCGGCCTTCCACCCGGTTCTCGCGGATGGCTTTGAGCAGGAAATCGACGTGCGCCGCGTCGCTGCCGGCGATGTTTTGTTTTTCCGCCCAAGCCTCCAGCCGCGCCACGGTGATGAAACCGGCGTGGATGCCGTCGGCCAAGTCGTTGAGCGAATAGGCGGTGTCGTCCGCCCAATCCATGATCTGGCACTCGATGCCACGGAAGCGGTTGCGCGCCCGGCCCGGCGTCAGCTCCGGCGGGAACGCCCGGCCGCCGGTGGTGAAATCCAGCACCGGTTTCTGGTCGTCGTAGAGGTAATGATTCTCCGCGTCCGGCGTCTCCGCGAGCAGGGTCTTGTATTTCAGCACCGCGTCCAGCAGCGCACGCGTCGGGGCGATGCCCTGCTTGCGCTCGGAGAAGAGCGTCTGGGTGAGCAGGCGCAGTGTCTGCGCGTTGCCCTCGAAGCCGCCGTAGGGCAGCATCAGCCGGTGCAGCGTACGCTCTCCGGTGTGGCCGAACGGCGGATGCCCCAGGTCGTGGGCCAAGCAGGCGCTTTCCACGAGGTCCGGGTCAATGCAGCACTCCGCGTCCAATCCTTCCCCGCGCTCCAGCAGCCAGCCGCAGATGGAGCGCCCGATCTGCGCCACCTCGATGGAGTGCGTCAGCCGTGTGCGGTAGAAATCGTATTCGCCGGACAAAAAGACCTGTGTCTTGCTCTGCAAGCGGCGGAAGGCGGAGCTGTGGATGACGCGGTCACGGTCGATTTGAAACACCGTGCGGTACTCGCCCTCCGGTCTGGCGCGCGGCGTCAGGGTCTCGGTGTCGAAATCATTGTAGAAGCGGTTCGGCGGCGGCATGGGCTGGCTACAGCCTACGGAGACGGGCGCGTCAGGCAAGCGATCAAGCGCAAAGAAGACCCGGGCCCGAATCCTCTTGCAACATCCAGCCTCGCGGTACCGATAGAAGAAGCATGAACCCGCTCCCCGCATCGTCCTGGCCGCTCGCCCTGTTGGCCGCCCTGTTTTGCATCCAACCCGCCGCCGCGCAGACGGAGACGGAAAAAGCTTTTCAACGCGAAGTGACGCTTCCCGTTTCCTGCCGTTATCTGCTGGCGCTGCCGCAAGGTTATGAGGAGGATGCCACGAAGACATGGCCGCTCATCGTCTTCCTGCACGGTGCCGGCGAGCGCGGGGATGATCTCGAAATGGTCAAAAAGCACGGCCCGCCGAAACTCATCGCCCAAGGCCGCGACCTCGGCGCCATCGTCGCCAGCCCGCAGGTTCCCAAAGGCAGCATTTGGGATCCGCACTTGGTCAAGGCGTTGACGGACGAACTGGCCGCCACCCTGCGCGTGGACAAACGGCGCATCTACCTGACCGGGCTGAGCATGGGCGGCTTCGGCACCTGGGAGACGGCCATCCTTTATCCGGACACCTACGCCGCCATCGTCCCCATCTGCGGTGGCGCGGGCGTGCGCTGGGTCATGGCGGAGCGCATCAAGCACCTGCCGGTGTGGATATTCCACGGCGCCAAGGACACCGCCGTCGAGCCCATGCACTCGGAGAAAATGCATCAAGCGCTCAAAAAGGCCGGCGGCGATGTACGCTTCACCCTCTACCCCGACGCCGCGCACGACTCCTGGACCGCGGCCTACGACGATCCCGAACTCTGGACTTGGCTGCTGGCGCAACGGCGCGCGGAGTAACCCCGCCGCCTTTCGTCCTCGTCCTCGATCATTCGGATTTCAGATTTTCGAGAACGAGGACGAGTAGGAGGACGATATCGATCTTCCGCCGCTCAGTTCTCCTCCGCCTTTTTCTCAATGGTGATGCGCGGCATCTTCCGCAAGCGCCGCTGCCAAGAAAAAATCTTGGCACAACGGACAGGAAAGCCATGCTCACGAGCGTTGAAATACCACCATGAAGCCGCATCAAGAATCCTTCAGCGCCCCAATAACACCATGACATCAAGGCTTGCCGCCCTCGCCGTCGCCACATGCTTTCATTGGGCCACCCAGCCCGCGATTGCCGACCCCGCGGTTGCATCAACCTATCGCCATTTCGCAACCGTCGAGGAAGGCGAGCGGGTGGTCGCGATGACACCGATCCGCGACAACGCACCACCTTTGTGGGCTCGCGACGTATCCCGGAAAACGGTGAGTTGGTCCGCCGGCTCCGAAGCGGGCAAGCCCTGCTTTGATCCACCTATTCCCTTTGTGCTGCCCCCGGAGGATCCCGCTGAGCCATTTCACAAACACAACCATCAGCCGTCGATCACCTGGCTTCCAAATGGCGACTTGTTAGCCATCTGGTACTCCACCGTCAGTGAGGCGGGAACCGAGTTGACCGTGTTGGCAAGCCGCCTGCGCCACGGACGGAAAACGTGGGATCCGTCCAGCGAGTTCTTCAAGGCGCCGAACCACAACATGCACGGTTCGAGCATATTCTATGACGGGAATCGCACGCTATATCATTTCAACGGGATGGGACCCGAAGGGGGGAAAGGCTGGACCCACCTTGCCCTGCTCATGCGCTATAGTGAAGATTGGGGCGTGACGTGGACCCCGCCCATGGCCATCGGTCCCGCTTTCAAGGGCCGCCAACAGGTTATCTCGGGGACGATCGCGACGCGCCGCGGCGTTTTGATCCAGCCGTGTGACGCGGGTACCGGTGGAAAGGGCGGGACCGCATTGCATCTGAGCGCCGATAGCGGCAAGACGTGGCTCGAGCCCGGCGCCGACAAGCCGGCGGTTCAATTCACGATGGACGGGATCGGCGAAGGCACCATTGCGGGGATTCACGCCGGAGTGGTCGAACTCGAAGATGGGCGGCTGATGGCACTCGGCCGTGGCGACAATATTGAGGGTCGCATGCCCATCAGCCTATCGTCCGATCTGGGCAGTACCTGGGTCTATCGCGCAAGTCCCTTTGCCCCGATCGGGATGGGGCAGCGGCTCGTCCTGCGCCGCCTGCAAGAGGGACCGATTCTCTTGGTCTCATTCACTTCCGGTGATCGAAAGAATCCCGAGGGCAACGGCATGCCGTTTGTCGGCCCGGATGGCAAAGAGTTCATCGGCCACGGCATGTTCGCGGCGCTCTCGTTCGACGAAGGCAAGACTTGGCCCCTGCGCAAACTGCTCACACCTGGAACGGGCAAATATCACGGTGGGGCGTGGACGGGCGCCTTCAATGCGACCCCCGTCCGCGCCGAGCATGCGGGCTATCTCGCCGCGACCCAAAGTCCCGATGGCATGATCCACCTGATCTCCAGCCGGCTATACTACCGATTCAATCTGGCCTGGCTGCGCCTGAAGACTCCCCAGTGAAACACGAGGCTGCCGGCTCGATTATAACCAAGCTGGCTCCAGCCACATCCGGCCCTCACTGCTCCGTCTTCTTCTCAATGGTGATGCGCGGCACCTTGCCGGAGAGGCTGCCGAAGGCGTCCGAGAAAAAGTTTCTCCCGGTCTCGCTCTGGTGCCGCAGCGCCAGCCCGAGCACGACCGCGAACAAGCACAAGCCCATGATGACAATCGTGTTCATCAGCGCGGAAGTGTCCGCGCCGGGGTAGCTGCTCCGCGTTTGCCGCAGGCGCTCCGCCGGCAGTTTGCGTTGCATCGGAGGCGGCGGCGGGGCGGCGGGGATTTTTGTCACCGGGGTGTCAGGCGCGGGCACGGCGATTCGAGGCTGATTGGCCCCGGTGGCGGCGGTCACCGCAGCCTCGTGCTTCAGATAGAAGATCGCCTGCTCGCTGCCGAAATTGAGCCGGTCGCCATCCACCAGCAGCGCCTCTTCGATGGGTGCTCCGTTGACCCGCGTGCCGTTGCTGGAGCCGAGATCCTGCACGTACCAGCCATCGTCGCGCTTGGCGATGACGGCGTGGCGGGAGGACACGGACTCGCTGGACAGTTGCAGCACGTTGTCCGAATGCCGGCCCAGGGTGGTCGGCTGGTCCGGGGTCAGGGTTTGCGCTTGGGCGGTGTCGTCATCCAGATAAAGAACAAGGGAAGCCATGGGGTTTTTCGGTGGAGGGGGGATTTTTTGCGCCGCTTCAGGCCGGCGCGCGTGACCGGAAGCGAGACGCCGCTCAAGGAATCGTATTACTTTCCTGATGCAACGTCTATATTCCCGGTACATGATGCAGGAAGTGAATTCTTTCATGACAGCGCCTGTTTCTTCCATTCCCCGCCGGTTTTTCCATCTCCAGGCGGCGCTTGCCGCCAGCCTGCTCCTGTTCCTGACCGCCGCGCCCGCCGGCGAGGCGGAGGACGCCGAAGCCGCGGCGCAGGCCATGGTCCGCCCGCTGGAAAGGGAAGGCTACGTCTTCCGCGCCGAGGCCTGGGTGAAGGAATTGCGCCCGGAGATGGGCAAGGCCATCAAGGTGCAGCTCTTCAAAGGCAACGACTACCGCTTCTGCGTGGCGGTGCCGCCGAAGTCCGGCGTGAAAATCACCGCCGCGGTGCTCGACTTCGAAGGCAAGCCCGGTGGTCGTCTGCGCGTGGTTGAGGGCGGCTGGGGGCTGGTGCTGGAGTACGAGCCGAAAAAAACCGGCGTCCACGTCGTCGCCATCCGCCAGACCGAAGAGGGGCAGCAGCGCCCGACCACCTGCGCGATGGTCACGGGGTATCAGTGAGGGGAGCGGCAAGAGGTCAAGTTTCAAGTGTCAAGGAGCGCGGTTTACGAGCGTCGGCGCGTGATTCAAGGAGCGGCGGTTTGTAACCGCCGGCGCTTGAAACTGAAAACTTGATTCTTGAAACTCTGTCTTTCTTCTTGCCAGACGCGTCCCGCCGCCAATGGATGCGGCGTCATGGCAGATACAGTCACTCTCGGACTCATCCAAAGCCGCGCCTTTCCTTCCAAAGAGGAAAGCCTCGCCGCGCATGTGGACTTGATCCGCGCGGCGGCGGCGAGCGGCGCGCAGGTGATCTGCCTGCAAGAACTGTTTCTCACGCCCTACTTCTGCAAACGCGAAGACACGGCGCTCTTCGATCTGGCGGAGCCGGTGCCCGGCCCCACCACGGACGCGCTCGGCGCGCTGGCAGCGGAGCTGGGCGTCGTCATCATCGCCTCCCTGTTCGAGCGGCGCGGCCCCGGCCTCTACCACAACACCGCCGCCATCCTCGACGCCGACGGTTCCTTCCTCGGCAAGTACCGCAAGATGCACATCCCGGAGGACCCCGGCTTCAACGAGAAATTTTACTTCACTCCCGGCGACCTCGGTTATCGCGTCTGGGACACGCGCTTTGGCCGCCTCGGCGTGCTCATTTGCTGGGACCAGTGGTATCCCGAAGCCGCCCGCCTCGCCGCGCTCGCCGGCGCGGAGATTTTGCTTTACCCCACCGCCATCGGCTGGCTGCGCAGTGAGAAAGCGGAGCTCGGCGCCGCCCAGCACACCGCCTGGGAGACCGTCCAGCGCGGCCACGCCGTCGCCAACGGCTGCTTCCTGGCCGCGGTCAACCGCGCCGGCGTCGAGGAGGACACCGAGTTTTGGGGGCAGTCTTTCGTCGCCAATCCCTACGGCGAGATCGTCGCCAAAGCCGCCGCCGACCGGGAGGAAATCCTGCTCGTCTCCTGCCCCCTGGGGCAGGTCGAAGATTTTCGCCGCATCTGGCCTTTTTTTCGTGATCGCCGTATTGACACTTACGCACCCCTGACCAAACGCTATCTGGATGAGTAACGCTTTCCCAAAAAATCACCGCCTGCCCGCTGAATTCGAACCGCAGGAGGCGATATGGCTGTCCTGGCCCACCAACAAGGAGAGCTGCCCGAAGACCTACAACCGGCTTCAGGACAAGTTCGGCGAGATCGCCGCCACCATCTCCCGCTACGAGCGCGTGCGCATCAACGCCCCCGTGCTCGCCCACATGGGCATCCGCCTCTCCATCGCCGACAACGAAGGCGACCTCAGCCAGGTGGACATCTACGAGCACCCGACCAACGACGTCTGGTGCCGCGACCACGGCCCCATCTTCATCAAGGACAAAACCAGCGGCAAGCTCGCCGTCACCGACTGGCAGTTCAACGCCTGGGGCGGCAAGTTCCCGCCGTTCGACCTCGACAACGGCATCCCGGAAAAAGCCGCCAAAGTGCTCGGTCTGGATCGCTTCGCCTCGAAGATGATCCTCGAAGGCGGCGCCATCGAGACCAACGGCGGCGGGCTGCTGCTCACCACCGAGGCCGTGCTGCTCAACAAAAACCGCAACCCCAAGATGTCCAAGGCCGACGTCGAAAAGGAACTCAAAGCCATGCTCGGCGTCGATACCATCTTCTGGTTCAAGGAAGGCATCGAAGGCGACGACACCGACGGCCACATCGACGACGTGGTCCGCTTCGTCCGCGAGGACGCCGTGGTCTGCATGGTTGAGCCCAAGGACACCGACCCCAACCACCGCGTGCTCAAGGACGTGCGCGAGCGCCTCGATGATCTGCGCACGCCCGAGGGCGGGAAGTTTGAGATCATCGAGATCGAAATGCCGCAGCCCGTCGAAGTCAAAGACTGGCGCCTCAGCCGCCTGCCCGCCAGCTACGCCAACTTCCTCATCCTCAACAACGCCGTGCTCGTCCCCATCTTCGGCCAGAAGAAAAAGGACGCCCTGGCCGAGGATCATCTCGCCGAATGCTTCCCCGGCCGCGAGGTCATCTCCGTCACCTCCAAAGACCTCATCATGGAAGGCGGCGCCCTGCACTGCATCGCCATGCACGAGCCGAAGGCGGGGTGATGTAGCTCAGGTTTCCAACCTGAGACCCTAGATTCGTGAATAAGGAAAACAGGAAGGCAGGAAAAGGGATATAAAAGGGACTTCTCAGGCAGAGTGGCCGGCTCCTCCTTTGAGTGAAGGCTCGAAAGTTCGCCAGCGCTTGTATTCCCACTCCTTTTCTTGATTTCCTGCCTTCCTCATTTCCGTTTTGAGGGAGACGTGTCATGCGGGCATTTTGCCCGCATTCTTCAGTCTCATTCCGCTGTCACCCGCTGCGCCTCCGCCCGCGAAAAAATGGGCGGGAATACAATCCTGCCCTCCGGTGGGCGAACGCGCCTCAAGACACTTGACCGGCGAGGTGCTCGATGCAGATGCGCGACCAGCTTTCCAAGCTGTCTTTTTCCGCGACCAAGCCGGCCAGCGGATGGAAGGCGAGATCCTGGATGGCATCCTCGTTGGAGCGCACGTCGTCGTTTTCCAGATCGAAGACATGGACGACGCCGAGATGGACGGAGCCGACTTCGTTGGAGTCGTCGTTGATGAGGCCGATGACGCGTTGGCGGTGGCTGCCGCCGAGCACGAGTTCCTCCGCGATCTCGCGCTCGATGCCGTTGAAGTAGAGGGTCTCGCCGAGGCCGTCATGGGATTCATCCACTGGATTGATGTGGCCGCCGATGCCGACGCTGCGCTTGGCCACGAGGCGTTTCTCCCCGGAGGCGCCGCCGCGGGTGTAGCAGAGGTAACGGCCCTGATGGTGAAACAGGGAGTAGGGGATGATCTGCTTGTGGGAAGGATCCTGCTCGGCAGCGGGGCGCTCCATGAAAAAATTGGCGCCGGGGGCGAGAATGGCCGCCAAGTAGCGTTCCGCGTCGGGCTGGAAGCCTTGGAAACTGCCGAGTTGATCGAAGAGAGAGCGGGGAATGACGAGGACGTGTTCGGGCATCTTGAGGGGGGCGGCGGGGCTTGAAAAAAGATCGCTCAGCGCCGGGGGAGACGCATCGCTTGATTCTTGGAATGACCTTTCTGCGTTTTACGTCGTTCCGGGAGTGATGTCAATTCGTCTGGAGACCGGGATGATCCCGCCTCCTGTTCCTGGCAAATGGAACGCGTTGCCGGCTTGACTCCCGGAGAGGCTGTTGCACCTAATGCTTTGCCACCACCATGAATGTCATTCGTTACACCCAGTCCGATTACCCCGCCGTCATTGCCGGGTTGAACCGCCGCGCCGAGGCGAGCGATGCGGTGCGGGTGGTAGTGGCGGACGTGATCGCGGCGGTGCGGGAGGTGGGCGATCAGGCATTGATTGAGCTGACGCGGAAATTTGACGGAGCGGAACTGACAGTGGAGACGTTGGCGGTGGGCGCGGTCGAATTGGCGGCGGCTTGGGAGGAGGTGGCGGCGCGGTCGAAGCCGCAGGTGGCGGGCGCGGTGACGCTGCGGGAGGCGCTGGAGGCTTCCCACCGGAACATTCACGCTTTCGCGGCGCAGAGCCTGCGGAAAAATTGGAGCGCGGTGAATGAGCAGGGCGGGGAAGTGGGAGAGGTGTTTTATCCCTTCGAGCGCGTGGGCGTCTATGTGCCGGGAGGCACGGCACCGCTGGTGTCCACGGCTTTGATGACAGTGACGCTGGCGGCGGCGGCGGGCGTGCCGGAGATCGTGGTCTGCACGCCCTGCGGCAGCGATGGCCAGGTCCAGCCTGCTCTGCTGGCGGCCTTGAAACTGGCGGGAGCCACGGAGGTCTATCGCATCGGCGGAGCACAGGCGATCGCGGCGATGGCTTATGGCACGGCGACGATCCGGCCGGTGGCGAAGATGTTTGGGCCGGGCAACAGCTACGTGGTGGAGGCCAAGCGGCAGGTGTTCGGCGTGGTGGCGGTGGACCTGCTGCCGGGGCCGAGCGAGGTGCTCATTCTGGCGGACAAGACCGGTGATGCGGCCTGCATTGCTGCGGATATTCTGGCGCAGGCGGAGCATGGCAAGGACAGTCAGGCCGGATTCATCACCGACGACGCGGCGCTGCTGGAGGCGGTGCTGGCGGAGGTGCAGCGGCAGGCGGAGACGCTGAGCCGGCAGGACATGCTGCGTCCGGTGCTGGAGAAAGGTGTGTTCCTGGTGCTGGCGCCTTCGCTCGAGGAGGGCGCGGAGCTGGTGAATCAATACGCGCCGGAGCATCTCAGCCTGATCACCGAAAGGGAAGGGGAAATCCTGCCCTGCATCCGTACGGCGGGGGCTATCTTCCTCGGCAACCACTCGCCGGTGGCGGTGGGGGATTTCCTCGCCGGACCCAGCCACACGCTGCCCACGGGCGGCGCTGGCAAATCCTTCCCGGGCTTGACCGTCGATATGTTCCAGCGCCGCACCAGCATCATTCGCCTGGACCGCGAAAGCTGTGCGAAGTCCGAGCCGATCGTGCGCGCTTTCGCCGCCGCAGAGGGGCTGGATGCGCACGGGGAATCGGTGAGTGTGCGCTGCCGGTGAGTGGGGGATTCCCCGAGGAGGGGTGCTTTGCAAGCGCTCACCTTTCGGAGGGCGGGACTCTGTTCCCGCTCATTTGTTTGCGGGCGGAGGCGGCGCGGAGCCGCTGGTGCGCAGGCTTTCGTCGGGTTAACCGAAAAAGGAAGTTGAGAGTCGAGAGTTGAGTGCTGATAGTTCAAAATCAGCGGCTTGCGCCGAAAGCTCCATTCACCCGAAGGGTGAGACCTCCTGGCGGCACAAGTCGCTCATTTTCAGTCTATCAACTCTCAACTCTCAACACTCAACTATCAACCCTGTTTTTAGGGTTAACCGCCACCCCCAGGCTCCGCACCTCCTCCGCCCTCGGAAAAGTGGGCCGGGACAGAGCCCGGCCCTCCAAGGCAGGCGCTTGCAAAACGCCCCTCCTTGGGCTTAGGCGACGATGGGGTGCAGGTTGTCCTTGCACCACTGGCCGTTTTGCAGCGTGACGCTGTCCGGGTCTTCGACGGCGATGTGCGCTTCGTCTTCGCAGATGATCCAGCCTTCGTAGTTCCGTGACACCAGCCATTCGGTGATGCGGTGGAAGTCGAGCTTGCCGGTGCCCATCTGCGCCCAGGGTTCGGGGCCGTTGCCGCTGAAGTCCTTGTAATGGATGTGGTTCACCAAGTGCTGCCATTTGTTGAGCGTGGCGATCACGTCCATGCCGCCGCGCACGATGTGGCCGACGTCCGGCGTCCAGCCGGTGACGCTGGGGTCGAGGCTGCTGAGGACGACGTCGTAGTCTTCCTGGGTGCGCACGAGGGAGGCCGGGGGGCTGTTCGGATGGTAGGAGCATTTGAGGCCCTGGTCAGTGGCGCGTTTGGAGACGTTGTTGACGTTGCGAGCGACGTTGAGGCGGCGGCGCTGGAGGTCGTTCTTACGGCCGCTGGGCAGGGTGACGGTGCCGAGCATGGCGCCGGGGAAGTGCTTCAAAAGGTTGATGGTGAAGTCGGCGGCTTCTTTTTCCGCGGGAGTCTCTTCATCGCCATCCCAGGAGCAGACGAGGGCGAGACCGGCGAGCTTCACGTTGTGGGCGTCGAGCGCGTCCTTGAGGCGGACGGGGTCACAGAAGTCGCCGAGCCAGTATTTGCCGCAGCCGAGGGCGCTTTCGGAGATTTCAAGGACCATCGGCTCGATGCCGGTGAAACCGGCCTGGGCGGCGATCTTGATCATGTGGTCGAGCTTGTTGTCGTAACCTTTGCCGGTGCCCTGCATGAACCAGGTGTACACCTCGGAGCCGAATTGGATTTTGGACATGGGAGTTGAGTTGGTTTTGGAGTTGGGGAAAAACGCCGGAGCCTGCCGCGGCGCGGGAACGCAAGAAAAGCACAGGCGGCGCGGTTTTGTCCAGCGTCAAAGTGAGGCAATATCCTGTAGAACATTGACAGGCGCCGCGTTTTTTCCCAGACTCGGTTCAACCCCTCTCCAAAAACCGCCATGAATCCCAGACAAATCGCTTTTCTATTCGCCTCGCTCACCTCAAGCGCGCTCGCCGGGAGCCAGCACTTGGTTTTCATCGGCACCTACACCAACGGTAAAAGCCCGAGCAAGGGAATCTACCGGGCGGCTTTCAATTCGGACACGGGTGAGTTGGGCGTGCCGGAGCTGGCGGCGGAGATGGGGAGTCCGAGCTTCCTGGCGGTGGCGCCGTCGAAGCAATTTCTCTTTGCTGTGGGCGAGGCCGGCGGGGATGGCGAAAAGGGGGTGGCGGCGTTCAAGCTGGAGCTGCCGGGTGGCGGGCTGACGCTCATCAACGCGGTTTCCGCTGTGGGGCAGGGGCCGTGCCATATCAACACGGATCGCACGGGCAGCATGGCGGGTATCGCCAACTACGGCAGCGGCAGCGCGGTGAGCTACAAGATCGGCGCGGACGGCGCACTGAGCCAGGCGAGCTTTCTCCAGCATGCCGGCTCCAGCGTGAATCCCCGGCGGCAGGCGGGGCCGCACGCGCATTCGCTCAATTTCAGCCCGGACAACCGCTTTGCCTATGTTTGCGATCTTGGCCTGGATCAGGTGCTGATCTACAAGGCCGATCCTGAGACGGGCGCGCTGACTCCGAACGAGCCGGCTTTCACGCGCACGCCGGCGGGCGGCGGGCCGCGTCATCTGGCGTTTCATCCGAACGGCAAATTCGTCTTTGTGAATAACGAGATAACGATGTCCGCGACGGTGTTCGCGCTGAATCAGGAAACCGGCGCGCTGACGGAGGTGGAGACGGTGTCCACGCTGCCGGAAGGGGAAGGGCCGGGCGACGGGCTGAGCACGGCGGAGGTCGTGGCGCATCCGAACGGCAAGTTCGTCTATGTGTCAAACCGCGGGCATGATACCATCGCGGTGTTCGCTTGCGATGCGGAGACGGGCAAGCTGAAGCTGATCCAGAACGCGTCGGCGGAGGGCGAGACTCCGCGCAATTTCAATCTCGATCCGTCCGGGCGCTGGATGCTTGTGGGGCATCAAAAATCCAACAGCGTGGCGGTGCTGAAGGTGGACACGGAAACCGGCAAGCTGAGCTTCACCGGCCAGAAACGCGAGGTCGGCGCGCCGGTGTGCCTGCGGTTTGTGACGCTGGATTGAGAGCGGCGGTTTTTGAACCACGAATGGACACGAATAAACACGAATGATTTTGATTCACGGGGCTTAGGCAAGCCCCGTTCCTTGGCGGGCCGCAAGGCGGCCTCCATTCGTGCTTATTCGTGGTTCTCTCAACGGACCTCAATCCGCGGCGGCGATTTGCAGGGTGGTTTTCCAGTCGCGCCAGAGCCAGCGCAGGGCGTCCGGCAGGTGCGGGGCCATGCCGCGCGCGCCGTGGAAGCATTGAGTCCACTCCAGATGGTAATCGTACCCCTGATAAGCCAGCGCCTTAGCCATGAGTTTGTTCGCGGTGGGCCAGTGGCCGTAGGGGTTGTCGAGGTCGTTCTCGCCGCCGAGCAGATAGACGCGCAGCGGTTTGCGCTCGGTGGTGCGGACCAGGGAAGGGTAGGCGTGGCCGCCGCGCAGATCGACGAAGCTGCCCACCCAGGAGAGGACTTTGCGGAATTGATCGGGACGCTCCCAGGCGACGGTGAAGGCGCAGATGCCGCCCGATGAGCCGCCGGCGATGGCGCAGGCGTCGGGGTGGTCGATCCACTCGGCTTGATAACGGCGGCGCACTTCGGGCAGAATTTCCCCGATCAAGAAGCGGCTGTAAGCGTCGCCGAGGGAATCGTACTCGAAGCCGCGATTGGCGGCTCTTTCTCCCAGATGCTGATCGGGCCGCCGGCCGGGATCAATGAAGACACCGATGAGCGGCGGGATGTCGCCCCGGTGGATGAGATTGTCAAAGACGACTGGGGTGCGCAGCGGGCCAGCGGGGTCGGAGTGGCGCGTGCCGTCCTGCCAGACCATGAGGGCGCAGGGTTGCCCGGGGCGATAACCGGCGGGCAGGTACACGGTGACTTTGCGGGTGGTTTTCGGAAAGACTTTACTTTCGCTCCAGTCGAAGGTTTCGAGACGGCCCTTCGGCGCGTCCGGCTGCGGCTGACTGTCGGCGGTGAGTTCGTAGTGCTCGATGCGCACTTGGCCGCCCTGAAGGGTCTGGCCGCCGGTTTCGATGCGGTAATGTGTTTCGCTGAAATTCGGCAGGTCCAGCGCCAGCACTTGCAGGCCGTCGGCGCCGAGGGGGATCATCTCGCCGAGGATTTTGCCGTCCTCCCGCAGCACGGTGGCCTTGGCGTCGGCGAGCACGGCCCAGGCCACCGTGGCGCCCTCGACCTTGGCGGCGGCGCGATTTTTTACCAAGGCCTGATGGCCAAAGGCGCGGGTGACGGCGCGGTGGAGTTTTTCCTGCTGGGCTGCGTCGAGCGGCTGGGAGAGGGTTTGGAGGAGATGCTTCGGGCTGGCTGGCGGCGCGGCGGGGGTGCGGGTGTTGTCTTGGGCGGCTGTGGGATGGAGCGCGAGGCAGCACAAGGCAAGCGCTAGAAGCCAAAAGCCCGAAATCCGAAATCCGAAATCCAGACTTCGAGTTTCGGATTTCGGGCTTCGGATTTCATTCGGGTTTGAGCGGTGCGCGGTGGGTGGCATGACGTGAAGAACGAGGGAAGGGTGCGGCCCTTTCCAAAAGTTCCTGAATGTGCGTTTTCGGGAGAGGCGGTTACAAACCGCCTCTCCTTGGCTCACGCGCCCCGGTGGCGGGATGAACCTCCATGTTGGCGGGAGTTACCCCCGGCAGCAGGGCTGCCATCGCCTCAAAGTGGCAACACCGTAGGCGCGCTCGCCAGAGCGCGGCGAGCCCGCTTCTCATGCACCCACTTCCCGGATGAACCCTTTTATGCCACGAGCCTCGGTTGTCGCGGACGGGACGTCCGCGACACACACAGCCGGGACGGGCTGTGTGACGGTTCGTCTTCCAAGCGGCGGGCAATCCGGGCTTGACGGATGCCGCGTCAATGAGTTCAGAATGCCGGATGACTGTGCTCCGCTCCTTTTTCGCCAAGATGCTGTTGATGGTGTTTTTCGTCTGTCTCGCGCCGGTGTTCCATGCCGCCGAGCGGCCCAACGTGGTGCTGTTTTTCGTGGATGATTTGGGTTACGCCGACGTGGGCTGCTTTGGGGCCGCGAAACACAAGACGCCGAATCTGGATCGCATGGCCGCGGAGGGGCTGCGGCTGACGGATTTTTATGTGGCGCAGGCGGTGTGCAGCGCGTCGCGCGCGGCGCTAATGACCGGGTGCTATCCGAACCGGGTGGGCATGCAGGGTGCGCTCAATCACACCAGCAAGGCGGGGCTGCATCCGGACGAGTTTTTGATGCCGGAGATGTTCAAGCAAAACGGTTACGCCACGGCGATCTATGGCAAATGGCACCTGGGCACCACGGCGTTGTTTCATCCGATGCGGCATGGTTTCGACGATTACCTGGGGCTGCCCTATTCGAACGACAACAGCAAATACCATCCCTCCCTGGCTCCCGAGATGCCGCCGCTGCCGCTCTACGATGGCTTGGAGGTGGCGGAATTGGACCCGGATCAGAGCCTCTTCACCCAGCGCTTCACCGAGCGCGCGGTGGCCTTCATCGAGCGGCACAAGGACACGCCGTTTTTCCTCTACATCCCGCATGTGATGCCGCATGTGCCGGTCTTTGCCAGCGCGGCGTTCGAGGGGAAATCCGGCGCGGGCAGATACGGCGATGTCGTCGAGGAATTGGATTGGTCGATGGGCGTGCTGCTGGACACGCTCAAACGCCTCGGTTTGGATGAAAAGACGCTGGTCATTTTCATGTCGGACAACGGCCCTTTCCTGTCCTACGGCGAGCACGCCGGGCGGGCGGCGCCGTTGCGCGAGGGCAAGCTGACCAGCTACGAGGGCGGTGTGCGGGTGCCGTTCATCGCGCGCTGGCCGGGGCGGATTCCGGCGGGCGCGGTGAGCGCGGAGCCGGTGATGACCATCGACTTGCTGCCGTCATTTGCGCGGTTGTTGGACGTGTTGTTGCCAGCGGAACGGGTAATCGACGGACGGGACGCGCTGTCGGTATTGCTGGGCGAGGCCGGGGCGCGCTCGCCGCATGAGGCGTTGTTTTTTTGGGCGGGTGACGAATTGCAGGCGGTGCGGTCGGGCAAGTGGAAGCTGCACTTTGCGCACCCATACATCACCGTGGACGGCGAGCCGGGCCGGGGCGGCAAGCCGTCGAATTGGGAGAACATGAAACCGAAATCCATCACGCAAAGTGGCATCGCGGGCATCGCCTCCCGGCACGGTTATCGGGTGGAGCAGCAGGAATTGGCGCTCTACGATTTGGAGACGGACCCCGGTGAGAGCCGCAATTTGGCGGCTGACAACGCGGATGTGGTGGCGCGCCTGGAGGCTTTGGCCGTGCCGATGCGCGAGGCTTTGGGCGATGCGTTGACGGGCACGATTGCGAAAGAGGCGCGGCCCGTGGGGATGGATCAGTAGCCCTGGAGCGCGGGCCTCCGAGCCCGCAGCGGATGGCCCGCTCTGGAGAGGTCGCATGGCGGGGAAGCGGCTGGCATGCCGGCGAATCAGTCGACCCGCAGCAAAGCGGGAGGCTGGCTGGAGAACCGGCTCGGACGGCGGATGCGCTGCGGACCCGGAGGTGTCCGCGCTCCGGGTTGATGTTACGGCACAAAAAGAAACTCGTTGCTGTTGAAGATGGCGCGGCAGAGGACGGCGAGGCTGTGCTGGCGGACGACGGGTTCGATTTCTTTGAGTTCTTCAGCGGTGGGTTCGCGGGAAAGCGCGAGATGAAAGGCGCGGGTGATTTGCTCCGCGATGCCGTCGCCGGCTTCTTTTTGCACGCGGGCGGCGAGGGCATCGGCTTGGTCGAGAACGAAGCGGCTGTTGAAGAGGTTGAGGGCTTGGATGGGAGTGGTGCTTTCGACGCGGCGGGCGGTGCTCTGGCCGGCGTCCGGGCAATCGAAGGCGCCGAAGACGGCCTCGGTTTCGCGCCGCACTTTGTGGGCGTAGATCATGCGGCGCAGACCGTCGCCGGTGAAGGATTCGACGGGCGTGAACCCGGTAAGGCCGCCGCGCTTGTCGAAGAGATCGTAACCGCGGCCATACATCTTCACGTTGAGCCGGCCGCTGACGGCGAGGATGGAGTCGCGGATGGCTTCGGCTTCGAGACGGCGGGAGGGGTAGCGCCAGAGCAGGCGGGCTTCGGAGTCGATAACTGCCGGTGATCCGTCGTCGGTGGACAGTGCGCTGTTTTGACTGCCTACAGACAACTGCCCACTGTCCACGGATTGTTGCCGGTAGGTTTCGGAGAGCATGATGAGGCGGTGCATGTGCTTCACGCTCCAGCCGCCGCGGATGAACTCGGCGGCGAGCCAGTCGATGAGTTCGGGGTGGGTGGGTTTCATGCCGCTGCGTCCGAAGTCGCTGGCGGTTTCGACGAGGCCAACGCCGAAGTGCCCCTGCCAGATGCGGTTGACCATGACGCGGGCGGTGAGCGGATTTTCCGGGCTGGCGATCCAGTCGGCGAGCGCTTGGCGGCGCTCCGGTTCTGCGATTTCCTTGGGGAGTTTCAATTCACCGAACACGGCGGGCACGGCGGGCGTGACGCGATCCTGCGGCTGCTCGGGGTCGCCGCGATTGAGCAGGTGGATGTCGTCCGGTTGGCGGAAGACGCCGGCGAAGACTTTTTGCGCGGCCTCGGTGACCTTCAGGCGGCTTTCGAGGCGGGTTTTTTCAGTCATCAGACGCTTGGCCACGGCGGTTTCGTCTTTGCCGAGGCCTTTGGCGGAAAAGGCGGGCTGGGATGAGTTGCGCGCGTCGTAGCGCTGGCGGTCGCCGGAGTCGGCGGCGACTTTCCAGACGCCGGAGTCGTCGGCGGTCTCGATGACATAGCTGATGGCGAGGCGGTCGGCGTATCTGCCCTGGCGGTCGCGGCCCCAGGCGACGCGGTCGATCTCGTGTTCGCGGTTAAATTCGAGCACGACCCAGCCTTTGCCTGTTTCGTTCGACATCCAACTGCGCGAGTTGCCGTAGTTGCCATCGTTGATGAAGCGCAGTTCGTGGCGGTCGGCGGTGACGTTTTCGCCGGAGGCGGTGACGGCGGCATCGCGCGCGATGTTTTCCCCGGCGGTGGTGAAGACTTCGAGTTCGTCGATGCAGGGTTCGCGGTTGTTGGTTTCGCGAATGGTGAAGCGCACGCGCTTGGCTTGCACGGGGGCAAAGCGGTCTTTGTTTTCGCGGGCGTTCACCATCGGGCGGGTGACGCCGGATTTCGCCAGGGGGACGAAGTGGGCGAGCTGTTTGTCGAGGCCGGTGATGAGCGCTTTGAGTTTTTGCATTTCCGCGCGGGCGGCGAGGGCTTCGGGTGTGCGCAGCTCGCGCTCCTTGTATTCGACTCCGGCGATGAAGGCCTGCATGGCGTAGTAGTCCTTGGCGCTGATGGGGTCGAACTTGTGGTCGTGGCAGCGCGCGCAGCCGACGCTGAGGCCGAGAAAGGTCTGGCCGATGTTGGTGACGATCTCGTCGAGCGAGTCCTGCCGCGCGAGGCGCTTCGATGGCTCGTCCTTGCCGATCTGGCCGGGCAGCAACACGGAGGCGGTGACGAGGAAACCGGTGGCGGCGTCCTCGCCGACGGCATCTCCGGCGATCTGCTCCTTGATAAAGCGGTCGTAGGGGATGTCGGCGTTGAAGGAGCGAATGACGTAGTCGCGGTAGGGCCAAGCGTTCGGGCGCTCGGTGTTCACTTCGAAGCCGTGGGTGTCGGCGTAGCGCACCACGTCGAGCCAGTGCTGCGCCCAGCGCTCGCCGTAGCGGGGGGAGGCGAGAAACTGGTTCACCAGTTTTTCCAATGACGAATGACGAATGACGAATGACGAACCGGAGCGGCATTCGGCGACGAAGGCCTCCACTTGCTCCGGCGTCGGCGGCAAACCGGTGAGATCGAAAGCGATGCGGCGGATGAGCGAGACGGGATCGGCGGGGGCGGAGCGGCGCAGGCCGTGCCCGGCGAGTTTCGTGTCAATGAAGGCGTCTAATTCCAAGGAGCGGCGTTTTGAAAGCGCCTGAGGCGCTTTCAAACCGCCGCTCCTTGGGTGCGCTTTCAAAGCGCTGCTCCTTGTTGAAGAATCTTCCGCCAGCGGCTTGAAGCTCCAATGGTCGGTTTTGTCCTCCAGCTTGGCGGGATCGATACCGTCCGGCCACGGCGCGCCTTCGTTGACCCAACGGGTGAGGGTTTCGATTTCGGAGGTGGAAAGCTTGCCGTCGGGCGGCATGAGTTCGTCCTCGTCGGCGGTGGTGATGAAGTGGATGAGCGGGCTGTCTTTGGCGTTGCCGGGGAGGATGTCCGGTCCGTGGTTGTCGCCGCCTTTGAGCGCGGCTTCTTTGACGTCGAGGCGCAGGCCGGATTTGCGTTTGTCCGGGCCGTGACAGGAATAACAGTGCTGCTCGAAAATGGGCCGCACGTCGCGCACGAAATCCACCGGCGCGGCACAGGCCAAAACGGGCCAGACAAAGGCGGCGGCGAGGAAGCGGAGGGCGGCGGGCTGGGTTTGCATTGGAGTTTTCAATTATCTCCGGAAAGCGGGCGGATTTTACGCCTCATTTCCGGCGCAGGCCACCGGAGTCATCGGGTGACGCTGATTTTTCTTGCCAAAAGCATCCGGGATTTGTAGAGCTTGCCGAAAGCGGCTGAGAAATCCGCGCAACATCATTACCCAGAGTCTCCCATGATCGTCGTCAATACTGAAATCGTTCCCGGCTATCACGTCACGCAGGTGCTTGGGCTGGTGCAGGGCAACACCGTGCGCGCCAAGCATATCGGGCGCGATATCGCCGCCGGTCTGAAGAATCTGGTGGGCGGAGAGCTTAAAGGCTACACCGAGCTGCTGGTCGAAGCCCGGCGTCAGGCGATGGAGCGGATGATGGCCCAGGCGCAGCAGTTGGGGGCGAACGCCGTCATCAACGTGCGTTACAGCACCAGCGCCATCACCAGCGGCGCGGCGGAACTTTACGTTTATGGCACGGCGGTGGTCGCTCAGCCGGCGCAGTAACTTCCAGCGAGAGGCCGGCCATGGCATTGCATTTTTTCCTTCTCCAGACCGAGAGCGATGCGGGAACCATTGAGTTGGTGATCGCCATTGTCTTTTCATTGGTATTGCTCGGCGGCCCGATCCTGCTGGGCGTCGTGTTCGGCTACATCGGGCGCTCGCGGCATCGCGGCCGGCTGGCGCGGCGGCGGGCGGCGCTGGCGGACGTGCTGCTGACCGACATCAAAACTTTCCCCGGAGGCGTGGACGGATCGGTTCCGCCGAGGATGGTGGTGGCGGAGGCGGTTTACTCGGCGGATTACTTCATCACCCTCCTCAGCAATCTCAAAAAGATCATCGGCGGCAGCCTGGGGTTTTATCGTGATCTGGCCGAGCGGACGCGCGAGGAAGTGACGTTGCGGCTCCTGGAGACGGCACGCGCCGCCGGTTATGACGCGGTGTGCAATGTGCGGATCGAGTGGTCGGACATCACCGGCACCACCGCCGGAGCGAATGCCGCCAAGAAGGCGGCCACGGTGTCGCTGCTGGCTTCGGGAACGGCCTACCGCCGGCCTGCCGGGGCGTGAGATATGAGCCCTACGCCCGATCATGGCCAGACCCGGTGCGGGCGGGACGCCATCCACGATGTCGCCACCGAGCCGCATCTGTCCGCTTTGCCGGTCCGGCAGCCGGTGGCGCCGGTCGAACCGCCTCTGACTATTCAGACCGGCGCATCCGAATCCAAAAACGGGCCGATGAGCGTGTGGGACGAGCCGACCACCGCGAGCGTGCTGGCCGGCAGTCCCGATGCGGACGCCGTCACCTATGCCTCCTGGCTGGCCGACGGGCAGCGACGCACGACGTGGGGCAAGAGCTGGCTGGTCGTTCTGCTGGCCGCGCTGGCGGCTGGGCCCTGGGGCGTGATCGGCGCGTTCAGTGGATCGATGGGGATCGGTTATCAGTTCCTCGGCATTCTCGCGGCGGTGCTCGTCGCGCCCGTCGTCGAAGAAATCACCAAAACCGCGATTGCGCAGACGATCCTCGAAATACGACCCTTTCTGTTCAAGCATCCGGCGCAGCTTATTCTCGTGGGGTTGGCCGGCGGTTTGTCATTCGCGGTGATTGAGAATTTGATCTATCTCCATGTCTATATCGACGATCCTTCGCCCGGCCTTGTTCTCTGGCGCTGGACGGTGTGCGTGGCGCTGCACATGGTTTGTTCGGGGATCGCGTCCATCGGTTTGGCGATTTCGTGGCGCGACGGCATGAACAACCGCCGGCGGCCAAGAATCGCCGATGCGTTTTACTGGCTCATGACGGCGATGATTGTGCATGGCGTGTACAATGCGTTCGCGGTGGCGTTGTCGCTCGGCGGGTACGATTTCTGAATCTCACTGCCTTCGAGTTTTGTCTTCCGGCTCAGTTCCCCGGCGGACCCGCCCATACGTCGTCGATTTGCAGGACGCCCTTGTTTTTCAATGCCTGGAACACGGCATCGAACTTGGGTACGCCCGGTTTTTTGTTGTATGTTATCTTGAAGTCTCTCCAGCTTCCATCATCAGGCAGATCACGGGTATGGAGGATGGCGCCACGACCTCGCGATTCGATTTTGAGCTTCATCTGGCCGCCTCCGCCACCAACGTAACGCGCCCGGAAGCGGATCTCCAAAACCTGCAAATCACCCATTTCGAATTCGATCTTCAAATGCTGCAAGGTGCGGTCATCACCGATGATTTGGCCCGCCCTGTTGCCGTCTTCCAGAGTAATCACCTTGCCGTCGCCTTTCCAGTATTGCTTGCCGGCTTCGAAGTTTCCATTCGGAATGAGCGACTTCTGCTCGGCAGCTTCCCCGTACAGGGCGCACCAAGCGCAAATCAAGCATGACAAAATCCAGGTTCGCGGAATCAGAGCGTGTTGTTTCATGGCGTGCCGATGGGTTGATCTTTCTACGGAGGTTGCGTGTCTCGTGTTGCAACGAGCTTTTTTGGAGCGATCGGCGCGCGCCGGAAGGGATGGATGAACTGGCCGAAGTAGCCGCGCGCGACGGGTTCATGATCGCGTGGAATTGACACGAAGATTACCCGTGACGGCGGGTCGATGCCAAGCTTTGTTTTTGTGGGGCAGTCACAGGGCTTGCGCATGAAAAACGGGTTATCGTGGTTGGAGAGGTTTTTTTTGATCAGTCCGCCACAGAGCGGTGTCGAAACCTGAAACCCAATAACAACCCGGCGGGCGCCAGTTTGGGAGTCCGCTGCAACCCTGCCCGTCATGAAAACGAAAACCGCACACATCGAACGCCGATTCCAAAAACACCTGAATGAAATGAACGGAGCGCTGCAGGCGCTCGAACAACGCATCGAGCATGTGCCGCGGCTGCAAATCGCCGAGATTCAGGGGCGCCTGCACCAGGCGGAGGTCATGGAGCACGCCATGCGTCGCAACATGCACGAGATCCTGGAGTCCGGCCACACACCGGAGGTGAAGCGCGTGCGCAAGCTCAAGAGCCTGGCAAAGCTGATCGAGTCCGAAGTGGAGGGCCTGCGCCATGAGACCGACTTCATGGCCATGGGCTACGACAGCACGCTCGACGCGGTGTCCAGAGCCGCTGACAAACTCATCCTTGCCGCGCGCGAGTTGCTGCATGCTATGGGAGCCAATCGACCGAAGTGACGCCATGGGGCGGGCCGCTGGCTCGCCTTGCCCGATCTTCCAATCCAGGAGAGCGCGGAATCCGTGCTTTTCCGGATGCCGAAGGGGACTGGTTTATCCAGGATGAACCTCTGGGGCAGTCACGCAGGGCCGTAAAGGGGCGGAAAGATTGCGGGTGGAAAAAGGGGGTGGAATGAGCGGAGCCGGTAACAGTTCAAAGCGTCCTTGGCTCGTTTGGGCTTGGATCCGGCACGAACTCCTGCCCGCTTTTCAGATGAATGACGGGCTGGCAATGATTCATCGGCAAGCCCTGAAAGCGCCTGCAGCGATCAAACTTCCGCATTGCAACCGCCTCCCATCGCCGCATATTCCACGCGTCGGCATTCGCGGCAACCAGGAGAGGTGGCAGAGTGGTCGATTGCGTCGGTCTTGAAAACCGAAGTGGCCGCAAGGTCACCGTGGGTTCGAATCCCACCCTCTCCGCCATCATGATCCAAATGCGAACTCGCGGTAGGATTTTCGCAACTCCTTGA
>CAZNKC010000019.1:7791-44073 GCA_964573315.1 uncultured Verrucomicrobiaceae bacterium | reverse complement strand
CCTACGGAACACGCGGAAGACACGGAAAAGAGGGGCAGAGGGCGCAGAGAATTTCCCTTTTTCAACCTCCGCGTCCTCTGTCCCTCCGCCCCTCTGCGGCTACATAATCTCGCGTATTCAGTGTGTTCCGTAGGCTGTCCATCATTCGGATTTTCGAGGACGAGTAGGAGGACGAGAACGAAATAATCACTCATGACCACACTGCTCAACCCACGCCACCTCACCCTCGGAGTGTTATTGTTCTCACTCGCACTGCTGGTGCTGGTCCAACCCTTTGACGCCGGTTATGCCGACCTGCGCCGCACCATCGCGCGCACGCTGTCCATCTACTGGCAGGATCCGACCTGGCAGCACGGCGCGCTGGCGCCGCTCATCGCCGGCTGGCTGGTCTGGCGGCGGCGGGCGGAGATCGCCGCCCTGCCGGTGCGCGGCAGCGCATGGGGATTGGCGTTGCTGCTGCTGGCGTCGCTGTTTTATTATGCCGGGTTCAAGGCCAACAGTTTCTACTTCGGCATTGCCGCCGTGCAGTTGTTCATCGCCGGCGCCGTGCTCTGGGTGCTGGGTTGGAGTCATGCGCGCGCGCTGTTTTTCCCCTGGCTGATGCTCTGCTTCGCGTGGCCGCTGATCTTTCTGGAGGACACCATCGCCTTCCGCCTCCGGCTGGTGATGGTGGACGGCACATCGTGGCTGCTGAACACGCTGGGCGTGGCGACTCTGGTGGACGGCACCGCGCTGCTCTCCGCGCCGAACCCCGAAATCGGACGCGAGGCCGGCGCTTTTTTCAGTCTGAAAGTGGACGGCCCGTGCAGCGGCATGAGGTCGCTCTTCGCGTTGATGATGGTGTCCGCCTTGTTCAGTTATTTCCGCCAGCCCACCGTGCCGCGGCGCCTGCTGCTGTTCGCCACCAGCATCCCGCTGGCGGTGCTCGCCAATCTCGCGCGCCTGCTCATCCTGCTGGCCGCCTCCGCCGCTTTCGGCCAGGACTTCGCCGTCGGCAACGAGGAGAAAGAGGTCTCCACCTTTCACTTTCTCTCCGGCATCGCGGTGTTCGCCGTGGCCCTTGTGGGTTTGCAGGCCGCCTCCGGTTTGATGAACCGCCTGCTGCCGCCTGCCGTTGGAGTTAAGCCTTTAGGCGGTCATTAAAAGCGGGAAAAACTTGAATCTCGAAGCTTCAAAAAAATGAACCTGATATTAGCACGTATTGCCCTGATCCCCCTGCTGGCGGTGGCCGCCGTGATGGCCTGCCGCCTCTCCCCGCCGCTGGCGCAAGAGCAAGACAGCGGCGTCGTCATGCGCCTGCCGGGCGGAGTCAGCCGCTTCCTGGGACAGCCCGGCGAGGCCAGCGAGGTGGAAAAGCAACTCTTGCCCTCCGACACCGAGATCGTCAAAATGAACTACCGCACGGCCGCTTACGGCCCCGGCACACACGATCAAGCGGAGGTGACGATCGTGCTGGCCGGAGCCGAGCGGCGCAGCATCCACCGCCCGGAAGTCTGCCTCACCGGCCAGGGCTGGACCTTGCTCGACAGCCGCACGCTACCGGTGGAGATCGCACCTGGACGCGAACTGCGGGTCAGGGATTTGTTCATCGAAAAGACCGTTCATTTCGCGGACGGCAAACCGCGCCTGATTCGCGCCCATTACCTCTACTGGTTCGTCGGCACGGACGTCACCACGCCGAGCCATTTCGAGCGCGTTTGGCTGACCGCTTGGGACAGCGTCACCCGCAACATCAACCACCGCTGGGCTTACGCCAGCGTGCTGGCCCTGGTCACGGACAACTTCACACCGGAGGAGATCGGCCAGCGCCCGCGCGACTCCGAACAAACGCTGCAAATGATGCTCGACCTCATCCGCGATCTCGTGCCGCGCATTCAGAAGGACTTCATGCCGGGCGGCAAGTAGCTCAGGCTTCCAGCCTGAAAGGTGTCATGCAGGCATCCTGCCTGCATAAAGTGGTGCAACCATCCTGGTTGCACGATCACACGACGGGCAATCAAGATGATTGCCCCACTTTCTTCTCGAAACTTGAACCTTGAAACTTTCAACCTAACCAAGCCACTCGCCGCCCTCCGCGCTTGGTTGCGGGACTTGCCAAGCGCCGCCGTCGCTTTCTCCGGCGGCGTGGACAGCGCCTTGCTGTTGAAGCTCGCTTGGGATGAACTCGGCGACCGTTGCGCCGCCCTGCTCGCCGCGTCACCCAGCCTGCCGAAGTCCGAGCAAGACGCCGCCGTCCACCTCGTCGCCGAAATCGGCGCTCCGTTGCGAATCCTAACAACCCGCGAAACGGAAAACCCCGATTACCAAGCCAACGCGCCCAACCGCTGCTTCCATTGCAAGGATCACGTCTATGCCGTCTTGGCCGAAGAAACGCGCAAGCTGCATCCCCAGGCCGTGCTGCTCGACGGCATGAACGCCGACGACACGCTCGACATCCGCCCCGGCCGCGCCGCCGCCAAACGGCACGGCGTGCGCAGCCCGCTGCACGACTTCGGGTTCACCAAAGCCAATGTGCGTGCGCTCGCCCGCGATCTCGGCCTCCGCGTCTGGGACAAACCCGCCGCCGCCTGCCTCGCCTCGCGCGTCGCCTACGGCTTGGCCGTCAGCGACGCCTTGCTGCAACGCATCGAAAACGCCGAAGCCTTTCTCCAAGCGCGCGGCTTCACCGAACTGCGCGTCCGCCATCACGGCGACATCGTCCGCATCGAAGTCCCGCCTGCCGAAATGGAACGCGCCATCGCCCAGGCCGCCGATCTCACCGGCGGATTGAAGGCGCTCGGCTGGCACTACGTCACTCTCGACCTTGAAGGCCTGCGTCACGGCAGCATGAACGCCCCGCTCAAACCCGCATGACGCCCGCCGCCGTCCAGCATCTTCTCCAGCAGGTGCAAAGCGGAGCGACCAGCATCGCCGCCGCGCTCGAACAACTCCGCACCCTGCCCTTCACCGAAGTCGCCGATGTTCTAGCCGACACCCACCGCCTGTTGCGCCAGGGTTTCCCCGAAGCCGTGTTCGCCGAAGGCAAAACCGCCGCGCAAACCCTCGCCGCCCTCGCCGCCTTGAAGCAAGCCCACGGCTGCGCCCTCGCCACCCGCGTCCCCGCCGGCCTCGCGTCCGGCTTGCTGGCCGCCTTCCCGGAAGGCCGTTATGATCCCGTCTCCCGCCTCTTCACACTCGGCGTTATGCCCGCGCCATCCAGCGCCGCTTCCATCAACGTCGGCGTCGTCTGCGCCGGCACCTCCGACCTGCCCATCGCCGAAGAGGCCGCGCAAACCCTGGAGTTCAGCGGCCACACCGTCACCCGCATCCACGACGTCGGCGTCGCCGGCCTGCACCGCCTCCTCGCCAGACTCGACACCCTGCGCGCCTGCGCCGTCCTGATCGTCGTCGCCGGCATGGAAGGCGCGCTGCCCGGCGTGATCGGCGGCCTGGTCGCCTGCCCGGTCATCGCCGTGCCCGCCAGCGTCGGCTACGGCGCGAACTTCAAAGGACTCTCCGCCCTCCTCGCCATGCTCAACACCTGCGCCGCCGGCGTCACCGTCGTCAACATCGACAACGGCTACGGCGCCGCCGTCGCCGCCCTGCGCATCCTGGGGCGGGAGTGACACGGGCCCTCGGCAATGCGGTTCAATCGTTATGCAAAGGACGGAAGTAACCCTGAATGCTGCGGCGCGGGTCGCGCACACAAATCTGAACGTGGGTGCGTTCCATGATGCGGGCGCCTTGGTAAAGCGGACGGCCTTCCGGAAAAGCTCCGCGAATGGTGTCGAAAGCAGGCAGACCCCGTGCTTCCCGGCTGCTATGGACAAAATTGATGACCGCGCAGTCAAGGCACCGTTTGACGAGATCCAGATCGCCGGTGAATCCAGGCTCGTTCACCGGAGCAGACACGCCCGTGACGGCCAACAGCCTGCGCATTTGCTTCTCGCTGTCCTTCAATTCATCCAGGCAGGCGGCGTTTCCCAGATCAAGGCAGTCGCCCAGATCAATGATCGCGCCGATGACAAAAGGATCGCGAATTCTCTGGCCGAAGTGTTGCGGATGGGCTCGCACGTTTTCCGCCCAGCGCAGGGCGCGCACCGGATCACTTTCCCAAAAATAAGCTCCCGCTCCAAGCCAGTCGTGAGAGTTCTCGCTGACGGAAACAGGCTCTTGCCCGGCCAGAACCCGCTCGCCCACAGCGCGGTCACAACCATGAAAACCGAGAACCCAGGCGCTGGCGAGCATGGATCAGCCTCCGTAGCGCTTGGCGAGCTTGCCGGATTTGGTGATGAATCCGTACTTGATGAGGAACTGGCGGCACTTCTCGGGGTCTTTCAACATTTCTTCCGTCCACTTGCGGGCTTGCGCCCGCTCGCGCGCCCTGACGGAAGCAGGGCGCTGGCCGTAAACGGTGCAGGCAGTGGAGGTTTGCATGGGGACATTGAAACCCCTGGAACACCTCCTGACAAGCCCAAAGTGACCAGGGGCGGGACTTGCCACAGGGCATGACCTTGCCAGTTTCTTGGACGCCCAACATCATTTGCATCCTGGCCAACGAAGCCCAGGCCGGGCTTGGTGGAGATCGGCTTCACGCTTCATTCAGGATCTTCCAAAAGGCGGCGGGGAAGGTCGCGCGCACCGTGCATGACACGCTCGATGCTGAGATGGGAACCCGCTTGATAAAACAGCAAGTGTTTGCTGAAAGGCTGTTTTGCCTGGATGCTGCGTATGCCGGCGAGTTCAGGGGACTGAAAACGGCGGCGGATGCCCAAATCAGGGCGCTCGGCGATTCTCTGGATGGTTTCATGCACGGCGAGCAGGTAGCGTTCGGCCACATCAAGACCCGCTTGTTCGAAATACCAGCGGTATTGCAGGGTCATGTCCTGCTCAGCCCGCAGGGCAATGGAGATGTCCAGGCTCATGCCTGGCTCCGGGCGTTTTGGCGGATGCGGTCCAACACGGAGGCGTCGTAGGGCTGGTGGGGCGAGTGAACGCCTTCCAGCAGCGCGGCCTCCAGAGCGGGAGACTCGTCAAACTCCTGGCGCTCGAGAACGCGGAGCGCTTCCCGCACAACTTCACTTTCGTCGGCATAGCGTCCGGTGTGGACGAGACGTTCCACAAACTGGTGGAGAGCGGGAGGCAGGGCGATGGTCATGGGAAAAAATGGCCCAACGGAGGATTTTTGTCGAGAGTGAATTGAAACACCTCCTGGCGCGGCAGCGTCTCGGCCGGAGTTCTCGGAGACCTTCGTTACAAGGGGGCCGTTACCGGAAGCATCAAAGAGACTCCGATCTTCGGTCTTGACATCCGACTGGCACCCTGCCTTCTAATCTCAGTTGCGCATGCCCGACCTCACCGAAAAGCTCCAATTTCTCCGCCGCGAACTCCGCGACGAATACCTCCAGCCTCACAACTGGCCGTGGATGATTGGTTTTTCTGGCGGCAAGGACTCCACGCTCATTCTCCACCTCGCGATCGAGTGCCTTAAAAACATCCCGCCCGACGAACGCCGCCGCCCCGTCTTCCTTGTCTGCAATGACACCCTCGTCGAATCCCCCGTTTATCACGCTTTCGTTTGCCGGATGCTGGAGCAAATCGAAGAAGGCGTCAGTGCGCTGAACGTCCCCGTGCAGGTCATTCGCACCGCTCCGCTGCCGGAGGAAAGTTTCTGGGTGAACCTCCTCGGTCGCGGCTATCCGGCCCCCAATCGCAGCTTCCGCTGGTGCACGGACCGCATGAAAATCCGACCCACCTCCCGCTTCATCCGCGAACAAGTCAGCCACCGCGGTCACGCCGTTCTCCTCCTCGGAGTCCGCCGCGATGAATCGTCCCACCGCGCGCGGAGTGTTGCCAAATATCACGACAATCTCGAATCCCGCCTTTCGGAGCACAACGACCACCCCGGCTGCTACATCTACGCCCCCATTCGCGACCTCACCACGGAGGAAGTCTGGGCCTGTCTCATCGTGGCACGTCCTCCCTGGGGCGGCAGCTATCGAGACCTCGTGGCCCTTTACAAGGAAGCCGCTGGCAACGAATGCCCCTTCGTCCTCAGCAAGGCCGATGCCCCCGGCTGTGGCACCAATTCCGCGCGCTTTGGCTGTTGGACCTGCACCGTCGTGGACAAGGACCGCTCCCTCGATGCTCTCATCGCCGGAGAACACCAGCACCTTGAACCTCTCGCCGACTTCCGCCGACGTCTCAAAACCGTCTCCGAAAACCCGGACTGCCGCAGTAAAACGCGCCGCAATGGTCTCCCCGGCCTCGGCCCGCTTACCATGGAAACTCGCCGCTTGCTGCTGGATGAACTCCTCACCATCCAGGAATCCGTCGGCGTAGAACTCATCTCCGGTTTGGAAGTCCGACTCATCCGCGAGCAGTGGATGCAGGACGAGGCGACTGCGGAAATGAGAAGGCTTGCGCAATTGCCTTCAAATGAAGAGGATTTAACAGAAATGCTCCAAATTTTATGAAAGCGCCACCTTGCTTTGAAGATTCAGAAACAAAAAAGATTGTTAAGGAAATCTGCGCACAGCACCGTATCGATATGGAGCTTCTGAAAGACTTGTGCGAACTTGTGCAGGAACGATCAGGAGAAGGTCGCCGCAACGGCATGGATGCCGAAATTTCCGACGCCCTTAGTCGTTACATCAATCAACGCGCTTCCGAATAATGTATCTCGCACGACTTCAACTTAAAAACTGGCGCAGTTACGCGGACGCCACTTTTGATTTCAATGAACCCACGGAACGCAAGTCCGTGGTCCTAATTGGGGCCATGAACGGACACGGCAAGACGAGCTTCCTCGTCTCCCTATACCTTGGTTTGTTTGGTAGATTCGGCCTGCGTCATTGTGAAGGTTTTGCAGGTAACGATGGCATGGACATTCCACATTATAGAAAGGCCATCGCGGAATATCGCCGCAGCAATGCGGATGGCGACTGGCCCACGGAAATCGACATCACGCTCAGGCCGACCATTCGTGACAATGACGAAGAAGAGGTGCGCATCGTGCGCCGCTGGCATTTCACGGGACGAAATGAACCGAAACCTGGAACAGCTTTTGAAGAGGTGGAGATTTATGTTGGAGGGAGACTCCAGCGCCATACACATTTGGACAAGGATCCGCTGATCGTCGCTCATGAACGTGTGGAGCGCAATCTATTTCAGGCACATGTGGCACCGGCCTTTTTCTTCGATGGCGAACAAGCTCAAAAGTTGATCGAAAACATGGGTGGAGCCGGAATCAAACGTGCTGTGGAAGTCATGTTCGGAACCAAGATCGTCGAGGAAGCGGCTGACACCATGAAATCCTACTTGACCCGCATCCACAATGCGGCAGGCGGGAAAAAGAAGGTCTCTGAACGCCAAACGGAATGTGAAGCCAAGCAAAAAGAGCGCGATGAGCTAAATAACATCATCGGGACCAAGCAGGCGGAATTGAAAAAGCTTGAGGCTGATCAAGAGCAAAAAGAGCATCAACGAAGCGGACTCCAAGAAGAACTGGCGCGCCTTGGAGGCGGCATCGGCGGCAACAGGGATGCCATCCTGGCGGCGCACGCTAAAGCTGAAAGTGAGCAAACGGCAGCAGAGAAGGCGTTAGGGGATTGCTGGCGGTCACTTGGTATTGCGCTGGCAGTTTCGCGTTTGACCTTGCCCATACAAAACCGCTTGAAAGGAGAAGCTGTTCGTGAGGATTGGGAAGGGTTGAAGCGTGGCACGCTCGAGAATAAAGAGCAGGTCATGGCTATAGCCTTGCCTGATCCCGACCCGCTGTTGGGCTTTCTCACAAGGGAACTGCGTGACCAAGTGCGGCAGCGATTCATTGATGCTCTGGAGAAGATTTACAATCCTCCACGTCCCGGTTGGGTGGAAGAGTATCAGTTGGGACATGTCCGGGGAGAAGGCAGGGCACGGGTGTTGCACCAGCTTTCGCAGGCTCAATCCCAAGGTGCGGATAAGGTGAAAGCGGCTGCAAAGCGCTTGCGTGACGCCCGTGAGGTGCTTGAAGACTCGAAAACGCGGGTGGATAAGCTTCAAAACACTCCCGGCATTTCAGAAAATCTTGTAAATCATATCGCAACTCTGACATCGGAGATTCAGCAAGACATCAAAAAAGCAGGTGCGATTGAAAACGAAATCAAGAAATTGAAAGCGGACCTCAAAACTCTTAATGAGGAAATAGGTCGCATTCAGGAGGAACTCGCCAAGTTGGGGCCGGAGCAGCAGCGAATTGCAGTGGCGGAACGAACCATGCGAGCGCTGGAGACAATCCTTGAAAAACTGGAACCTGTCACGACTACCAGACTTGAGGATTACGTGACTCGCCACTTCGGGGAAATTGCCGACAGACGTTTTCGCGATGCGCGCATATCACTGCCAGTCAACAGTCCGCCGGAACTGCATTTCCCCGATGCGCGTCATGACAGGCAACTTCAATCCAACAGTGGTTTCGAGAAGCGCGCGTTTGGCATCGCTTACACGCTTGCGCTCGCGGAGATCACCCGGCGTCGCGTGCCGCTTGTAATTGACACGCCGCTTGGCAACGCCGATTCCGAGTATCGTCCGCGCACTCTCAAGGCACTGGCCGGCTTCGATCTCGATCAAGTCATCATCCTGACTCACGACAAGGAAGTAGAGCCGGACTTGGTGGAACATATTCGTGGACAGGTCAGTCAAAAGTTCCTTGTGGAATACAACGCGGCGGAAGGGCTTTCCGTTGTTCACCCCAACCGCTATTTCGTCTCCTGAGGCCATGACTCTCGAATTCAAAGAACAAGTTTGGAAAGGTCAATTCCGGCCTACTGAAGAATCGCGGGAGTTCGAGGAAAAGCTCCGCGCTGCCTTCGGGCTTTCTCATCGCTACGAAGCCGCTCGTTTGCTTATTGGGCGTTCATTGAGTGAGCCTCAGCCGCCTGATCCACTGCCAAGCACTACCAAATTTTACTCCAAGCCTATACCCGGCGAATATTTATTCGGAGACCAACTCGACCTGTGGCTTTGCGCTTTGATTCTCGACGGAAATCTTCGCCCTGGGGCCACTGTCGAGGACTTCCGCAGTCTCGTTGAGGCTCACTGGGCGCGTGGCTACGAATTGGTAAAGGAGCAGCTTGAAGCATGCGATGGCAACGAAATCAAACTTGTGCAGCGATTGGCCGATCTACTGCCGGAGGGTGATACTCCGGTGGATGTGCCGTTTGGCGCTGGCGGTGGTTCTGTCGGTGAAATTCGTCTCAAAGTGGGCACAGTAAGCCAAACGCATCCCGGAGGAAAACCTGTGGATTTTGTGCTCAACGGGCCGGGTACGCCGCCGCACATTGCCTTGATGGGGGCTATCGGGAAAGGCAAGACGACAACTGGTGTGCAGATCGCATTGGATCTCGTGCGACAGGCCGGAATCCCACTACTGTTCATTGATCCGAAAGGCGAATTCGTAAAGGACGGCGAGGTGACGGGATTGCTGGCAGAAGTCAAAGAGATCAAGGCGGTCGAAATGGGTTCCAGCCCTTGTTTGCTGGACTTTCTACCTCCCGCGGATGCTTCCACACAAAAAATTCAGCGTGCGGCGATGCGTTTGCGCGACACCATTGCGCTATGCTGCAAGTCTCCCGGCGACCTTCAAAAGGATCTGCTACGCACTGCCATTCAAGATGTCATCAGCAACGACGGCGATCACAGCCTGGAGACCATCCGTGACACCTACGAACGGCTTTTGATGGCTAACGGCAAGGGAGCAGATAGCATTGTAAGCCGCCTCAATGAACTCACCGGACTGGCCTGCTTCGATCCGAAGATGCCGGCGTCGCAGTTTTTCAGCCGCTCCTGGGTCATCAGCCTCAAGGGTGTGCCCGAGGAATTAAAACGACTCTCCATTCTGATGATCCTCGACGCCACGAGCGCTTTCATTCTGGATCAGGAGGAATCACCCGCTCCCGGAGGTTTCCGTGTGCTGCGGCATTTGCTCATTCTGGATGAAGCCCGGAAGGTTCTGCAGGAGAAAAAATTCGAGTCGCTTGTGGATCTCATCCGGGTTGGTCGCTCGAAAGGGGCATCGGTCATGCTACTCTCCCAAGACCCCAGCGACTTCGACGGAGCCGCCGATGACTTCCTGACGCAGATCGAAACCGTGATCGCCTTCGCCTGTTCGCAAAACCAGCGCGGCCTGGGTGCCATGCGAAAGGTCTTCAAGCGCATCGTGCAGGTGCAAGAGTTCTCGGACACCCAACTCACCCCCGGTCTTGCGTTTGTAAAACTCCCCGGCAGGGAAGCCGAGCGTATCCGCTGCTGGCAACCGGAAACTTCCGAATGAGGAATGCAGGTGCCTAGTTTTGTTGGAAAGGCGCCATGACGTGACGCCTGCGGTGCATCATGACTTTGAAGACGGTTTTCACAGGGCGAGAGAGCGAAGCGAGGGAGCAATGGTGGCGAGGGAATCGATCACGCGGGCGATTTCGGCGACGGTGAGTTCCGGGCAGATGGAGAACCGCACCGATTGCCGCGTCGCGTCGTCGGGTTTCATGGCGGCGATGACGTGAGAGGGATCGGGTGAGTCGGCGAGGCAGGCGGAGCCACTGCTGGCGCAGAGGCCAACTTGATCGAGCAGGAGCAACAGCGCCTCGGATTCAATACCATGAAAGGCGATGTTGGTGGTATTGGCGAGGCGCTGGGTGGGGTGGCCGTTGCGTTCCGTGTTCGGGATGCTGGAGAGGATGCCTTCCTCCAAGGCATCGCGCAGCGGGCGGACGGTGCAGTCGTAGGTTGGGAGTTTCTTGAGCGCCAGGGCGGCTGCCGTGCCGAGGCCAATGAGATGCGGGACATTCTCGGTGCCTCCCCGGCGTTCGCGTTCTTGGTGCCCGCCGTGGATGAAAGGCACGAAGGGCGCTTTCCGGTTCACATAGAGCGCGCCGACGCCTTTCGGTGCGCCGATCTTGTGCCCGGTGATCGAGAGATAATCGAAAGGAATGGTTTGCACGTTTACCGGCACCTTGCCCGCGGCTTGCACGGCATCGCAGTGGAGCAGCACGCCCCGGCTCTGGCAAAGCCGGGCGATCTCCTCGACGGGAAAGAGGACACCGGTTTCGTTGTTCGCCCACATCAGGGACACCAGCGCGGTGTCATCGGAGAGGGCGTTCTCCAAGCCGGTCAGCGACAGCAGCCCCTCCCGATCCACGGGCAGGTAAGTGACACGGCAGCCGTGGTGTTTTTCCAAGAAACGGCAATACGTGAGTACCGAGGAATGTTCGACCTGAGAAGTGACGATGTGCCGTTTTCCGGGCCGTGACAGCAGGGCGGCGTGAATCGCCGTGTTGTTGCTCTCCGTGCCGCCGCTGGTAAACAGAATCTCCCGTGATGTCTTCGCCCCGATCAATGCCGCCACCTGCTCGCGTGTCGCCTCGATCCTCGATTTTAACTTTGACCCAAAGCGGTAGGTGCTGGACGGATTTCCCCATTCCTCGCCAAGATACGGCAGCATGGCCTCCCGGACTTCCGGCAGGACGGGTGTGGTGGCGTTGTGGTCGAGGTAGATCATGGGACAGTGTTGCGCTATTCATCCGGTTTCCAAGGGATTGTTACGGAGGCTTTTTTGGAGCTGACATGCGTCGCTTGCGCGAGATTTCTTTGAATCATTGGCTTTCCCGGATGATTGCGGCGATGCGAACCCGTAAGGCGGAGTTTGACGCTGCCTTGTCTTGCGGGCTTGCGGCCCGCTTCACGAAAGCGGACTCAAAGTCCGTTTGACAGGGCGGGCGATACGTCCGCCTTACGGGATGCCGTTCTGCCTGACCCATTCTCATGAAAACCGCTTACTTCGACCTCATTGCCGGCGCCAGTGGCGACATGATTCTTGGCGCGCTCATCAATGCCGGCCTCTATCCCGTCATCTCCGAACGCGGCATCACCCAAATCCTCCAAGCCCTCCTCACCAAAGCCAAACGCGCCGTGGAAGTGGCGATTGAGGAGGGGGAGGAGAAGGCGTTACAAATGTTCCAGTCAGTCTGAAGCCTCATGATCCCTTCAGCACCGAGTTCTTACCCGATTCTCACCGTGGATCCGGACACGGTGGAGGATGAAGAGCAGCTTGGCAGCAAGCCGAAGTTCTGGTTCCGCCACGAGGGGCGGCGCTGGCTTTTCAAAGAAGTGCGGCCGAATACGGGGGAACACTGGGCTGAGAAGGTGGCTGCCGAGTTGGCGATGCTGTTGGAGGCGCCTGCCGCCAAAGTGGAACTGGCGGAATGCATGGGGAAGCGCGGCAGCGTCTCGTTGTCTTTCATTCGTGACCGGCGGTGGGAGGTATTGGTGCATGGAAATGAATTGTTGGCGGGCGCGGTGACGGGCTACGATATGACCAAGCGTTTCCGGCAGAGCGATCACACGCTGGAGAACATCATCCGGGCTGTGGAATCGGTCTTTGAGCCGGGGCAGGATCGGATGGTGGCAGCGGAACAATTGTGCGGGTATCTGACGCTGGACGCCTTGATCGGAAACACGGATAGACACCATGAGAATTGGGGGCTGATCGTGACCATTACGTCCGCGGACAAGCCGGGTGAATGGCTCATCGCCCAAACCGTGGCGCCCTCTTTTGACCATGCTTCCTGCCTGGGCCGGGAGTTGTTGGATGAAGAACGGGAGCGACGGTTGAAGGAGCGCACGGTGTTGAACTACATCAAAAAAGGACGCGGCGGCATTTTTGACAAGTCAAGCGACAAGCATGGCCTCAGCCCATTGGAAACCGCATTGCTGGCACGGAGGCTGTATCCGGCACTATTTGAACGCTGGTGGCAGCGATTGGAAGCGCTGGATGAGTTGCGAATGCGCCAAATTGTGGAACAGGTGCCGCGTGACTGGATGAGTCCCGCGGCAGGCGAGTTTGCGCTTGCCTTCCTCTGTGCCAGCCGGAATGAATTGCTCAACGCTCCTACTCCATCATGAAAACGCTCTTTCTCGCCTGGCAGGCTCCGGATACCACTCGCGCGTGGTTTCCCATCGGGCGGTTGGATGCCGCGCCGGAGCAGCCGTACTATCGCTTTCGTTACACGCAGGGCGCGCTGGAGGCCAACCGTCTCACCGGCATGGCTCCGCTGATGGCTTTCCCGGAGTTTCAGAAGAAATATGAGTCCCCGGAGCTGTTTCCCCTTTTCAAAAACCGGGTGATCTCCCCGTCTCGCCGCGACTTTGCCGAATACCTCGGCTGGCTGGGGCTGGACCCGGCGCACAGCGACCCCATCGCGATGCTCGCGGTGACAGGTGGCGAGCGCACCACGGATAATCTGGAAGTCTTTCCCAAGATGGAAAAGGATGCGGAGGGGAATTTCAAGGTGCGATTCTTTCTTCATGGCATGCGGCATGTGAGCGCGCCGGCGAAAGAACGCGGCAGCCGGCTCAAGGAGGACGAGATGCTGCGGGTCATGGTGGAGATGGACAACCCAGTGACTCGTCTGGCCTTGGCTCTGCATACCGATGACTATCAGATGATCGGCTGGGCTCCGCGTTATTTGGTGCGGGATATCATGGAGAGCATCTCAAAGTCCCCTGTGCTGGCCGCTCACGTCGTGAAAGTGAACGAAGGTCCGGCTCCGCTGAACCGGCGTGTGCTGGTGGAGATGAGCGGGAGGGCGAATGATGGGTTTGAACCGATGACGACGCCGGATTTCCGCCCGCTGATTCAAGATAGCTGAACGCTGAGGTCTCCACACTCCCCAAACCTCAATAATCATTGGCTTTCCCGGATGATTGCGGCGATGCGAAGCAGTAAGGCGGAGTTTGACTCCGCCCTGTCTTGCGGGCTTGCAGCCCGCTGCACGAAAGCGGACTCAAAGTCCGTTTGACAGGACGGACGATACGTCCGCCTTACGGATGCCTTTCTGCCTGATCCATTCTCATGAAAACCGCTTACTTCGACCTCATTGCCGGCGCCAGTGGCGACATGATTCTTGGCGCGCTCATTGATGCCGGGCTGGATGCGGATTGGTTGCGGGCTGAGCTGGGCAAGCTGCCGGTTTCCGGCTGGGAGCTGCAAACGCGGCGCGTCGATAAGAACGGGTTCACCGCCGTCAAGGTGGATGTCGTCGTCGGGCCGCAGCCGCACTCGCGGCCGTTGCCTGAGATTGAGCGTGTCATTCGCGAAAGCGGGTTGTCCGAATCGGTGAAAACGCGCTCGCTCGAAGTCGTGCGCCTCATTGCTGCCGAGGAGGCGCGGATTCATGGGATGCCGGTTGAGGAGGTGCATCTGCATGAGGTCGGCGGCGAGGACGCCATCATTGACATCTGCGGCAGCTTGGCGGCGGTCGAGCATCTCGGCATCGAGCGCGTGGAGTGCAGTCCGTTTCCGCTGGGGCGCGGTTTCATCAGCGGCGCGCACGGCCAGATTCCGTTGCCCGCGCCGGCGGCGGTCGGGATTTTGAAGGGGTTGCCGGTCGTGGGATCGCCGGTGCAGGCGGAGCTGGTCACGCCCACTGGCGCGGCGATTTTGAAGCATCTCTCCGCCCGCTTCGGCGTGCTGCCCGCCATGCGGCTGGAGTCCGTGGGCTACGGCGCGGGCACTTGGAACCTTGTCATTCCGAATTTGCTCCGCGTCTTCATCGGCGAGGGCGATACGAATGCGTTCGACATCGACACGGTGGCGGTTTTGGAAACCAACATCGACGACCAAAATCCCGAGCACTACGAGCACCTCATGGAGCGCATGCTGGACGCCGGCGCGCTTGATGTCACGATGACGCCGGTGCAGATGAAAAAAAACCGGCCCGGTGTCGTGCTCAGCGTCATTGCCAAGCCGGAGCACAAGGCCGTCATGCGCAGCCTCATCCTCACCGAGACCAGCTCTCTGGGCGTGCGCGAGCAGGAGCTGCAGCGCAGCCTCTTGAATCGGGATCGTGTCGAGGTGGATACGCCGTTTGGCAAGACCTTCGTCAAAATCGCCCACCTGCCCGGCGGCGCACACAAGTACGCGCCGGAGTTCGAGGACTGCCGCCGCCTCGCCCGCGTCGCCAATGTGCCGCTGCGCGAGGTGTACGTGGCCGCCGAAACCGCCGCGCGCTACGTGCATGAGAACGCGCACGGCCACTCGCATAAGCACTGAGAAAAGGCGGGGTGGGAGTTTCAAGTTTCAAGAAGGATTCGGGATGCGTGTTCTCCTTCCACCGCTGGAAAGGGCTTGCTGCCTCTCATCAAGCCGGTAAAATAATCTCATGAGTTACCAAACACTGGAAGTCGAACTGGAGAACGGACAGGTCCGTCCGCGTGGCACGGAGCGTCTGCCAGAGAAGGCACGCGCTCTGCTCACGATTCTGACGCCGGTCCCCGATGCCGAACCTTCGGCTGGTTCGCTGGCGGATCGCTTGCGCGATTTTGCAGGCATTGGCCGCGGTGAATATACGGATCTCTCCACCAACAAGGCGCATCTTGACGATTTCGGCCGATGAAGCCGGTCATCTTTGACACCGGGCCGTTGGTCGCCTGGCTTTGCCCTCGCGACAAACACCATGCGTGGGTGCGTCGCGTTTTTACAGGCATCCGGCCGGGTGGAATTGTATGCGAATCCGTACTGGCAGAAGTTTGCCATCTCGCGGCCAGGGAAGGCATTCCTCGCGGCAGGGTCATCGAGTTCATATTGGATGGCGGCTTTCGTGTTGTTTCCCTCGACGCTGATTTGCCGTTGATCCGCGATTTGTTGAACCGCTACGCTGACACTCCCATGGACTTCGCCGACGCTTGCGTCACCCGTTTGGCGGAATTGCACGATGGTTCCCCGGTTTGCACCACCGACTCCGATTTTCTCATTTTCCGCAAGCATGGCTCCGAAGCCATCCCTGTGATCGCGCCGTTTGGTTCGTGATTCCGCCCGGTGATGAAACGGTCCGCCGCCAAGGAACGGCACTTGCCCAAGTGCCAGAACCCATACGCCAGACTTGACAAGACCAGATACGGGCCGGGACCGTGCCAAAGGCAGGCAGGCTGCCCGCGACACACCCAGCCGGGATACGGTTATTCGGATGCCACGGAGGAGATTCCATGAACCCGCCCACTTCCCATTCGAACCGCATCGATCCGGCCACCGAGTTGCTGATCGACGCCTTGCGAGGCATCGCCGCCTTGATGGTGTTCTGCACCCATGCGTTCGATCTGGCCATCTCCCAGGTTTACGGCTGGGATTTTGGCGAGAACCCGCCGTTTTGGCGGGCCGTGCGCGCCATGTTCGGCACCGGCGAGCACTGGGTCTGGTGCTTCTTTGTTATCTCCGGCTTTTGCATCCATCTCTCCATCGCGCGCGGCGTGCGCGATGGGCGTTTCCGCTTGTGGCCCTACGCCTTGGCTCGCGTCACCCGCATCTATCCTCTCTATCTGGCGGGGTTCGCGCTCGCCATTCTGACTTGGCTGGCTGTTCCCGACATCGGCGGATCCGACGGCGAGGCTCCCATACGACCGTTCTGGACGACCCTGCTCAGCCTGCAAATCTTCGCCAGCACCTTCCCCTCCTACGAGGCGTCTTGGAGCCTGAGTTGTGAAATGATCTTTTATGCCGTGTGGCCCGCGCTGCTGCTGGTGACGCGGTTCAAGGAGCGCCGGGCTTTCTACCTCGGCATGATGGGCAGCCTGCTGCTGGCAGCGGTCATTTTGGTGTTGTGGAGCCGTTATCACAAGCTGGAGGAACGGGCTTTCGTGGACGGCTTCTGGACGCTCTCCGTGCTGTTTATCCTGTGGCTGTGCGGCGCTTGGTTGGCCTCGGAATGGGATGAGGTGTCCAAGACCATCACCAAGCGTCTTTGGATCAGCGGCATGATGGTCTTCGTTGCGGCCATGGCTTTTCTTTTCACGCTGCGTTATCTGCAATACCCGCCCTGGTCGGTTCATGCCTCGTCCTGGCTCGCTCTGCCGGGCATCTTCATCATCATCGCCGGGGCGCGCTACTCGCGGTTCGACGCCCTTTCGGAAAAAGGTCGCGCCGTTTGCCGCTGGCTGGGGCAGTTCAGTTATCCGTGTTATGTGCTGCATGTGCAGTTGCTGCATTTGGCGGATCATTTTCTTTGCCCGCTGCTGCCTTCTTCCTGGATGGCTTGGCCGATGGCGCGGATCGCTGTTTATTTCGTGATGGTTCTGCCCTTGCTCGCCGTCACCGGCCCGCCGCTGGAGCGCGCGCTCATGGCTTGGCGCGCCGGTTTGCTCAAGACCGCCCGCAAGCAACCCCTCGCCGTGTCCGCATGATGAGTCTTGATGCCAGCACCGTCGCCGTCTGGTTCGGCGCCAAAGACTATCGCCATCGTGACGCGACATTGCGCCAAGTGGCCGATGCCATCGACGCGCTCGGCCTGCCCGCCGATTTCATCCGCTGCGGCGACAACGTGGTGCTCAAGCCCAACTGGGTCAAAGAGCACGACGAACGCCATCCAGGCCCGGATCAGTGGGAGCACGTCGTCACCCATCCCGATGTTATCGAGGCCGTCATTCACTGGGTGGCTCCCAAGCTGCAAGGCGCCGGCAGCATCACCGTCTGCGACGCGCCGCAGACCGACTCCTCCTTTGCCGCGCTGCGGCGCTACTGCGGGCTGGACCAAATGCTGGGCCGCTGCCGCGAGTTGTGGCCTTCCTTGCGCATCGAACTGCTCGACCTCCGGCCCGAGGAATGGCACGCCGTGGATGGCGTCACTGTCTCCAAGACGGAACTGCCCGGCGATCCGCTCGGCTCCACCCACGTCCGGCTCGATGCGGACAGCGAGTTCGTCGGCTTTCACGGCCTCGGCCAGCTTTACGGCGCCAGTTACAACATGGCGGAAACCAACGAACGGCATCGCGACACCACGCACGAGTACCTGCTCTGCCGCACGCCGATGGAAGCCGACGTGCTCATCAACATCCCGAAGCTGAAGTGCCATAAAAAAGTCGGCCTCACCTGCGCGTTGAAAAACCTCGTCGGCATCAACGCCAACAAGAACTGGCTGCCGCATCACACCGAAGGCACGCCCGACCAAGGCGGCGACCAATTCCCCGCGCCCACGTTGAAGGCCAAGCTTGAGCACTCCTGGATGGGCCGCATCAAGCGCTTCCTTTTCGGCAAAAGCCTGCTCAGCAAGCTTTTCATCCCCGTCAAAAAACTGGGCCGTCTCGTCTTCGGCGACACTCAAAAGGTCGTGCGCAGCGGCAACTGGCACGGCAACGACACCTGCTGGCGCATGGTGCTCGACCTCAACAAATGCCTGTTCCACTTCGATGCTGGAAGCTGCCCACGCGCCGAGCCGATGCGTTACCTTGCCGTGGTCGATGGCATCATTGCCGGCGAAGGCAACGGCCCCATGTCCCCCGACCCCAAACCCTGCGGCGTCATCACCGCCGGCGCCAATCCAGCCGCCGTGGACAGCGTCTGCTGCGCCTTGATGGGCTTCGATTGGTGCAAGATAAAGCTGCTGACTGGTGTGTTCGCCGCGAAAACGAAGCGCGTCGCCGAGTTCGCCCACGACGCCATCGAGGTGCGCTCCAACGAGCCGTCGCATCACAAACCGCTCGCCCATTACACCGCCGCGGAAGGCTTCGCCTTCAAGCCTCACTTCGGGTGGGTGGGGGCGGTGGAGAGGGATTGACAGATCGGGGTATGGCCTTACTTTCCAAGCGTTATGGCATCCGCTACTATTAAATCCACCTACTCGCTCGATTTGGAGACGCATGACGCCATTGAAAAAATGGCGAAGCGCCTGAACACCTCCAAGTCGAATGTGATCCGGCAGGCGGTGCGCGTGCTGCGGCTGAACGAGCCTGCGAATCCGGATGTGGCGAGGCGGCTTGAAGCCGCGCGACGGCTGCAAAACAGCATGCGCAAGCGCAAGGTTGACACAACAGGTTGGCTGAAGGCCATCCGTGACGCACGCCGGTAGCCATGTCCGACGCCATTCATCTCGACACCAACTATCTGGTATTGTTTTCGGCGGGCGATCATGAATTCGTCAGCAACAGGGTGTTTTCATGGATTGAGGACGACCGCCCGCTTTACGCCAGCGCGATGGCATGGGCTGAGTTCCAATGCGGACCGCTCAGCAGCCAGGAGCAGGAAACCGCGCTGGAAATGCTCCATGATGTTTTGCCGATGACGATCGAACAGGCCAATCGGGCGGCCCAACTCTTCAGACTCACAGGGCGGCGTTCACGCTCTCTTCCCGATTGCCTCATTGCCGCCTGCGCCATCGACCAGGATGCTTGGCTGGCAACGGAAAATGTGAAGGATTTCAAACCCTTTGTCGAACATGGCTTGAAGCTGGTTTGATAAAGGGGATAGCGCCCGATAGCACAACCGTTAAGGGACTCGATGTTTCTGGAAGACACCCTCTATCCGCTGTTGCGGTTCTACGAGGCGGCGCCGCAGGCGGTGAAATCGTTCGTCGGGCGGGCGTATCGTGCGCTGCCGGTTTCGTGGCGGCGGGGCAGGGCTTTTGAGGGGTTTTCCCGGGAGGCGGTGGAGTCTGAGTCGTGGGATGCAGGAACCTGCAGCCGCTATCAAATCGCTGCTGTCAAAGCTTCGCTGCTCGCCGCGGTGCGGTCGCCGTTTTATGCGGCGCGGTTTTCGGAGCATGGGATGAATCCGGCTGAGTTCGAATCACTGGATCAACTTGCCTCTTATCCATTGCTGACCAAGCAGGACGTTTTGTTGCATCGCGAGGAGATGGTGAATCCCGTTTTTCCCGCAAGCAAGCGGCTCTTTCTCACCACGGGCGGCTCCAGCGGGGTGCCGGTGGGGTTTTATCTGCACGGGGGCGTGAGCCGGGCGAAGGAGCAGGCTTATCTGGAGACGCAGTGGCGGCGGCGCGGGTACAAGCCGAGTGATGCTGTCGCGGTCATTCGCGGTGCGGTGACGAGCCGGAGCGCGGAGGGCGGCATCGCCTATCATGATACCACGCGGGGCTGGCTCATTCTTTCTTCTTATCACCTCACGCCGCAGCGACTGCCGGAATACCTCGATGCGCTCAACCGTTTCAAGCCGCGGCATCTTCACGCTTATCCCAGTGCGGCGCTGATGCTGGCGCGGGCGATGCAGGATGCGGGAGCCACGTTTGATTTTCCCCTCACTTCCGTCCTCTGCGGTTCGGAGAAATTGACGGCGGAGGCGCAGGCTTTCCTCGAACGGCATTTTCAAGCGCCCGTGTTTCATTGGTATGGCCACAGCGAGCGCGTGGTGCTGGCCGGACAGGGTGTGTGCTCGAACCATCTTTATTTCTGGCCGGGATATGGATATGTCGAGTTCGGCCCGCCGGACGCCGGGGGGCATCGCGAGATCATCGGCACTTCGTTTCACAATCACGTCATGCCGTTGATCCGCTATCGCACCGGTGATTATGTCAAGCTGCCGGAGCAGGCGGACGCCGAGCTGCCTTTTGTTGAGGTAGAAGCGGTGATTGGACGTGACTACGAATTTCTGGTCAGCGCCAGCGGTCGCCGCATTTCCCTGACGGCCATCAACATGCACGACCGCATTTTTGACGGGTTGCTGGCCGTGCAGTTTGCCCAGGAGCGGGCGGGCGTGGTGGAGTTTCGCTATCAACCCGGTCCGCGCTGGCAGCCCGCCGACCTGGAGCGCATCCGCCACGGTTTGCTGGCGAAGCTCGGTGATGATTTCGATTTGCGCCTCGTGGCGGTGGACGAGGTGGAAAAAACCGCCGCCGGCAAGCACCGCTGGCTCATCAGCACGCTGGATGTGTGAGGGGTTGGGGTGTCAAAAGTCAAGGAGTCAAGATGTCAAAGTAACATCAGCCTGCCTGACTCGTTGCGCATGCACTTCCTGATCTTTGACGCCATGACCCTCTTGACGCTTTGACCGCCTTGACTTCCTCTCCCCCTAAACTGCGCGGCCGCCTTGCGAACGTCATCGGCACGCCCTGCCTGATGACGGACTATGCCGTCTTGCGCGACGACCTGCAGCGCTGGGTGGCGCAGCCCAGCCAGGGCGCGCTTTCCATTGACTTCACCAATGTCCACATCTCCGCCTTGCGCGCGGCGGATCCCGCCTTCGTTCAGGACACGGGTTCGGTGGATGCCTTCATCCCGGACAGCACGGTGCTGACCAATGTGGCCAACTATTTCGCCGGCACGGCCTCGCCGGCGATTTACGGGCCGCGCTTCATGGCGGATTTCATCCGCGACTCCCCGCGCCCGCATCGTCATTATTTTCTCGGCGGCACGGACGAACTGCTCCGGACTCTGCAAACCTCGCTCGCGCGTGCGCAACCGGAACTCGACGTGGCGGGAGCGCATCACGGTTATCTCGCCTCCGACGGCAGCGATGACACCGCGGTGGTCGATGAAATTAATGCGCTCGCCCCGGACTTCATCTGGGTGGGCATGGGAACGCCGCGCCAGCAGCGATGGATTCACCGGAACAAAAGCCGCATCCGGCGCGGCGTGCTCCTGGCGGTTGGTTTCGCCTTCGATGTGAACTCGGGCATGAAACGCGACGCGCCCGCGTGGGCGCATCCGCTGGGACTGACTTGGTTGTTCCGCCTCTTGGATGAGCCGCGCCGCCTCAGCGCGCGCTATTTGAAATATAACACACGGTTTCTTTTCGAGCTGACCCGCCAGTGGCTCGGGCAGGAGCGGAAATGACGGGAACCCTCATGAAACAACTCGCTCAATATCAAGACGGCAGGCTTGAGCTGCTGGAGGTGCCGGTGCCGCGGCCCCCGCCCGGCGGCATTTTGGTGCGCACGGTTTGCTCCGTCATCTCGCCGGGCACGGAGAGGATGAAGGTGGAGCAGGCGCGGATGTCGCTGCTGGAAAAGGCGCGGGCGCGGCCCGATCAAGTGCGCAAGGTGCTGGACACGGCGCGCACGCTCGGCTGGAAGGCGGCTTATGAAAAGGTGCGCAACCGGCTGGAGTCGCCTGCGCCGCTGGGTTACTCCGCCGCCGGCGTGGTGGTTGAGGTGGATGCGCTGAACACGCGGTTCGCCGCCGGGGATCGCGTGGCTTGCGGCGGCGCGGAGTGCGCGCATCACGCGGAGTTCATCGCCGTGCCTGATCTGCTGGCGTCGCCGGTGCCGGAGGGTGTCGCGGATTGGCAGGCGGCTTACACGACCTTGGCGTCTATTTCATTGCAGGCGGTGCGCCAGGCCGGGCCGCGTCTGGGCGATCGCGTTCTGGTCATCGGCCAAGGGTTGGTGGGGCTGCTGGTGACGCGATTGTTGCAGATCTCCGGCGCGCGTGTCTTGGCCGCTGATCTTGACGACGGGCGTCTCGCTGTTGCCGCCCAGCTGGGCGCGGAGCGCGTGGTCAATCCGTCCGTGTCCGCAGTCGCGGATCATGTTCAGGATTGGACGGCTGGGCAAGGGGTGGACGCGGTGCTGATCTGCGCGGGCGGCAAGGGTTCCGCTTTGGCGGATACGGCCATCGCCTGCCTGCGCGACCGGGGAGTGATTGTTGTCGTGGGCATTCATGACGTGGAGCTATCCTGGCGCGACGCCTGCGCCAAGGATATCCAGGTGCGCTACTCCCGCAGCTACGGCCCGGGACGTTATGATGCCAGTTATGAATGGGGCGGTAACGACTACCCTCTAGGTCATGTGCGCTGGACGGAGAACCGCAACTTCGCGGCCTGTCTGCATCTCATGCAAACCGGCGCGCTCGACCTCGCGCCGCTGACGACGCGCCGCGTGTCTTTTGCGGAGGCGGTGGCGGTTTATGATGATTTGGCGCGGGGTGGGAATGCGGGGGATATTGGGGTGGTGCTGGAGTATGGTGGTAGCTCAGGCTTTCTGCCTGAAGGGAGTAGGTCAGGCATTTTGCCTGACACCAGTGATGCAGGCATTTTGCCTGCTGCTTCGGATTCAGGCAGAATGCCTGAATCACTGGACACAGGCAGAATGCCTGTGCTACATGCCGTGGGCGCGGGCAACTTTGCCCGGACGATGCTGCTGCCGCATCTTCAGGGGCGCATCCCGTTCGGGAGGGTGGTCAATGGCACGGGGTTGAGCGCGCGGTATGTGCAGGAGAAGTTTGGTTTTGCCGAGGCGGGAGCGGAGGCGGAGGCGGTGTTTCGGGAGGCGGGGGCGGCGGTGCTTATCGCCACCCGGCATCATTTGCATGCGCCTTATGTGCTGCGCGGACTGCGCGCGGGACAGCAGGTGTTTGTTGAAAAACCGCTTTGCCTCACGGAGGAGGAGCTGGCGGAGATTGATGAAGCGATGCGCTCGACCACGGGCAGCTTGATGGTCGGGTTCAACCGCCGGTTCGCGCCGGCCACGAGGTTGTTGAAGGAAAAACTCGCCGGGCGCGCCGGGCCGTGCAGCCTCGTTTATGAAGTCTTCGCCGGAGCGGTGACGCCGGATCATTGGTATGCGAACGAGACGGAGAGCGGCGGACGCTTGTTAGGCGAGGCCTGCCATTTTCTGGATTTCTTTTGTCATGTTTTGGACGCCGCGCCGCGCCGGGTCAGCGCGCAACGGGCGGGCGCGGACTCGGTGCAGGCGCAAGTGGGGTTTGCGGACGGGTCGAGCGCGCAGTTGACCTATTCGAGCGCGGGCGATCCGTCGTATCCGAAGGAGACATGGCGGGTGTTCGCCTCCGGGTTGGTGGCGGAGTGCGTGAATTTTCAGACGTTGCGTTTTCACGAGCGCCGGAAAACCCGCGCGCGGCGTTTCGGGTCGAAGGGCCACGCCGAGGAGATGGCGGCGTGGCTGGCCTTTTTGCAGGGGAAGGAGCCGCACCCGCTGCCTTACGCGGAGTCGCGCCAGTCGATGCGGCTGACCTTTGCCGTGCTGCGCGCGTTGCGGGAGAACCGGGTGGTGGCGCTTGATGAAACTCGAGATGATAGTTGAGAGTTGATGGTTGATAGTCTGACAACCAATCGCTTGATTTGCGGTAACGGATCGTCCTTTGGATGTGCGCGGGTTTCATGGCAAGGCTCTGATATGGAACTCTCAACTATTGAGCCAATGGCAAAACCCTTCCCAGCCTCTGTGTCTCTCTGTGTTCCCTGCGGTGGAAAACAAGGATTCACCACAGAGCGCACAGAGGAACACAGAGGTTTTGCAAGAGGCTCTATTGGCTCTCAACTCCGCATTTAGGATCATGACACAACGCGAAACAGTGAGCTGGTATTGGCATCGCCTGCGGGCGATGCGGCCAGCGGAGATTGCGAGTCGGGTGGCGGAAAAAACTCGCGCCTTGGCCGGGCGCGGACCGGCTCTGGTGCCGGAAGATTTTCAACTGGGGCCGGCGCATCCGGGGACGATGCTTCTGCCGGAGCGTGGGGCGGCTCCGCAAGCAGTGCGCGATCAAGTGGCGCGGGAGGCGGCGGCGTTGCGGGCGGGGCGCTGGCGGTTGTTTGGCTGGAAGGAGATCGCCATGCCGGAGCCGCCGGCGTGGGATTGGGACGCGCTGCATGACGCGCGCGCGCCGTTGACCGGGAACAGCCATGAGATCAATCACCGGCGACTGCCGGGCGGCGCGGACTCGCGCTGCGTGTGGGAGACGAACCGCTGGGCGGAGCCGGTCAGCTTGGCGCAAAACGCTTGGCTGAACGGCGAGCTGGAGGACGCGCGACTGGCGCAGCGCTGGATCGAGGATTGGTGCGCCCGTAATGCGCCCGGCCAGGGCATCCACTGGTGCAGCCCGCTGGAGGCGGCGCTGCGGCTGCTCAACTTTTGCTGGCTCGACTCGCTGCTGCGCGATTGCGGAGACGCGGAGATCGCTGCCGCGCAGACGCGGCTGGCTGAGCGTGTCGTCCCGGCTCATGTCGCGTGGATTTGGCGGCATCGCTCGTTCGGATCGTCGGCGAACAATCACCTCATCGGCGAGCTGGCGGCGTTGGTCGTCGCCGCCCGGCGCTGGCCCTGCCTCATGCGGCTGGCCTGTTGCGCGGAAAAGGCTTGGCAACTGCTGGAGGACGAAGTGTTGCGGCAGTTCGCGGAGGACGGCGGCAACCGCGAGCAGGCGCTGCATTACCATCTCTTCGCCTGGGAGCTGGCTTGGCAGGCGCGGCGTGTCATGGGTGGCGGCGGCGCGGAGTTCGAGCAGCGCATGAAGGAGGCGGCGCAGTATTTCGCCGCGCTCGTTCACCCGGAGGAGCCGTGGGATTTTGGCGACTCGGACGACGCGCAGGTCACGCCGCTGATGGGCGATCGCGCGGCGGCGGCGCGGGAATGGCAGGGCTGGCTCACCGGCGGCCCAGCGGGGGAAACCCTGCGCTATTGGCTGGGTGCGCCGCCGGTGGTCACGGAGCACGCACCGGAGGACTGGCTGCTTTTTGAAAACAGCGGCCAGGCGGTGCGGCGGCGCGGCGCGTGGATGGCGCGGTTTGATGCCTCGCCGCTCGGTTTCGGCAGCATGGCGGCGCACGGGCATCTCGACGCGCTGCATGTCTCCCTCTGGCTGGGGGACAAAGCGGTCATCATCGACCCCGGCACCGGAGCCTACTATGCGGACGCGGTCTTGCGGGCGGAACTGGCCGGCTGGGAGGCGCACAACGGCCCGCTGCCGGAGGCCGGACGGCGCGCGCCGCGACGGACGGGGACGTTTCTCTGGACGGAGCATCACGAGCCGCCGCGCCTGCGTCTCGAGGACGGCGACGCCGTTGCCTGTCTGGCCTGCGACGGGCCTTTTGTGAAACGCCGTGTCCGGCTTGATGACGGGAGTTTCGAAGCGCATGACAGCATCTGCAACGATCTCCCGCACCGGCTCACCTGGACGCTGGCGCCCGGCTGGGAAATCCAGATGACCGGCAGCGCACAGCGTTACCGGCTCGCTCATCCCGATGGCAGCCGGCTTTTGATGCAGTTTGAAAGCGGCGGCCTTTTGGAGGTGGAGCCGGTTCGGGTCAGGGTCTCGCCGCGTTTTTTGCAGGTGCAGGAGGCGGCGGCGTTGCGGGTTCGGTTCGCGGGTGCGTTGAAAACGCGGGTGAAGCCGGGGTAAGGCGGAGTTGTACTCCGCCCTGTCCATCGAGGCTGTGCCTCGATGAACTCGGTGGGAACGGCGGGATGGGAATCCCGCCTGACAGGGCGGAGCACAGCTCCGCCTTACGGAACAACGCACTCCCCATGTTGACCCTCGAACAGACGGATGGTATCTGTTGAAACGATGATTGTCACCCGACGAGCCGCGAAACCTGCCGCCCGGAGGCAGGTGAAGACCGCGCCGCCTTTGCTGGAGACGGGCGACCGGCTGGCGGCGCGGGAGTTTCTGCGTCGCTTCGACGCCATGCCCGGTGTCAAAAAAGCCGAACTCATCAACGGAATCGTCTATATGCCCTCACCCGTCCGCGCCCGCCAGCATGGCATCCCTGACAATTTACTCCAGGGATGGCTGATGCTTTACACCGCAAGCACACCCGGCACTAGAGCCGCCGCCAATACCACGGTGCGTTTTGACGCGGACAATGTGCCGCAGCCGGATGCGTTGCTCATGATCGAGCCGGACGGCAGCGCGCGCATCGGCGAGGATGGCTACATCCACGGCGCGCCGGAACTGGTGGCGGAAGTGGCGGCCAGCAGCGCCGCGCTCGACCTGCACGACAAGAAGGACGCTTATCGCCGCGCCGGCGTGGCGGAGTATCTGGTCTGGCGGCCGGAGGAAAAGGCCGTGGACTGGTTCGCGCTGGAGGAGGACGAATTTGTGCCGCTGACGGCAGACCGGCACGGCACCTTGCACAGCCGCGTCTTCCCCGGCCTCGCCCTGGCCGTAGAGGCGCTCATCGAGGGCGATGCCGCCGCCGTGGTGGCGCGCTTGCAACGCGCGCTGGGGTCCAAGGCGCATCAGGCGTTTGCGACGCGGATGAAGCGGGTACGGGGGGCGCTCTTGTAAAAAGACGTATTCTTCGGTGACACAATGAATACAACTCAGCGATATATCGGAATTGCTGCGAGCATTGCGTTACTGATCTACCTTGTGGCGGTTTGGAGCGAAGCGGCCTACGAAGCAAGTGATATTGGATTCAACGAAGATCTTACGTGGTCGCGTATGCTCGTTGCCTATCGGCTCACAACGTTTTCCGATATGTTGCAACTTGAAACGCTCCCAATGGGAGTCGTTGCTGTCGCGGGAATGCTTGCCTCCATTCTGAGTGCTTTTACACTCAACCGAACATTTTCCATATGGAGCTTGTTCGCCTACGTTATGGTCTTGATTATTGCGGGCGGATGGATGGGGCTGTTTGCATTGGTGTTTATACCTTTTGACACGCTGGATGGCGAGTTCCTTGCTGAAGGATTGGCCAGGGTCACCGCGACAGGTGTTTGGACTATACTCGTGATTTCATTATTGGTTCACCAAGCGGTCAAACCGAGAAACAGTACTGAACAAGATGCAGGCAACCGGCGCTCCGCTGGCGCCTGATCATTGAAGTAAGCACGGGTTGATCACTTGCCGGGCAGAATGCCCGGCATACACGCCTCAGGCAGGATGCCTGAGCTACTTTATGAACATCTCCATTTTCGGTCTCGGATACGTCGGCACGGTGTCGGCGGCTTGCTTGGCGGAGCGGGGGCATCGTGTGGTGGGGGTGGATGTGCGCGGGGTGAAGGTGGAGGCGATCAATGAAGGGAGATCGCCGGTGGTGGAGCCGGGGCTTGATGAGCTGGTGCAGCAGGCGCGCGCGGCGGGGCGGTTGTCGGCGACGCTGGACGCGGCGGAGGCGCTGCGCGGGGCGGATGTCAGCATCGTCTGCGTGGGCACGCCGCCGACGGACAGCGGGCGGTTGAACCTGGACATGGCGGGCGCGGTTTGCGCGCAGATGGCGGCGGTGTTGCGGGAGTTGGAGCCTGTCGGCATTCCGGCTGTCACGGGGCGGGACCGTGCCGGAGGCAGGCAGGCTGCCCGTGACACACACAGCCGGGACGGGCTGGGCTACGGGCCTGACTGTGACACACACAGCCGGGACGGGCTATGCTACGCGCCTCACGTCATCCTGCTGCGCAGCACGCTGCCGCCGGGCGGTACGCGGCGGCTGGTGGCGGAGCATTTTTCTGATCTGGTGGATTCGGGGCGGGTGCAGGTGGGGTTTTGCCCGGAGTTTTTGCGCGAGGGCGTGGCGATTGCGGATTTCCGGGAGCCGGCTTTGAATGTGATCGGCACGGCGGACGGGCTGCCGCCCGATGACCGGGTGCTCGATCTCTTGGGCGCGGACGTGGAGGTGATGCGGTGGGAGGAGGCGGAGATGCTGAAGCTGGCTTGCAATGCTTTTCACGCGTTGAAGGCGGGTTTCGCCAACGAGATCGGGCGGCTGGCGAAGAAGATCGGCGCCGACGGCGCACGTGTGATGGAGGTGTTGAGCGGGGACAGCAAGCTCAATGCCTCGCCTCGCTATTTGCGTCCCGGCAATCCGTTCGGCGGTTCCTGCTTGCCGAAGGATGTGGCGGCGTTGACTTCGCTGGCGCGGCGGGAGGGGGTGGCGCTGCCGATTCTGGAGCATACGCTGGCCAGCAATGACGCTCATTTGGAATCTCTCCTCCGGCTCGTCGCCAGGCATGAGACGCGGCGGGTGGGGTTGCTGGGTTTGTCGTTCAAGGCTGGCACTGATGATCTGCGCGGCAGTCCGATGGTGGCGCTGGCGGAGACTTTGCTGGGTCGCGGCTATCAACTGCGCATCTATGATCCGCAGATCAATCTGTCCCGTCTCATCGGGGCCAACGAAAGCGAGATGCAGCGGCGGCTGCCGCATCTGGCGGCGCTGCTGCGCGCCACACCGGGGGAGGTGTTGGCGGAGAGCGATGTGATCGTGGCGGCACAGGTTTGCGCTGATGTGGAGGCTTTGCGTGCTCAGGCGCGGGCGGGGCATTGGTTTATTGATGTCAATGGCTGGGAGGCTTTGAAAGAGCTGCCGGGGGGGTATGAGGGGTTCTGTTGGTGAAAGTGGAGCGCACGCGTCCTCGCGTGCTGCGTTCGGCGTCCCGCCGAACGCATTGCGGCGAGAGCCGCACACGGAGGTGGAGGTGACGGGCTTATCAACGCTTGCCCCGCGTGTTCGCTGCGCTCAATCTTTTCGGCGGGACGCCGAAAAGAGCACGCGAGGACGCGTGCGCTCCAAATAACCTTGCTTGCGTCTCGATGAATCATCCCCCATGCGTGTTTTAATCATCGTCGAAAATCTGCCGGTGCCGCTGGATCGTCGTGTGTGGCAGGAGGCGCGGGCGCTGCGGGACGCGGGGCATGAGGTCACGGTTGTTTGTCCGCGGATGCGGGGGTGGATGGAGCCGGAGGAGGCGCGGGAGGGGATCACGATTTATCGCCACTGGATCAGCGGCGAGGCGCGGACGGCGGCGGGGTTTTTGCTGGAGTATGCGACGGCGTTGTGGGGGGAGTGGTGGTGCGCTTTGAAGGCGTGGCGGCGCGGCGGGTTTGATGTCATCCATTTGTGCAATCCTCCCGATCTGCTCTTTCTGGTGGCGCTGCCGTTCAAGCTGCTGGCGGGGGTGAAGGTGGTCTTCGATGTGCATGATCTGAACCCGGAGATGTTCGCCGCCAAGTTCGGGGGGCGCGGGCCGGTCTATTGGGCGGTACGGGCGGCGGAACGCTGCACGCTGGCGCTGGCGGACGCGGTGCTCTGCACGAACGAAAGCAGCCGCGAGCGGTTGCGCGCGCGCGCCGGGAAAAACGCGGCGCCGATTCACGTCGTGCGCACTGCGCCGGAGGGTTTGGACACCGCCGCGCCGGTGGATGAGAGCCTGAAACGCGGGCGCACATTTTTGGTGGCCTATCTCGGTGTGATGGGAGACGCGGACGGGGTGGATCTTTTGATCGAGGCGGCGCGGCATTTGGTGCGGGATCGTGGCCGCGATGATGTGCAATTCCTGCTCATGGGGTCCGGCCCGGAGCATGCGCGGCTGGTGCGTCTGCGTGATTCGTTGGGTTTGGCGGAATACATCGACATGCCGGGGCGTGTCGAGGATGCGTTTCTTTTCCGCGCGCTGCAAACGATGGACCTCGGCGTGGCCTGCGATCCGGCGAACGATTACAACGACCATTGCACGATGAACAAGACGCTGGAGTACATGGCCTTCGGCAAGCCGCAGGTGATGTTTGCGACGCGCGAGGGGCGGTATTCGGCGGGGGAGTCGGCGGTTTATGTGGAGGAAAATTCGCCGGAGATGTTAGGTGATGCGGTCGCCGCGCTGCTCGATGATCCGGCGCGGCGCGCGGAGATGGGGCGGCGTGGGCGGGAGCGGTTGGAGGGGGCGTTGAGCTGGGGGCATTCGGCGCGGGTGTTGGCGGGGGTTTATGCGGGGTTGGCGGGAGGGCGGGGCTCTGTTCCTGCCCATTCTTCCGTGGGCGGAGGTGGCGCGGAGCCGGGAGGCGGGGAGGACGGTTTTGGCGCGGGTCAGACGTTGCCCGCAAAAAAATGGGCGGGGACAGAGCCCGCGCCCTCCGGACAAATGGGCGGGAATACAATCCCGCCCTCCGAATAAAGTTATGCAAAAACTCATTCTGACATTTTTCTTTCTGGCGCTGGCGGCGGCGGGGGTGCTGGGCACGGAGACGCGGTTGCTGTTTCTGTGGCCGGCTTGCGCGTTGCTGGGGGCGGCGGGGCTGCTGCTGGCGTTGCGGCCGAAGGCGCGGTTGCATTCGTCGCCGGGGGATGTCTGCCTGGGTGTGACGCTGCTGGCGGTGTTTTATTTTGCCGGGCGCGCGTTGTTGTCGCCGGTGGCGGATTATGCGAGGGAGGATTGGATCGTTCTTTGCGCCTGCCTCGTCGTCTATGCGGTGATGGCCACGATTGGCGCGTCGCCGCGGGTGCGGCGGCTTTTTTGCTGGCTGCTGCTGTTGCTGGCGCTGGGGAATTTCGCGGTGGGCATGGTGCATTTCAGCGGCGACTGGGCGTTTCATATCGTGCCGAGTTTTGCGCGCGCTTTCCCGGAGGGGCGCATCGGCGGGTTTTACAACAATCCGAACCATCTGGCGGCGTTCTTTTCGCTGGTGGTGTTTGCCGGGCTGGGGCTGGTGTGTTTTGGCCGGGGGGCGGCGACGTGGCGGCTGGTTCCGGCGTTTGTGGTCATTTCCTGCATGTTGGGCATGGCGCTGACGGTGAGTCGCGGCGGGTTGCTGGCGCTGGCGGGGGGCGGGCTGGCTTTTGGCGCGGCGGGGTTGTGGCTGGTGTGGCGTTGCCGGCGGCATCTGGCGGGGCGGCTGCTGGCGGGTTGCGCGGTGGCGGTGGTCATCCTGGGCGGGGTGTTGTGGAAGGTGAACGAGGATTATCTGCGCCGCCGCGCCAGCCAGCAGGAGGCGGGCGCGGACGTGCGCTTTCCCATCTGGCGCGCGGCGCTGGAGCAGCACGCGGAGCAGCCCTGGACGGGGGCGGGGGCGCGGCTGTTTTACGACGGCAGTGTGCGCTACCGGCAGCCTGAGGTGCGGTCCTGGGTGGGGGAGGCGGAGTTCGCGCACAATGAGTACGTGCAGACGCTGGCGGATTACGGCTGGGTCGGGCTTGGCCTGCTGGCGCTGGTGCTGGCCGTGCATTTCGGCAACGGGCGGCGGTTCGTGGCTTGGTTCGCGCGTGAGCGTTTCCCGCGCGATGGGCAGGTCGTCAGCGACAAGCTGGCGTTGACGGTCGGCGCGCTGGCGGCGTTGGCGGCTTCGGCGGCCCACGCGGTGGTGGAGTTTCACTGGCATGTTGGCGGGCTGGCGATTTTTGGCGCGGCTTTTCTCGGCATTTTGGCGAATCCGGGCTTCGAGGCGGGCAGGCGTCCGGCGCGGCGGCTGCCGCTGGTGCGGCCGCTGTTGAAGCTGGCGCTGGTGGCGGCGTCCGCGGCCCTGCTGTGGCAAAGCGCGACGGTGGGGCGCGCGGACTGGCTGACGGCGCGCGGCGCGTTGCTGGCGGGGCAGGGGGACACGGTGGGCGCGCTGCGGGAGATGCGCGCGGCGGTGGAGATCGATCCGCGCAGCGCGCGCAAGGCTTTCCAACTTGGCGAGACGCTGCTCGATGCCTATGCCACAGTGGAGACCGAGGCGGAGCAGCGTGCGCTGCTGGACGAGGCCGGCGCGGCGCTGGAGCGCGCGGCGGCGCTGAACCCGTTTCATTACCTCACCGCCACCACGCTGGCGGACGTGCATTTCGCGCAGGGGAAACTCGACCGCGCGTTGTCGGAGATTCATCGCGCCCTGACGCTGGCGCCGCTCTACGAGGAGCCGCGGCTGGCGCTCGCCCTTTTCCACCATCGGCAGGGACATTTCGCCGAGGCGGAGGCGGCCTACCTTTGGGCCTCCCGCTCCAGCGCCGCCAATCTCTCCGGCTCCGTGATGAACTGGCTGGACGGCTACCGGCAGCTTTTGATGGACACGGGGAATCTGCCGTTTCCAGAACCGGAGCCTTGAGGGAAGTCCGAAATCCGAAGTCCGAAGTGTACCGAGCTGTTTCCTTCGCTTATCCTGTGAATCCTGCCCATCCTGCAATCCTGCCTAAAAATCAGCGGGCAGAATGCCCGCGCCACTCGGTGCAGGCTGAAAGCCTGCACCACACCTCTCAGGCAGAATGCCTGAGCTACTCCACACAGCCGGGACGGACTGTGCTACGATTCATTTGACGGCGGGCCGCGTCCCGTCTTTGTGTCGCTCCTATCTATATGCACGGCATGCTCAAAGTCCTTACCGGGTCCGCCCATCCCGAACTCACCCGCCAAATCTGCGCGAACATCCACATCGAACCCTGCGCCGCCACGGTCACCAGTTTCCCGGACGGCGAGTCCTTCGTGCAGATCAACGAAAACATCCGCGGCTCGGATGTCTTCATCGTGCAGCCTTCCTGCCCGCCGACGAACCAAAATCTGATGGAGTTGCTCATCATGGTGGATGCCGTGCGCCGCGCCTCCGCTGACCGCATCACCGCCGTGCTGCCTTTTTTCGGTTACGCCCGCCAGGACCGCAAGGACCGTCCGCGCGTGCCCATCACCGCCAAGCTCGTGGCCAACCTGCTCGTCGCCGCCGGAGTGCAGCGTGTGCTCACCGTGGATCTCCACGCCGGGCAGATTCAGGGCTTTTTCGACATCCCCGTGGATCATCTTTACGCCGCTCCCGTGCTCATCAAAGCCATCCGCGAGCGCGAGTTGAACGATCTCGTCGTCGTCTCCCCGGACGTCGGCGGCATCAAAATGACCCACGCCTTCGCCAAGACTCTGGGCGCGCCGATGGCTATCGTCGCCAAAAACCGCGTCAGCGCCGAGGAAGTGGAGGCGCTCAACGTCATCGGCGACGTGGCGGACAAAAACGTCCTGCTTGTCGATGACCTCACCGAGACCGCCGGCACCCTCACCGCCGCCGCCGACCTCCTGCGCAAGCACGGCGCCCGGGCCATTTACGCCGCCGTCAGCCACGCCGTGCTGGGGGAAAAAGGCCTCGGACGGCTGGAGAAATCCCCCATTGTCGAGCTTTTCGCCACCAACAGCGTGCCGCAGGCGCAGGGGCCGAAGGTCACCACGCTGGACATATCCAGCCTGCTGGCGGAGGCCATCCTCCGCATCCACGACAACAAGTCGGTCACTTCTCTCTTTGACATCCGGGATTAGGCGTGTAGTCTCCCCGCCCTTTTTCAAAATCCCACCCATCCCCAAGGAAGAACCCGGTCATGTCCAACATCCTCGAACTCAACGCCGAAACCCGCAAGCGCAGCGGCACCTCATCCGTCCGCCGCATGCGCAAGGAAGGGCTGATCCCCGCCGTCATTTACGGGCGCAAGACGGACAACGCCAACATCAAAGTGAACGCCAAGACCGTCGGCGGCATCCTCAAGGACAGCGCCTCGGACAACATCCTGGTCAACCTCCAGATTGACGGCTCCAAGACCCAGCTCGCCCTCATCCAGAAAGTCCAGCACGACCACCTCAAGGGCGGCATCCTGCACATCGACTTCCACGCCGTGGACCTGAGCGAGTCCATCCACGCCCAGGTGCCGATCGAACTCGTCGGCGAAGCCGAGGGTGTCAAGGCCGGCGGACAGCTCGACATCATGCTGCACGGCGTCGAAGTCCACTGCCTGCCGAAGGATCTGCCGGAGAAAATCACCGTCGATATCACCCACGTCGGCCAGGGGCAGGGCGTCCACGTCCGCGACCTCAAGCTGCCCGAAGGCGTCTCCGTCCACCTCGACGGCGAGGTGCTCATCCTCTCCATCACCGAACCGCGCGTCGTGGAAACCCCGGCTGAGGCCGCCGCTGCCGCCAAGAAATAAGGCCCGTGGCGCGCCTGACAGCCGCCCGGAACGGACACGCAGCATGATGATGGCCCCGTGGACAGCCCCCCGCCTCCAGAACCGCCTGCCGCGCGCGGCCCGGAGGGCATCGTGCCCCGCCTCATCGCCGGCCTGGGCAACCCCGGGGCCGCTTACCAGGACACCCGGCACAACATTGGTTTCATGGTGATTGACGCATTGGCATCCCGGCTCGGAGTCCGCTTTCAAAACGAAAAGCGCTGGCAGAGCCATGCCGCCAAATTCGACGGCGGCTGGCTGGTCAAACCGCAGACCTACATGAACCTCAGCGGCCGCGCCGTCGCCGGCATCGCCCGTTTTCACAAAATCCCGGCTGAAGAAATCCTCGTCGTCTGCGACGACGTGGACCTGCCGCTTGGCCGCTTGCGGCTGCGCCCGGCCGGTTCCGCCGGCGGCCACAACGGGCTGAAATCCCTCATCGAAAACCTCGGAGGCACCGGTTTCGCCCGCCTCAAAGTAGGCATCGCCGCCGCCACCGGAGGACGCCCCGCCGGAGACCGGCTCAGCGGCCATGTGCTGGGGCGTTTCACCGAGGAAGAAAAAGCCGCCGTCGCCCAAGCCGTTGACCGCGCCGCGGACGCCGTGCTCACCGCGCTCAGGGATGGCCTGGGCGCCGCCATGAACCTGTTCAACCGCAAGGAAGACTCTTGACACCAACCCCGCAACGCAACCCTACACACTCCACCCCATCATGACCCGCAAATACGAAGCCACCATCGTGCTCGACACCAAAGGCAAGGAAGAAACCATCGAGGAACTCGTCGGCCAGATCAGCAAGACTCTGGAAACCTCCGGCGCCCGCCTCGAGCAGGTTGACCAGATGGGCCGGCGCGAATTTCCCTTCAGCCCGCGCCACGTCACCCACGGTTATTTCGTCAACGTCCAGTTCGAAGCCGAACCCACAGTGCTCGACAGCGTCAGCGCCAAGCTCAAGCTGAACGACAACGTCTATCAGCAGTACTATCAGCGCCGCGACTGATCCCGGCGCGTTTTCCATTCCCCCCAAAACCTGGAGTCCCACTCCAGACCCCAAGACCGCCCGGCCTAGCCGCGGCGGTCTTTTTTTATTTGGCGTTGTTTTCATGCTTGGAACGGCCTGGGAAAGGCGGGCCAGCCAAGTTTCCTCGAATTTACGCGTGACCCACTTGGCATGACAGGCGTGCAGCGCGCCCCGCCTGCCACACTCGACAAACCCCGGCGCGATGGCGGCTCGGCTCCACTTTGGCGAAGGGCGTTGACAAAGCCCGCCCCGGCGGTCACTTAACCTTGTCTTGATTGCCCATGGCTGCTCATTCCATCAACATCCACCACGTCGCCAAGCTTGCCCGCCTTGAACTTACGGCGGAGGAAGCGGCTTGCTACGAAGGCCAGCTTGCCCGGGTGCTCGATCACATGGGCACGCTGGCCAAGTTCGATCTGGCCGGGGTGGAGCCGACTTCCCATGCTTTACCGGTCTATGACGTGGTGCGGCCGGATGTGGAGCGGCTGGGGTTCACCCGGCAGCAGGCTCTGGCCAACGCTCCCAAGGCGGCGCTGGATCAGTTCCAGATTCCCAAGGTGATCGAGTGACTTGTTGTTTGCCAACCGCCCCTTTCTCTTTTTCAAAAAACCGTGTCTCTCGCTGCCCTCTCTCTCACTGAGCTTCGTCAAAAGCTTGCTGCCAAGGAAATCGCTCCCGCCGATCTTGTGCGCGATGTCGCCGCCGCCATCGAGGCGCGCAATGCGGAGTTGGGCGCTTATCTTTCCTGGGACATCGATGCCGCGCTGAAGGAGGCGGAAAGCGCCGATGTGTCGAAGCCGCTCGGTGGCATTCCCATTGCGATCAAGGACAACATCAATGTCGAGGGCCAGCCCTGCACCTGCGGCTCGAAGATTCTGGCGGAGAACTACACGGCACCCTACACGGCCACGGCCATTGAGGCGCTGCGCGCGGGCGGGGCGATCCCGTTCGGACGGTTGAACATGGATGAGTTCGCGATGGGGTCGTCCACGGAGAATTCGGCGCTCGGCCTCACCCGCAACCCTGCCGCGCCCGATCGCATCCCGGGCGGCTCCAGCGGCGGCAGCGCCTGCGCGGTGGCGGGGGGCATGGCGCTGGCGGCGCTCGGCTCGGATACCGGCGGGTCCATCCGCCAGCC
>CAZNKC010000019.1:0-7781 GCA_964573315.1 uncultured Verrucomicrobiaceae bacterium | reverse complement strand
GCGGTTGCGTGGGCATGAAGCCCACTTATGGCCGGGTGTCGCGTTTCGGGTTGGTGGCTTTTGCGTCGTCGCTCGATCAGATCGGGCCGCTGACGCGCTCGGTTGCCGATTCCGCTTTGCTCTTGAACCATCTCTGCGGCCATGATCCGCGTGACTCGACTTCGCTGAACGAACCTGTGCCTGATTTCACTGCTGCTTTGGGCCGCGACATCCAGGGGTTGCGCGTTGGTTTGCCGAAGGAGTATTTCATTGATGGGCTGCATCCCGAGGTGGAAGCCGCCGTGCGGCGGGGCATCGCCAGGCTGGAGGCGCTCGGCGCGCGTGTGGAGGAGATCAGCCTGCCGCACACGGAGGCGGGGGTGGCCACTTACTATGTGCTGGCGCCTGCCGAGGCGTCCGCCAATCTGGCGCGCTTCGACGGCGTGCGCTACGGGCATCGCTCCGCGGAGGCGGGTGATCTGATGGAGCATTATCTGCGCTCGCGCTCGGAGGGCTTCGGGCCGGAGGTGAAGCGCCGCATTCTGCTGGGCACTTATGTGCTGAGTTCCGGCTATTACGATGCCTATTACCTCCAGGCGCAAAAGGCGCGCACGCTCATTCGCGAGGACTTCACGCGGGCTTTTGAGAAAGTGGATGTCATCGTGTCTCCCACCTCGCCCACGCCCGCGCACAAGCTGGGCGAGTTGACGGGCGATCCGCTGCAAGCCTATCTGGAGGATGTGTTCACCATCCCGGCCAACCTCGCCGGCTTGCCGGCGATCAGCGTGCCCTGCGGTGTCATCGCCCACGAGGGCGCGCAGCTTCCGGTTGGGCTGCAATTCATCACGAAGGCGCTGGATGAGGCGACGCTTTTTCAGGCGGCCCATGCTTTTGAGGTGGGGGGGTGAGCAGGGCGCAGAGGGCAGGGCGCGAAGTGGACATGGAGCGCGGGCGTCCTCGCCTGCAACCCGTTTTGGGCTGGCGCAGTCACTCGATAAAAAAAGACGCTGCGCGTAGGGGAACGGGCAAGAGGCGAGGGCGCCTCTTGCAACGGGCGAGGGCGCCCGTGCTCCTTGATGGACGACTTGAAACTCCCGCGTCCTGAAACTTGCGCCTTTTGAAAACCGGTGGTTTGTTTCTACATTCATCATCACGCCATGCCGCACGATCTTTCTCCCCAACCGCACCTGACCGGGCAGCTATTGCTGGCGGTGCCGTCTTTGCGGGATCCGAATTTTTCACGCACGGTCATTTATCTGGCGGCACACTCGACTGAACAGGGGGCGTTCGGTTATGTTTTGAACCGGCCGCTCAAGCAGCGGGTGGCGGATCTGATGCCGGACCAGGACTTGGGGCCGCTGGGCGAGGCGGCGGTGTTCGTGGGCGGGCCGGTGGGCGCGGACAAGCTGGCCTTTGCCTCCCTGCGCTGGAGCCGGGCGCGCAAGGAGCTGCGGATGCGCACGCATCTCTCGGTGAACGATGCGCTGCACGAGCTGAGCATGGGCCGGGATGTGCGCGGATTTGTGGGTTACTCCGGCTGGGGGGAGGGCCAGCTTGAAAAGGAGATGCAGCGTCGCTCTTGGATCACCATCGGGTCGCGCCGCAACGTGCTGACCACCCGCGAGCCGCAGGATTTGTGGGGCGATCTCCTGCGGGACATGGGGCCTTTCTTCGGTCTGCTGGCAAACGTGCCGGACGATGTGGGGTTGAATTGAGGTTTGTTCCTAGATTCGTGAATAAGGAAAACAGGAAGGCAGGAGAAGGGATGTGGAAGGGGCATCTCTGGCAGAGTGGCCGGCTCCTCCTTTGAGCCTAAAAACCGAAATGGTGGCCTACGGAACACGCGGAATACCCGGAATTTGAAGGATGGCAGCACCAATGGGGTTTCACCCCAAAGGTGAGAGCCGTTTTCAGCAGGACCGGCTTTTCTTTCCGTTTATTCCGCGTATTCCGTAGGCTCTCATTTTCCTTTTCAGGTTGAGTGAAGGCTTGAAAGTTCGCCAGCGCTTGTCTTCCCACTCCTTTTCTTGATTTCCTGCCTTCCTCATTTCCGTTTTGAGATTGTTCGTTTGCTCGTGTTTCGTTCGCGTGGCGCGGTCTTTTCGGAACACGCACAAACGAGCAAACTTTATCAACGCCCGAAGCGCGCTTCTATTTCGTCGAGGTGTTTCGAGAGGGGGTCGTTGCGGGACGGGAGTTCCTCGTCGATGCGTTCGGGGAGGGTGAGGAAGTCTTCAAACAAGCCGCTGAAGCGCTCGGAGCGGGTGGCTTCGTACCAGTCGAGGTGATCTTGCACGGCGCAGGCTTTGACGAAGGTGTCGATGGCTTTCCGCCGCAGGGCGGCGAGGCGCGCGTCCATGCCTTTGGTTTTGCCGGCGGCGAGGTCTTCGATGGCGGTGAGGTAGTCTTTGGCGATCTCGCGGAACAGGACGTTGCCGCGCGCGGCGAGGTCTTTGAGAGCGAGACGGGCTTGGTCGAGCAGGCGGTCGCGATCGGGATGGGCGAGGATGAGGGCGTAGTCCTCGATGGGATAGGCGGCGGTTTCGACGGTGACGGGGGCGAGCAGGGGGGCGGGGCTGGCTGGCGGCGGTTGTTGCGGCGGCGGGGCGACGATGGGCGGCAGCTCCAGGAGGTCGGCGCGGTCTGCGGCGGGGAGCGGTGATGCGGGATCCGCTGCGGCTTGGATGTAGCGTCCGCGTGGACGGCCCAGGATGTCGCGGACGATGCGCGGGTCAGCGGGCGTTGGTTGGAGTGAAGCCTTTAGGCGATCCGCAAAGGGCAAAGCGCAGAGAGCAGGGCGCAAAGCGTCACGCCCTGCGCCCTGCTCTTTGCTCTCTGCCCGCAAGGGACGCTCGGAATGATCGGCTAAAGCCTTGACTCCAACGGGGTGAATGTTGCCGGTCTTTTTGCCGTCTTCCTGCGGCGCGGGCTCGTCTGCTTTTTCCTTTTTGCCGCCGCGGAACCAGTTCAAGGGATTGAACCGGCCGCTGCCGCGGTCTTCTTCGGCGGGTTTTTCGGCGGCGGGTTCGGGCTTGGTTTTTTCGGCGGGTTTGGGTTCGGCCTTGGCGGGTTGTTCTTTTTTGGGTGCGGGGGGTGTGTCTTCCGCTTTCTTGGGCGCGGGCTCCGGTTTCTTTTCCGCTGGCGGGGTGTCCTGGGTTTTCGCGGGTTTTGCTTGCTCGGTTGGCGCGTCTTTGGTTTTGGCTGGGGCGGCTGCGTCCGCTTCACCTTCATCATCGGAATCGGAGCGGCCGAAGGAGAACATGCGCCGCAGGAAGCCGGGGCGGTCTTCTTCGTTTTCCTTGTCTTCCACTGCGGCGGTGGCCGTTGCTCTGGGCGCGGCGGGGATGTCGCGGGGACGATTGGAGACGGTTTTGGCGGCGGGCTTGGGGGGGCTGGTTTTTTTGGCGGGGGTTGGCGTGGGCGGTTCGTTGCCGGATGCGGACGGTGCGGATGCGGCGGCCAAGGCGGGGGCGGGTTCCTCGGGCGGCGGTTGGGGGCGCTGCGAGGCGATGGCGATGACTTGGCGCGGGGCGGGCAGTTTTTTCTCCGGTGTCTGGGGGAGTTGGAAGGTGAGGGCGCGGTCGAGGAGTTCTGCGCTGGCCACGGGGTCGAGCGTTTCAGTCAGGCCGGGGGAGGCGAGCTGGGCGAGTTGGAGGGACCACCATTTGTCCAGGCTGGCGTCGGATTCGGCGAGGCCGGGGAACCATTGCCGCAGCAGTTCGCGCTCGGGGCGGGTCTCGACGGCGAGTGCGGAGAGGAAGCGGCCAAAACGCAGCGGTCCCTCCGGCTGGTCGAGCAGGGCGAGCACGAGCGCGCAGCAGGAGGTCTCGTAAATGGTGCGGGAGAGGCCGTCGAGGCCGGCGGGGGCGGTGTCGAGGATTTCCTCGATGCCGTAAATCTGTCCGCTTTTGAAGATGGCGGCGAACTCGGCGCTGGGGCGGGTGCGGAGTTTGAAGTCGAGGGCTTTGAGGACGCCGGTGTGGACCCAGGCGGGGAGCATCTGGGCGCGCTCGTCGGTGAGTTGCTTGTGGCTGCGCAGGATGCGCTCGGCCAGGAGCAGGCGGATCAACTCGCGGCGGAAGTCGGCGGGGCGCAGGCCGGTGCGCTCGGGTACGCTGAGCTGGAGGTGAAAGCCGCCGTGCTCCAAGGCTCTGATCTGGGAGGTGATGCCGATGTCCGGCGGGTCGCCGGGGCTGGGCGGTTTGATTTGCACGACGATGTGGGACACCCAGGGGTCGCTGGCACGCAGGAGGCGGGAGAGTTCCCGGTTGATTTCCTCGCAGCGGGTGGCGAGGCCATTGCGCACGCGCAGGTCGGCGCCATGGACGATGAACTGGCCGCTGCTGCTGGTGCTGCTGGCCGTGGCGGGGGCGCGCGGCGGGACGGGCGCCACGGGCATGATGCGGGGGGCAGTATCCGCCGCCGGAAGTGGCGGCAGCGGCGGCGGTGGCGCGATTTGCTCGGGAACGGGTGGCGGCAGGGCGCGGGGCAGCGGCAGGGCGTCCTCCTGGCCGCGGGCGGCGAGGCTGCCGGCGAGCATGAGCGCGAGGATGAGGACGGGGCGGCGCATGGCTTTGGTCAGGATTGGGTCACCAGATCGGCAAAACGCGGGTCGAGCAGCAGTTTGTCCCCGGTGATCTCCACTTGGTTCATTTGAAAGAGGGCGTTGATCTCCGGCTCCAGCGCGCCGGCGAGCCGGGCGAGGGCGTTTTTGGCGGGATGCAGGAGACCGCGCGGCACGTTGAGCCGGCCGTAGGCGCCGTCGAGGATTTCGACGCGGAAATGGTCGCCGTCGCGTTGCAAGGCGAGGTTCACGGTGAGGTCGCAGGCGTGGCGGCCGGCCAAGCGCCAGCGCAGGCGCAGGGCGGCGCGTTCATTTTGGAGGTCGATCTGCGGCGGCTCCAGCTCCAGTTTCAGCCAGCGGGAGAGCGGGCCTTCGCTCATGGCGGGCCGGACGGTGGCGCGGAGGTGGTCGTTGAGGCGGGCTTCGGTGACTTCAAAGGGGGCGGAGCGTTTGATGGCGGCTTGGCCCAGTTGATCGAGCACGCCGAGCGGCGGTTTTTTGTCGGGGTCGAGCCGCTGAAGCTCCGGCCAATCGGCGGGACGATGCGCCACCCACGCGGCTCCGCTGAGCGCGCTGAAGACGAGGAGCAGAAGCGTGTGGCGGAGGAATTTCACCGGGGAAGGGGAGGGGACTCAGGAGCCGGCGGTGGACGCGCCGGTTGCCGGGGCGGAGGCGCCGCCGCTGCTGGCTGCGCCCGAAGACGAAGATGAGCCGCCTCCGCCGCTGGTGCTGGCGGACGCGGAACCGCCGGAGGTGCTGGCGCCCTCGGAGTCTTTTTTGGCGGCGGCCTTGTAGGAATCGCTGCGGTAATCGGTGATGTAGAAGCCGGAGCCTTTGAAAATGAAGCCGGCGCCGAGGCCGATCTTGCGTTTGACGGGGCCGGCGCAGTCGTCGAGCGGGCAGTCGGTGAGGTGCGGATCCTTCATGGATTGCCGGGCTTCAAAGGCATGGCCGCAGGTCTGGCATTGATACTCGTAAGTGGGCATGATGAAATCAAACCGGATGGTGAAAAACGGCCAGCAATCTAAACCCGGCGGGGCGGCGGGCAAGGGTTTTATGGGGCGCGGCAAAGTACCCCGCCTCTCCGGGGCGGGGGCTGTTATCAATGTACCGCGTCTCTCCGGGGAGAGCGTTTTTATTTGCACACCCGCCTCGGAGAGGCGGGGTACTTTTAGAGGCGGCGTTTGCCGGCCTGGACGAGCCGGTGGGCGAGCGCGGGCTGGTAGCGGGCGATCTCCCAGGCGAGCAATTCCAGGCGCGTCTCGCTGCGCCAGGATTCGCCGGGATCAGCCAGCTCCACCTCGGTCAAGGTGGCGAAGACCTCGGTTTCATAAGTTTCTTCGGCTTCGAGAGTTGCGGTCATGGGCGGGGTTCGGGGTGTGTTGTGGTTGCTGGTGTGTGTGGTGTGTGGGAAAAGGAAAATCAGGCATCGACAACGGCCACTCGACCGTCTTTGATGGCAAAGCGGCGGCGGTCCAGGTCGCCCTTGTTCACCATCTCGTCTATGGCCTTGCTCAAAACCATCCGCGCCGCCTCCGGCGCGCTGCATCCGAACGTGCCTTTCAACGTGAGGTCTTCGAGATACACCTTGATCTGTGGTGTGATCGCGATCGTCAGGGAAAGGGAATCGAAGTTGTTGCTTGGCCGGGCCATTCGGGAGATTAAAACCGGGTTATTATCGGGTTTTAATCCTCAAAACCGGCAAGGTCAAGAGAAGGGGTGGTTTTTTTCGGGTTTTTACCGGATTTAAATCGGTCATTTATTTAATCTATCTTAATTATGTGTAGCGACTCCAGCAACCCCCCCTCCGGTATCGAAGCCAGCGAAGCGGATCTGCTGGAGCAGGCCCGCCGCGCCGCCGCTGCCGCTTACAGTCCGTATTCCGGAGCCCGCGTGGGTTGCGCGCTGGTGACGGCGGCGGGCGGCATCTACTCCGGTTGCAACGTGGAGAACGCCTCCTACGGCCTGACGATGTGCGCGGAGCGGGTGGCGGTCGGCGCGGCGGTGAGCGCGGAAGGCCCCGGCATGAAATGGACGCGGCTGGCGGTGGTGGCGCTGGGGCTGGAGTTCCCGCCCTGCGGCGCCTGCCGGCAAGTGCTGGCGGAGTTCGCCGCGCCGGACGCGCGAGTGACGTTTCTGGCCAGCGGCCATCCGGTCACCATGCGGCTGCGCGATCTGCTGCCCGCCGGTTTCGACGCGGCCAGCCTGCGTGGTGGAGCGGGTGACGCGCCGGATTAAACCGCGGAGGGGCAATGAGGCAGAGGTCGCGGAGGGTGGTTTGTGGGAAGCTCCGCTCCTTGCAAACCCCGCACAGGCCAGTAGCATGGCTCATGATCCGGGCCGTCCTCGACACCAATGTCCTGCTTGCCGCGCTGCGGTCGAGGCAGGGAGCTTCGTTTGAGATCGTGTCACGCTATCGCAAAGGCGAGTTTGTGCTGCTCATCGGCAACACCGTTCTCTCGGAATACGATGAAGTGCTCAAACGCGAAGGCCCGAAATTCGGCCTCGCGGTGAGCACGGTGGACCGGTTTCTGGATGCCATCTGTGCGGGCGCTGAATCGTTCCGCACCTCCGGCTTTTGGAAACCGACACTGCCCGATGCCGACGATGAAGCTTTCGCACAACTCGCGCTTGAGGCAAAAGCCGGCTATCTTGTTACGTTCAATCAGCGTCACTTTCCCGCCGACCGGCTGCCGGCCTTGAAGGTGGTGTCGCCGAAAGAGTTTCTCAACATTCTCCAAGCCATCGCTCCATGACCATTCAAGCCAACATCCCCGATTTCCTCATTCGTCAGGCATCCGAAGTTGCCCAACGGGAAAGCACCACTGTGGACGCCATCATCGCCATCGCCCTCTCGTCCCAAGTGACCGCTTGGCAAGTCCGCGATACCGTCGAGCAGCGCGCTCAGCGAGGACGTCTCTCCGACCTTGATGACATTCTCGCCGCCGTGCCTGACGCACCCCCGGTGGCTGGTGATGAAAAGTGAGCGGTTGTTTTTCAAATCCTAAGGCTTGCGCATGAGGTGGATAACCCCAACCCCTCATGTCCACTGATGGGCGCTCATGTTTTCTGACGAAAATCCGTGTTTTCGCCCTGCCCGCTTGATCCTCGTCGGCGCAACGGCGGCAAGGCGCACCAGCAGTAGCCCAGGCTTCCAACCTGAACCGAGTCCAGCGGGCATTCTGCCCAATACTGTTCGGAGTCATTGACATTCATTGATTCATGAACAACCATTGGG
>CAZNKC010000018.1:21252-44778 GCA_964573315.1 uncultured Verrucomicrobiaceae bacterium | reverse complement strand
AAAGCGCACCCCGTCTATTACGCCGGCCCGGCCAAGACGCCCGCCGGCATGCCCAGCGGCAGCTTCGGCCCCACCACGGCGGGACGCATGGACAGCTACGTCGATCTCTTCCAAAGCCGCGGCGGCAGCATGGTCATGATCGCCAAAGGCAACCGCGGCAAGCAAGTGACGGACGCCTGCAAGAAACACGGCGGCTTTTACCTCGGCAGCATCGGCGGCCCCGCCGCCATCCTCGCCAAGGAAAGCATCCGCAAGGTCGAGGTCGTCGAATTTCCCGAACTCGGCATGGAAGCCATCTGGAAGATCGAGGTGGTGGACTTCCCCGCCTTCATCCTCATCGATGACAAAGGCGCCGATTTCTTCGAGACCGTCGGTCCGGGCTGCTCGGTCACGCATTAGGCTCAAAACGGGAATGAGGAAGGCAGGAAATCAAGAAAAGGAGAGGGAATACCAGCGCTGGCGAACTTGCGAGCCTTCACTCAAAAAAGGAGTCGGCCACTCTGCCAGAGAAGCCCCTTCCATATCCCTTTTCCTGCCTTCCTGTTTTCCTTATTCACGAATTTAGGATTAGCGATTTCCCGCCAAAGGATGCGCTTGCAAGTTTTCCGGGCGCTGTGAGAATCCCCGGCATGGAGTTTTCCATGTTTTCCTTGCCTCTGCTGGCCGCAATCCAAGTGTTCGACTTTTCCTGGTTGTCCTCGCCGGAGGCCTGGATCTCCCTGCTGACGCTGACGGCGCTGGAGATCGTGCTGGGCATCGACAACATCGTGTTCATCTCCATCCTGGTGGACAAGCTGCCGGAGGAGCAGCGCGCGCGGGGCCGGTTCATCGGCCTGTCGCTGGCGATGATCACGCGCATCCTGCTGCTGCTGAGCATCACCTGGGTGATGCGGCTGACCACGCCGCTGCTGACGGTGCTGGAGCATGAGATCACCGGGAAAGACCTGGTGCTTATCATCGGCGGTCTCTTTTTGCTGGCCAAAAGCACACGCGAAATCCACCACAAGCTGGAGGGCGACGTGGAGGGCGATCTCAAGCAAAAGGCCGCCGGCGCCAGCTTCGCGGCCATCATGGTGCAGGTGGCGCTGCTGGACATCGTCTTCTCCCTGGACTCCGTCATCACCGCCGTCGGCATGGCGCAGTACATCATGGTCATGGTCTTCGCCGTGATGATCGCGGTCGGGTTCATGATGGTCTTCGCCGGCGCGGTGAACCGCTTCATCAGCGCCCATCCCACGGTGAAGATGCTGGCGCTTTCCTTCCTGCTGCTGATCGGCACCACGCTGGTGGCCGAGGGCCTGCACTTTCACTTTCCGAAAGGCTACGTCTATTTCGCGATGGCATTCTCCGTGTTCGTGGAGCTGCTGAACTTGAAGGCGTCCAAGAAAAAGGAAAAGACTCCGCCCGCTTGAGCCGCCGACGGCGGCCACAGGGCAGGGGGGGCGGAGAAGCCTTGAAAGCGCGGTGATGATGCAATTCCTATTTACAGAATGGGTTAGTCCGCCATACTGATCGTTTTCGGATTTTCGATATGAAGCTGACCAAACGTGGCGAATACGCCTTGCGCACCCTGATCCGGCTGGGAGTGGCCGCCTGGAACAACGAGGGTGTCATCTCCGTCTCCACCCTGGCCAAGCAGGAGCGGCTGCCGTTCAAGTTTTTGGAGGCCATTTTGTTCGAGATGAAATCCGCCGGTTACGTGGAGAGCCTGCGCGGCAAGCACGGCGGCGCGCGTCTGGCCAAACCCATGAACGCCATCCGCATGGGGGACGTGGTGCGTCTCATCGACGGCAAGCTGGCGCCCATCGGCTGCGCCAGCGAGACCGAGTACGAGCCCTGCACCTGCCCGGACGAGGTCCACTGCGGCCTGCGCATGCTCATGATCGACGTGCGCAACGCCGTGGCCAACATCCTCGACCGCTACACGCTGGAAGACGTGGTCCAGGTGACCCTGCGCAAGCAGATGCAGACGGCGGACGCGGCGGGCAAAAAAAGCGCCAAAAAAACGGCCAACCGCCACGCCGACCCGGCGGACGGGTTCCTGGCGATGCTGCTGAGCTCTTCCCGGTAAGTCCATCATGAAGGCGTGCCGGGAGTTGAATGCACAGGAGGCGAAGTATGTGGTGGCTGGCAGTTTTGCAATTCGTGCTGCGGGGTATGTGAGAGGGTGCGTTCAGGCATCATGCGGGATGAGCGGATGCCTGCGTATGGTTTTCTTTGGGGTTTCCATGTTGTTTTTGAGCGGGTGTGGTGGTCTTGATAATGGCGGGCTGAAGGTTTCGCATGAGCGGATCAAGCTGCGAAACATGGAGTTTAAGTGTGTGCATCAGGGGATTGAAGTGACTTGTGTGTCTGCTTCTGTGAAGGGTAACACGGGGGGATATTATGCGTTGTTTGAGGGAGGGAAGTTTGCGAGGCTGGTTGACCGGCCAAGAGCGCGGACGTATTCGACGGTTTATGAAGGGACGCGTTGGGACAGGGAGGTGGCTGAGGAGTCGCAGGCGAAGGCGCTCAAGATATTAACGGCCAGGGCGGTGTCTGTGGAGGGGCTGCCGTTTGATGAGCGTCCTGATCCACGGCGTCAACCGATGAATGTTTTGCCGGCGTTTGTGATCGCTGCGCCGTTGCTGATTCCGGCGGGTGTGGTGTCAGATTTGACGGATGAGAACGCGGTTGTTACGCTGGAAAGGAAGGGGGTGGTTTTGGGTGCTTCCTGGGAGATGGTGATTGAAAAGCTTGGCAGGGGACGGGTTAAGATTGATGAACGGGAGCAGGTGATTCGGTATGGGCCTGGGATTGAACTGGTGTATCGAAGTGCGGTAATCCGGTTTAAGGAAGGGAAGGTTTCGGGTATTTATACGGGGGAGTTTTATGCGGAGTTGTAGGCAGACCCCCTCACACCCCGTCTCCGAACCCCGCCCAGGGCCACTCCGGCCTGGTACCCGCGAAAGCAATTTCCTAGCAGACTTGCACAGGCTCCGCGCCGCCTCCGCCCGCGAAAGAATGGGCGGGAATGCAATCCCGCCCTCCGTCCCGCCGCGCGCCCGTTTTCCGGACGAACGGGAAAAAAAGTTTGCCGCCTTTAATTCCTACTTGCAAAGTGTAGATACAAAAGACAGAGTTTTAAACCATGAGCCTCCCGTCCCTTCCTCCCAACGAAATTCCTTCCTGGCTTGAGATCGTCCGTCTCAAGGTGGCGGCGCTGCGTTTCGGCTCCGTGCAGATCATCGTCCATGAGGGCCGCGTCACCCAGGTGGAGAGCACGGAGAAGACCCGGCTGCCGAGCGAGACGGCGTCCGGCCATGAGGCCGTGAAGCGTTGACCCTCTTCCCCTATTTCAAACCCAAACCACAGCAAACACCATGTCTTACTATCCCAGCATCCTCGAATCCATCGGCCGCACCCCGCTCATCAAGCTCAGCCGCATCGCCGGCGGCCTGCCCGCGCAGATCGCTCTCAAAGGCGAGTTTGGGAACCCGCTGGGCAGCGTGAAGGACCGCATCGGCCGTGCCATGATCGAGGCCGCGGAGGCCTCCGGCGCGCTCAAGCCGGGCGGCGCGATCATCGAGCCGACCAGCGGCAACACCGGCATCGCGCTGGCCTTTGTGGCGGCGGCGAAAGGCTACAAACTCACCCTGACCATGCCGGAGAGCATGAGCCTGGAGCGCCGCACACTGCTGGCCCTGCTCGGCGCGGAACTGGTGCTGACGCCGGCCAAGGAGGGCATGAAGGGCGCCATCCGCAAGGCCGAGGAACTGCTGGCCGCCACCCCCGGCGCGTGGATGCCGCAGCAGTTCAACAATCCCGCCAACCCGGAAATCCACCGCCGCACCACGGCGGAGGAGGTCTGGGAGGACACCGAGGGCAAGATCGACATCTTCGTTGCCGCCGTCGGCACCGGCGGCACCATCACCGGCGTGGGCGAGGTCATCAAAGGCCGCAAGCCGGAGCTGCAAGCCATCGCCGTCGAGCCGAAGGACTCGCCGGTCATCACTCAGACGCTCAACGGCGAGCCGGTGATCCCCGGCCCGCACAAGATCCAGGGCACCGGTGCGGGTTTCATTCCGAACAACCTGAACCTCAAAGTCCTCGACGGCGTGATCCAGGTGAGCAACGAAGACGCCATCGCCACCGCGCGCCGTCTGGCCTTGGAGGAGGGCATTCTGGCCGGCATCTCCACCGGCGCGAACGTGTGGGCCGCGCTGCAAGTGGCGGCCAAACCGGAAAACGCCGGCAAACTCATCGTCACCGTGGGCTGTAGCACCGGCGAGCGCTATTTGTCCACCGCGTTGGCGGATGAGGCGCGCGCCAAAGTGGGGGCTTGAGAGAAGCCCGAAGTCCGAAGTCCGAAGTCCGAATTGCGAAGCCGGAATTTCGAGGACGAGGACGAGTAGGAGGACGAGAACGATTTATTTTTGAAAACCATGAAACCCAGTTTGCTCACCTATCGCCGCGCTGACGGCGATCTCGCGGGATATGCGGCCCGCGCGGCGGGACGCTGGCCTGCCGCGCCGGAAGAGGCCGTCACCCTGCAAAAAATCGTCCGCAAACCGGAGCGCCCCGGTCAGGGCTACAAGTTCGGCATCTTCGGCGGCATTCACGGCGACGAACCCGCCGGCGTGCTGGCTACGCTGGAGCTGGCGCGCTGGGCGGCGGACAAGCCGGAGGAATTGCGCGACTTTGAACTGCACTTTTTCCCGGTGTGCAATCCAACCGGCTACAACATGGGCACCCGGCACAATCAGAACGGCCTCGATTTGAACCGCGAGTTCTGGTTCGGCTCGCTGGAGCCGGAGGTGCTGTTTCTGGAGCGCGAGCTGCGCCGGGAGAGCTACGACGGCATCGTGGCCCTGCACTCCGATGACGAATCGGACGGCTGCTACGGCTTCGCCGGCGGCGCTTTGTTGAGTGAGCACCTGCTGCGCCCGGCGCTGGAGGAGGCGCACGCGCATCTGCCTTGCAGCCAGTTGCCGGTGATCGACGGTTTCCTGGCGGAGCAGGGCATCATTCGGGAGGGTTACTTGGGCATCCTCGGCGCGCCGCCGGAGCAGCGGCCGCGGCCTTTGGAGATCGTGTTTGAAACCCCGTCGCTGGCGCCTCTGGCGAGCCAAGTGGAGGCCACCGTGGCTGCTGTCAAACGCATCCTTGCCGAGTATCGCCGGTTGCAGGCTTATGCTCCGAATCTATGATCCGGGCCGTTTTCGCCATTCCCCTGCCACCCGTTTGTTTTCATCCTTCATTCCATCCTCCCACCACGTCATCGCCAGCGCCGCGCTGGCGGCGGGCGTGTTTGTGAGCACGGGCACGGCTGAGGAAAAAGCGGGCACTTATTACCGGGAAGCGCCCAGCTACGGCACGCTGCGGGACACCGATCCGCCCCGCTACGTGCGCAATCTCGCCGACGTTTGGGATGACGCGCCCGCCGGCAGCCATTGCTTCGACGTCGGCCTGGACTTCCGCTTCCGCTATGAATACCGCGACGACGACCTGCGCCGCGATTCGCCCAGCCTAGTCCAGCCGCTGCTTTACCGCACCCGCGCGTACTTCGGCGTGAAGGAAAAATGGGATCCGTTCCGCTTCGCCGTGGAGCTGGAGGACGCGCGCCGCTACCACAACCCCTACGAGCGCGACGACCGCGACGTCAACGAGTTCGAGCCGATCCAAATTTACGCTGAGTTGTACTTCGACGAGGCGCTCGGGCGCGACCCTCTCGGCAACAAACGCCCGCTGAGCCTGCGCGCCGGGCGCATGGCCTTCGAGTTCCTCGACCGCCGTCTGCTGGCGAACAACCAATGGCGCAACACCACCAACACGTTTCAGGGTTTCCGCGCCGCGCTCGGCCAGGACAGCAACGACTGGCAGGTGGACTTGCTGGCGTTGCAGCCCCTGCGCCGGCTCAAGTACGATCTCGACGAACCCGCCTCCGGGGAATGGCTCTACGCGGCCATCGGGCACTGGCGCGGCTGGCCGGATGTCATCATTCTCGAGCCCTATTTCCTCAGCCTCAACCAGCCGGACCGCGCCATCCATTCGACGGCGCTGCGCGGTTACGGCAGGCTGGGCGGCACCGGCTTCGACTACGATTTCAATGCCATTTGGCAGTTCGGCGACGACGCTGGCCGGCGGCACCGCGCCTGGGCTCTCACCACCGAGGTGGGACATGCCTGGGACGCGCCCTGGCAGCCCCGCCTCAGCCTCTCCTATGCCTACGCCTCCGGCGACCGCGACCCCGGCGACGACCACAGCGGCAGGTTCGAGCGTTACTTCGGCTTCAGCCGCCCCTTTTCCGCCAGTGACTACATTATCTGGGAAAACCTCAGCGTGCCCCGCCTGCGCCTGGAGGCGCAACCGGCCAAGAACCTGCGGCTCGACTTGGGCTACGGCTTTTACTGGCTGGCCAGCAGCGCGGACCGCTGGGCGGCGGCGGATTTGCTCGATCCCGAAGGCACGTCCGGGGATTTCATCGGCCACGAATTCGACTTCCGCCTGCGCTGGAAGCTGAATCGCCGTGTGGACGTGACGCTGGGTTACGCGCATTTTGAAGCCGGTTCCTTCCCCCGCAACAACGGCAAACCGTGGGACAGCGACTTCGCTTACCTTGAAATTTCCCTCAATGCCCTCTAACGAAGAACCATGACCATGAACAGACGCCACTTTCTCCTCGCCTCGGCAGCCGCCAGCGCCGCCGCTTTGCCCTTTTGCTCGCGCAAGAGCGATCCCAGCGCGGCGCCGGTGCTGCGTTTCGGCCATTTCCCGAACATCTCCCACCTGCAGGGGCTGGTGGCGCACCACATGTCCCGCCAGGGCAAGGGCTGGTATGAGGAGCGCCTGGGCGTGGAGGTGCAATGGTTCACCTACAACGCCGGGCCGAGCGTGGCGGAGGCCATCTTCGCCAGGTCGCTCGACGTGAGCTACATCGGCCCCAGCCCGGTGCTCAACGCCTACGCCAAGAGCAAGGGCACGGAGATGCGCATCCTCTCCGGCGCGGCCACCGGCGCCACCGCGCTGGTGGTGCGCCCCGATGCCGGGATCGAGAAACCGGAGGACTTCCGCGGCAAGGTGATCGCCACCCCGCAGCTCGGCAACACCCAGGACGTGGAGGCGCGCGCCTGGCTGGTGAAGCACGGTTTCAAAGTCACCCTCACCGGCGGCGACGTGACCGTCCTGCCCACGCAGAACCCGGACCAGTTGTCGCTCTTTGCCAAAGGCGACGTGGACGCGGTGTGGACCGTGGAGCCCTGGGTCAGCCGGCTGGAACTGGAAGCCAACGGGAAGATTTTCCTCGAAGACCGTGAGACCACCATCACCCTGCTCGCCGCGCGCGCGGACTTCGTCACCGGGCAGCCGGAACTGGCCCGCAAGCTGGTGGCCGCGCACCAAGAGCTGACCCAGTGGATCATCGACCACCCGCAGGAAGCGCGTGAGATGGTCAAAGCCGAGTTGAAAGCCCTCACCACCGCCGCGCCCTCGGACGCGCTGCTGGACAAAGCGCTGGCACGCGTGGTGCTGACCAACGAAATCTCCCGCAAATCCCTCGACATCATGGTGGATAACGCCCAGCAAGCGGGTTTCCTCAAAGACATCCCGCCGCTGGACAACCTCATCGCGGCCCCGTGACGCCCGCCGCCCCTGATCTTTCTCATCAGCCCTCCCTCCCATGAGCATCGAAACCGAACTGGTCAACCCGCCGCCCGCCAAGCTGGTGATCGACAAAGTATCCAAGTCCTTCACCACCAAGCGCAGCCGGGTGCAGGCGTTGCATGAGGCTTCCTTGACCGTGAGCGAGGGCGAGTTCGTCTGCCTCGTCGGCCCGAGCGGCTGTGGAAAATCCACCCTGCTCAACCTCATCGCCGGCCTCGACACGCCGGACAGCGGAGCGCTCAGCATGGACGGCCAGCCCGTCACCGGACCGGGCCGGGAGCGCATGGTCATGTTCCAGGAGCACGCGCTGTTCCCCTGGCTGGACGTGATGGGCAATGTGCTCTTCGGTTTGAAATTGAAGCCGAATCTGAAGCCGTCCGAGTGCAAGGAAGTGGCTCGTTACTATCTGGATCTCGTCGGCCTCGGCAGCTTCACCCGCGCCAACATCCACGAACTCTCCGGCGGCATGAAACAACGCGTGGCCCTGGCGCGCGCCCTGGCGCCGAACCCGCGCGTGCTGCTGATGGACGAGCCTTTTGCCGCGCTCGACGCCATGACCCGCGAGCAGCTTTACGCCGACCTGCAAAAAATCTGCCAGGCGCGGCAAAAGACCGTCATCTTTGTCACCCACAACGTGCGCGAGGCCGTGTGCCTCGGCAATCGCGTCGTCCTTTTCTCCGCCAACCCCGGCCGCATCCGGGAGGAATTCACCGTCGATCTGCCGCGCCCGCGCGACATCAACGACCCCGCCCTGGCCGGACGCGCCGGGGAGATCACCAAAGCCCTCAAGGGCCACACCTCCAACCACGCCGCCGAATGAAACGCCTGCTCGTCGCCACCGGATTTTTCGCCCTGCTGATCCTCGTCTGGCACCTGCTGGTGCTGGCCGAAGTCTGGTCCCCCGTGCTGCTGCCCGGCCCCGGCGCCGTGGCGGAGTACCTCTGGTCCTCCGTCAAGGACGGCACCCTGGCGGAGGCCTGCTGGATCACCATGAGCCGTCTTTTGCTCGGTTACTTCATCGGCTGCGCGCTCGGCCTGCCGCTCGGCATGTTGACCGCCCGCAGCAAGGCGCTCAACGACACCCTCGGCGTGCTCGCGCTCGGCCTGCAAACGCTGCCCAGCGTGTGCTGGGTGCCGCTGGCGCTGCTCTGGTTCGGTCAGAGCGAGAACGCCATGCTGTTCGTCGTCATCATGGGCACGCTGTGGTCCGTGCTCATCAGCGTGGACAACGGCGTGCGCAACCTGCCGCCCATCTACACCCGCGCCGCCCGCACCATGGGCAGCACCGGTTTCCACACCCTGCGCCACGTCATCCTGCCCGCCTCCATGCCCTACGTCATCAGCGGCATGAAGCAGGGCTGGGCCTTCGCCTGGCGCTCGCTCATGGCAGCGGAGATTTACGTCACCCTGCTCACCGGCTACGGCCTCGGCCACTTGCTCCATTTCGGGCGCGAACTCAACGCCATGGACCAAGTCACCGGCATCATGCTCGTCATCGTCCTCATCGGCCTGCTGGCGGACAAAGTGCTGTTCTCCCCGTGGGAACGTTTCCTGCACCGGCGCTGGGGCTTGAATGGGTGAGACTCTTGGTTATCTTCCGGCATGTCCGCCGTGCTCAAACTTGCACCCCCACCCGCCAAGTGGTTGGTGGCCGATTACCTCAAGGCCGAGGAAACCAGCGAAGTCCGCCACGAATACATCGGCGGCGACCTCTACGCCATGGCCGGAGCCAGCGAGGAGCACAACATCATCAGCCTCAACATCGCCGCCGCCATCCGCGCCCACCTGCGCGGGAAACCGTGCAAAGTCTTCATCCACGACATGAAGGCCAAGGTCTATGCCCAGTTGACCTTGTTTTACTACCCGGATGTGATGGTCGTCTGTGATCCGGACGACGAGGACCGCTATTTCAAGACCAAGCCCCGCATCATCGTCGAAGTCGTCTCCGAGAGCACGCGCGGCACGGACGAGCGTGAAAAGCTGCTGACCTTCCTCCAGGTTCCCTCGTTGGAGGAGTACGTCCTCGTCGAGCAAGACCAGATCAAGATCACCGTCCACCGCCGTGCCGTCGAGTGGCGCCCGGAGGTGCTGGAAGGAGCGGATGCCGTGATGAAGCTGATTTCCATCGGCTTCGAAATGCCGCTCAGCGCGGTGTACGAAGACGTTTTCCCCGTCAAGTGATGGCCGGGAAACCGGCAGGCTGCATCGGACGGTCAAAACCGGGCGCGGCGCCTGATAGCGTCGGGCGAAATGCAAACCCTCTGTGAACATCCCCCGCCGAAGCGCGTAAGTAGTCCCCATCGCTTCTTGCCCCATGTCCGCCCGCTTTGGAATGCTCTCCCTCTTCGCTTGCTGTGCGCTGTCGATCGGCGCGGCACTGGCGGGTGATGATGTCGTTTATCCGCGTGTCTTCCGCACCTTCATGCCGGAGGCGGGGCCGTCGGCTTTTGCGGTGGAGCTTTCGCCGGAGGTGGCGCTTTGTTATGATCCGCTGCGCGGCGGGGTGAACCAAATCTGGCGCGGTTCGGTGGGCCTGACGCCGACGTTTCAAGCCAAGATCAACCAGCCCGCCAAACTCGTTGGCCCGGTGTTTTATGCGGAGAGAGCAATCCACCCGCTGCGTCTCGGTGATCCCGAAGCCAAACCGGAACATCGCTTCAAAGGCTATCGTTATGAAAAGGACGCGGTGGTTTTTGAGTTCACCCTGCGCGGTCTGCCCGTCGCCGAAACGCTGCGCTTGAGCGCGGACGGGCGCGGCGTGGCGCGGGAGTTTGCTCTGCCTGCGAGCGGCGGCACGGCTTTTTATCACTCGGAAACGCAATCTGCCGCTGAGGTCACTGTCACGGGCGGCAGCGAGATCAAGCCCGGTTTGTGGCGGTTCCCGGAGGGCGGCCGTTTCACTCTTCTCATTGTCCCGAACGTGACTGATCGGCTAAAGCCTTGACTCCAACTTTACGCACCCTGATCGAGCATGTTTTTCCGCGCACTCATCGTCTTCCTCGTTCTCGCCGCGTGCCATCTGCACATGGCGAACGCGAACACTTACGAGATCGAGGAAATCCCGCTGCCGCAGGGCATGGTTCCGGAAATTTCCGGCGTGGCTTTCACGCCCGGCGGCAGCCTTGTCGTCGTCAACCGGCATGGCGAGGTCTGGCTCGCCGCCGATCCCAAGGCCGGTCCGTGGCGGCGTTTTGCCTTCGGGTTGCATGAGCCGCTCGGCGTGCTGGCGCTTTCCGAGAGCGAGATCCTCGTCACCCAGCGCCCGGAACTCACGCGCCTGCGCGACAGCGACGGCGACGGCGTCGCCGACCGTTATGAAACCGTCAACGACGACTGGTGCGTCACCGACAACTGGCACGAGTTCACCTTCGGCCTGCGTCGGGATGCGGACGGGCATTTCCTTCTTTCCACCGGCCTGCCGGACGTGGCCGGCCCGATCAGCACCCTGCACCCGCGCGAGCCGCTGCATTTGGAGAAAGTCCATCAGGAGCGCAAACCATCGCCGGGCCGCTACGAAGGCTGGGCGTTGCGCGTAGCGCCCGACGGCAAGATGACACCCATCGCCAGCGGCTTCCGCGCCGCCTCCGGACTCGGCCTCAGCCCGGAGGGCGATCTCTTCATCACCGACCAGCAGGGAGATTACATCGCCACCAGCACGCTCGTGCATGTGCAGCCGGGGCGGTTTTACGGCCATCCCGCCTCACTCAAGTGGCGCGACGATTACAAAGGCCCTATCGAAGACCTCGCCACCCTCGCCGCCATGCGCAGCCCGGAAGCGGTGGCGTTGCCGCACGGCGCGCTCGGCGGCAGCCCCGGCGAGCCGGTGTGGGACACCACGGGCGGCAAGTTCGGCCCCTTCACCGGCCAAGTGTTCATCGGCGATTTCACCAAGCTCGTCAGCCGCGTGTTTTTGGAGAAAGTGGATGGCGAGTACCAAGGCGCCGCCTTCCCCTTCATCCGCGACGCCGTGGGTCTCGAAGCCATCCAGGCCAATTCCGGCAAGGACAACCTCACCATCCCCGCCGGCGGCGATGGGTTGAAGTACTTCCGCGATGTGCCGCCGCGCGCGGGCACGCCGTTGCGACCCGGCAACATGCGCATGGCCTTCGCGCCGGACGGCAGCCTCTACGTCGGCCAGACCACGCGCGGCTGGGGCCAGGGCGACGGCCTCCAGCGCATCGTCTGGAGCGGCAAGACGCCGGTCGAGATCGAGAAAATGGAACTCACCCGCGACGGCTTCCGTCTCAGCTTCACCACCGCGATGAACGCGGACCAGCTCGCCGATGCCAAAACCTGGCGCGTCAGCCGCTTTCGTTATCTCTACCTGCCCGCCGGCTCCCCGCGCGCGGACGAGGCGCCGTGCCAGATCACCGCCATCCGCCCCGCCGCCGACGCGCGCTCCGTGGAGCTGGCGCTGGCCAATCTTGAGCCCGGTTACATTTATGAAATCGAGCCCGAGCATCTGCGCTCCGCCGAAGGCGCGACCTTGGAAAACCCGCTCGCCTTTTACACGCTCAACCGCCTGCTCGATGGCAGTGCCTTCACCGGCCCGTTGTCCGAGCCGCTGCTCATCGCGAAAAAAGAAGCCGATACCGGCCCCAACCCCGAAGCGGGCCGGCAGGTTTATGGCACCTTTTGCGTCATCTGCCATCAAGCCGACGGCAGCGGTGGCGGCCTGCCCGGCGCGCCCCAGCTCGCCGCCGCCAACTTCCGCCAAAGCGGCCCCGACGCCCCGCTCGCCAAAAGCGACGAGCAGCTTCTCCGCATCATCACCGAAGGCGCCGAGGGCAAACCCATGCCGCCCTTCGGCGGCGTGTTGAAGCCCAACCAAATCCGCGATGTGCTGGCCTACCTGCGCGCGGCGTTTGGGGAGTGAGGAATGGAGCGCCGGCGAAATGTGGAGCGACCGGCTCGGTCGCACTCCACTGGCGCGGCGAGCCAGCGGCTCGCTCCACAGGCGGAACCACTACTGCATCATCGCCTGCGGCAGTTCCAGTTGGAGAACGCTGTCGCGGATGCGGTCGAAACGGGTGTCGGCGAGGCCGGGGTCTTGATCGAGCGTGCGTTCGGCGAGCTGGCGGGCGAGACGGACAAGACGGGTGTCGGCCAGCAGTTCGGCGAAACGCAGCGCGCCCTGGCCACTTTGCGCGCGGCCCAGCATATCACCGGGACCGCGCCGTTTGAGGTCTTCCTCGGCGATTTTGAAACCGTCCGTGGTTTGCTCCAGGATGGCGAGGCGTTGTTTGGCGTCCTCATCGTCATCGGCGACGAACAACACGCAATACGAAGTGTGGCTGCCGCGCCCGACGCGGCCCCGCAGTTGGTGAAGCTGGGCCAAGCCGTAACGCTCCGCGTTATGCAGGTACATGACCGTGGCGTTCGGCACATCGACGCCGACCTCGATCACCGTGGTGGCGACGAGCGCTTCGTGCTTGAGCGCGCGGAAGTCGCGCATGACGCGGTCCTTTTCCAGCGCGTTCATGCGGCCGTGCAACAGGCCCACGCTGAAATGCGGCAGGCGTTTTTGCCATTCGGCATGGCCTTTGCGCGCGGCGGCGGCGTCGAGTTTTTCGGACTCGTCGATGAGCGGATAAACGAGGTAAGCTTGGCGGCCCTCTTCAAGCTGGGCGATGAGAAACTCCGCGGCTTCCTGGTGCTTCGATGCCGGGCGCACGCGGGTGACGATCTTGCCGCGCTCCTTGGGCCGTTCGTCGAGGGTTGAGACGTCGAGGTCGCCATACACGGTGAGCGTCAGCGTGCGCGGGATCGGCGTGGCGGTCATCACTAGCACGTCCGGCGTCCGGCCTTTTTGGATGAGCCGCGCCCGCTGCGCCACACCGAACTTGTGCTGCTCGTCGATGACCACGAGGCCGAGGTCCGGCATCAGATCCCGCTCATGCAGCAGCGCGTGCGTACCGATGAGAAGCTGGGGCAGGGAGCGTTGAAAAAGCTCCGCGGCGCGCGCGCTTTCCGGAGCGTGCGCGTCCCGCGTGCTCTTTTCGGCGTCCCGCCGAAAAGATTGAGCGCAGCGAACACCGGGGGTTGGCGTCGCTGGCGGGTCGGGGTCCGTATGCTCAGACGATTGAGCGGAAGGTGGTTCCTCGCGGGCCGCATCGGTGACCGTGTGCGGCTCTCGCCGCAATGCATCCGGCGGGACGCCGGATGCGGCACGCGGGACGCGTGCGCTCCAAGTGGAATCGTTGTCCGGCGTCCACAAGTAAGGATACTCCTCGCCGTGGCTGGCAAGCCCTGCTTCCCGGGGATTCGCCAGGATGTAAAGGAAGCTCTCCTGCAATTCCTCTTCCGATCGCATGAGCCGGTCGAACGATTCCTTCTCCCAAACCGGAGCGGCGAGGTGTTTCTGTTTGCTGATTTGATGGGCGCTATAGGATTTGATCGAGTGCAGGATGCTGGCAAGCGTGTGAAAAACGGGGCTGCCATCCTCCTTGTGGCCGGCGATGCCCGGCTCGATCAGCAAATGAACGTGATCCGCCATGACGCACACGGCATAAAGGTGGTACCGCTGGTCTTGGAAATGAGTGGCCGCTTCCAAGACGATCTGCTTGGCGGCCGGAGGCAGTGTTCTGCGCCCTGCGGTTGAAAAAGTGATGAAATACTTGCCCCAAGGCCGCTCAAAGTGCGGCAGCCTCCGCTTGCTATAACACACATCCCGCGCGGCAGCGGGCGCGCTTTCCGGAGCGCACGCGTCCCGCGTGCCCTTTTCGGCGTCCCGCCGAAAAGATTGAGCGCAGCGAACACCGGGGGTTGGCGTCGCTGGCGGGTCGGGGTCCGTATGCTCAGACGATTGAGCGGAAGGTGGTTCCTCGCGGGCCGCATCGGTGACCGTGCGCGGCTCTCGCCGCAATGCATCCGGCGGGACGCCGGATGCAGCACGCGGGACGCGTGCGCCCCATGTTTCCAGAGCGGGCGCGTTTTCCGGAGCGCACGCGTCCCGCGTGCCCTTTTCGGCGTCCCGCCGAAAAGATTGAGCGCAGCGAACACCGGGGGTTGGCGTCGCTGGCGGGTCGGGGTCCGTATGCTCAGACGATTGAGCGGAAGGTGGTTCCTCGCGGGCCGCATCGGTGACCGTGTGCGGCTCTCGCCGCAATGCATCCGGCGGGACGCCGGATGCGGCACGCGGGACCATGCCAAAGGCAGGCAGGCTGCGTGCGCCCCATGTTTCCGTGATCTCCTTCCGGCTGCCGGTCAGCAGGGCGATCTCGATGCCGAGCGGCGCGAGCCATTTTTTGGCGTTCTCATAATGCTGCTCGGCGAGGATTTGCGTGGGCGCCATGAGCGCGGCCTGGGCGCCGCTTTCGATGGCTTGGAGGATGGCGAAGAAGGCGATGATGGTTTTGCCGCTGCCGACGTCGCCATGCAGCAGGCGGTTCATGGGCGCGGCGGCGCGCATGTCGCGGCGGATTTCCTCCACGCAACGCTGCTGCGCGCCGGTGAGGGTGAAGGGCAGCGCGGCTTGCAGTTGCGCGGCGAGTTCGCCGGCGCCGTCGTGCGCCTGGCCGCCGGCGTCGATCACGCTGCGGCGGCGGTGCGCGACGCGGAGTTGATAGGTGTAAAATTCCTCCAGCGCCAAGTAACGCCGCGCCTGCTCCAGCTCCGCCATTTCCGCCGGGAAATGCAGCGCGCGCAGCGCGCGGTCGGCGTTCCAGCCGGCGAACTCGCCGGCACCGGAGGGCGGCGGCAACAGATCGGGAGCCAGCGGCCCGGCCGCCTGCTGGAGCGCGGCCCAGGCGGCGCTGCGCACGGCTTTTTGCGTCACCGCGCCGCGCAGACGATACACCGGCGTGATGCGCCCGGTGTGGATGCCGGCGGCGGTTTCGTCGTCGCCTTCCTTGAGGATTTCGTATTCGGGATGGTCGATGGAGAGGCGGCCCTTCCATTCCTTGACGCGGCCATGAATGAAAAGCTCCATGCCCTCGGCAATGGCGCGGCTCATGAAGGGCATGTTCCACCAGCGCAGGGTGAGGAGATCGCCCAACGCGGAGCCGCCCGCGGGCTGGACTTGGGCCTCGAACACGCCGCGACCGCGGGCGCGGCCGAAGTATTTGACCGCGGTTTTGGTGACGATGACGTGATGGCAAACCGGCACGGGGTTGGGCGCAAAGCCGCCGCCGTCATCGCTGCGCCGCCGGTCCTCGTGACGGAACGGCAGCCACTCCAGCACCTCCCGCGCGGTGGCGACGCCTTCCTTCTCCAACTGCTTGACGTAACGGTCGTCGAGACCGGGCAGTTGGTTGAGCGGGATGGCTTCCGGAGGGGTGCTGCTGTGCATGGATCAATGATGGACGCCTTGCCTGGGGTGTTTGTTTATTCTTTGTCCTCCGGTCCCGCCGTCTGAACCGGTGCGTTCATCGCCGCAGCGATCTCATCCGCTCCGCTGTCCAGCACGTCATTGTGTCCCGCGCCCCGCACCGGGATGAAACGCGCGGCATCCGGCAACTGCGCCGCCAGCCGTTGTCCCATTTCCGTGGGAATAATTTCGTCCCTCTCCCCATGGAAAATCACCACCTGGGGCAGCGGTTCTTGGAGCGCTGCCAAAGCCCGCACGTTGTCGTAGCGGTGCGTCGTCAGCAGGCCGAGCGGCGGGAACAGCACGCGATTTCCCATTTCCACCATGCTGGTGAAAGGCGACACCAGCACCACCCGCTCCGCCTGCGCATCCTGCGCCGCCAGCAGCGCGACGGCGGCGCCCAAGGAATGCCCCGCCAGGGCCACCGGCGGCCGCGCGCCGCGCAGCGGGCCGTCCAGCACCGCCGCGTGGGCCGCGCACGCGTTTTCCCGCGCGCGGTTGGGAGTTGGCTTGCCCGCGCACAGGCCGTAACCCGGATAGTCCACCATCAAAAAAGCGTCGTCCGGATGCGGGCGGTCGAGAACGTCATGCCACGACAAAGCCAGGGAGCCGTTGCCGGCAAAGCAAAGCCACAGCAGCCGGGGTGTTGTCGCGCCGGAGACAGGCGGGCGGTAAAAGGCGGTCTGCTCTCCCTGCGAGGTCGAAAACACCACGCGCGCACCGCCGCCGCGCTCGAACTGCTCCACCCATCCCGCCGGATAAGGCTGGGGATGATAAATGAGCCGCGACTGGCAGCCCGCCAAAACAGCCACCGGAACCAGCAGGGCCGCGAACAACACGCGCGGGACATGTCGAAGCAAAGACATCAACCGCAAGTAGGAAAGGCGCGTCTGGGCGTCAATGGCAAATCGTCATCACGGCCATTCCATGAGGAGCCGTTCGATTGTAGGCCGGGTGTGGCGCAGCCCGCCCGGCTTCCCGTTGTGGACACGCTGAAGCGTGAGAGCTGGAACACGTGCGAACTGGAGCGCACGCGTCCCGCGTGCTGCGTTCGGCGTCCCGCCGAACGCATTGCGGCGGCAGCCGCACAGGGTCACCGGTGTGGTCCGCGTGAAATCATTACGTTGCTCTCCCGTTTAGAGCCTGTTTAAGGTCTCAAAAACGACCTTCCCCCGTCGTCAAAACGCCACTCTTTCCGGGAAGATTGGGTTCAGCCGGAAAGTTGGCGCATTCCAGGATGCCGGCGTGAATCGGTCTGGAGCTACGCGATGGCGTGGCAGCGATTTGGAGCTGCGCTTGGCGCAGCTTTGGATTGGAGCGGCCAAGCGGCGTTGCCAACGGAAAGCGCGCCCGTGCAGTCTGCCCGCTCCCCCAATCCAAAGCGCCGGCAACCGGCGCACTCCAAATCGCTGCCGCGCCATGCGTTGCTCCTGTCCCCGGCTCGACCGGCAGCCCAAATGAACCCAATCCAGGCGCGGGCGACCTGCCGGGATCTGTTCCGGCCATCATTGAAAGCTTCGTTTGAACTGATCTCGCGAGACATTAAACAGGTTCTGAGAGCGTCCCAGCTTTGCTTGGCGGGCGGCGCCAACCCTGCGTGTTCGCTGCGCTCAATCTTTTCGGCGAGGACGCCGAAAAGAGCACGCGGGACGCGTGCGCTCCATGTGGGAAGTCTGTTCCCCATGCCATTTCACTTGGCCTTGCGGCTTGGCGCGGCCAAGTTCCTCCATGATCGGTCTTGATCCCCCGGAACTGGCTCGTTTGGAAAAGCAGCATCTCTGGCATCCCTTCACGGCGATGCGGGACTGGTGCGCGCCGGAGCATGAGCCGGTCTTTATCGTGGAGGGCAGGGGATGCGTGCTGCGCGATGCGCGGGGGCGGGAGTATCTGGACGGCAACAGTTCGATCTGGACGAATCTCCACGGACACGGGCATCCGGCGATCACCGGGGCGATCGAGGCGCAACTGCGTCGAGTGGCGCACACGTCGTTCCTGGGACTGACGCATCCGCTGGCGGCGGAGCTGGCGGGGGAATTGGTGGCGCTTTTTGACGGCGGCGGGTCGAGGCTGCAGCGGGTATTTTTTTCCGACGACGGTTCGACGGCGGTGGAGTGCGCGGTGCGGATGGCGTTGCAATACTGGGCGCAAAACGGACGGCCTGAAAAGGTGGAACTGGCGGCGTTCGAGCGGGCTTATCACGGGGACACGCTGGGGGCGGTGAGCTTGGGAGGGATCGCGGCGTTTCGCGGGGTGTCTGAGCGTGCGGGCTATCCGGTGCGGCGGCTGGCTGGAGTGGAGGATTTGGCGGGGTTGAATGCGGACACGCTGGCGGCGGTGGTGATCGAGCCATTGATCCAGGGGGCGGCGGGGATGCGGTTGTGGCCGGCGGGGATGCTGCGTGAGATTGAGGCTTGGTGCCGGGCGCACGATGTGTTCTTGATTTTGGACGAGGTGCTGACGGGTTTTGGCCGGACGGGAAAAATGTTCGCCTGCCAGCACGAGGGCGTGACGCCGGATTTCATCGCGCTGGCCAAGGGGTTGACGGGCGGTTACCTGCCGCTGGCGGCGACGCTGACAACGGAGCGGGTGTTCGAGGGTTTCCTGGGCGCGCCGGAGGCGGGTCGGACGTTTTATTACGGGCACAGTTACACGGCGAACGCGCTGGGCTGCGCGGCGGCGCTGGGAAATTTGCAGGTGTTCCGGGAGGAGCAGGTGCTGGGGGGATTGCCGCCGAAGGTGGAGCGTCTGGCGGAGGAGCTGCGGCGCTTCGAGGAGCTGCCGTGGGTGGCGGAGACGCGGCAGTGCGGCTTGATCGCGGGCATCGATCTGGTGGCGTGCAAGGAGCCGCTGACGCGGTTCGCGCCGGAGCGGTTCGCGGGCGCGGCGGTGTGCGCGGCGGCGCGGCGGCACGGTCTGCTGACGCGGCCGGTGCTGGACACGCTGGTGCTGATGCCGCCGCTGGCGGCGACGGTGGAGGAAATCTCGCGCATGGCGGAGGCGCTGCGCGCGGCGGTGGCGGAAGTCGCGCCGGGATTGGCGGATTGATTAGCCGCGGAAATGGCAACCACAGAGGGCACGGAGGAACACAGAGGAAGAGAGAGCCACGGATGACAGGGATATCGCGGATGTCTGAACGCGTTGGGCTAATGTGAAAGATATCTTTTTGTGCATATCCTCCCGCTCCCGCCATGCTTTGACAAGACCGGCTGCCGCGCGGACTGTACTCCATGCTCACACCCGCCGCTGTCAAAGCTCTGCCCGGTCTCCTCGGTTTCACCCCGGAGGAGATGACGGCGCTGGCTGCGGATCTCGGCCAGCCCGCGTTTCGCGGCAAACAACTCGCGGAATGGGTGTTTCAAAAACGCGCCGCTTCCTTCGACGCCATGTCCAATCTGCCGAAGCCGTTGCGGGAGGCGCTGGCGGAAAAGACCGTGGTGCGCGGCATGACCGTGGCGCGTGTGGAAGGCTCCGCCGACACCACGCGCAAGTTTTTGCTGAAGCTGCACGATGGCCGCTTCGTCGAGACGGTGCTCATCCCGGCCTCGCCCGCGCTTTACGGCGAGCGCTCGGATCGCCGCACGCTGTGCGTCTCCAGCCAGGTGGGCTGCGCCTATGATTGCAAGTTCTGCGCCAGCGGCTTGGCCGGGTTCACGCGCAACTTGGCCGCCGCCGAGATCGTCGAGCAGGTGGCGCAGGTGGAGGCTCATGCCGGGGAGCGCATCGACAACATCGTCTTCATGGGCATGGGCGAGCCGTTGGCGAATTTTTCCCAGTTCATGCGCGCCATCGAGATCCTGAACGCGGACTGGGGCATCGGCATCGGCGCGCGGCGCATGACGGTGTCCACGAGCGGTCTGGCGCCGCAAATCAAGAAGCTGGCGGACATCCCGCTGCAAATCCGCCTGGCCATCTCCCTGCACGGCGCCAGCGACGCGGTGCGGGACCGGATCATGCCGGTGAACCGGAAGCATCCGCTTGACGAGTTGTTCGAGGCGCTGGCCTATTGGAAGCAGCGCCACAAGCAGCGGCTCACCTTTGAATACATCCTCATCGCCGGCGTGAACGACAGCCTGGAGCAGGCGCGGCTGCTGGTGAAGCGGGCGCGCGGCGTCGAAGCCAAGGTCAATCTCATCCCCTACAACACCGTGGAAGGGCTGTCCTGGGAGCGCCCGGATGAAGCGCGGCAGGAGGCGTTCTTGCGCGTGCTCACGGACGCCGGTGTGCCCGCCACGCTGCGCCGGGAAAAAGGCCACGACATCGCCGCCGCTTGCGGCCAGCTCCGGTTGAAACAGGAGACCGAGCTTGGCATCATCGAAAGCCCGATCCCGCGGAAGCGGATCACGATTGGGGAGGTGTGACGGTGTGGATTGGAGACAACCCTTCTGACAAGTCGTCAGCGGATGACGCAGTGAGGTCTTTTGCCCCCGGCAGGGGGCAGAGCTGGTAGCCGGTGGTGAAACCACCGGATGAAAAGGGAATGCCAGCGTAGATGAAGGCCGCGCCCCGGTAGGGGCGCGAGAAATGTCCATGCCTCTGTGGGACATCCACTGCCTGCTGCCTTTCTCGCGCCCCTTCAGGGCGCAGGGCATATCTACCCGCACTGCTTGATGTTTATCCAGGGATTTCATCCCTGGCTACCAGCTTTGATCCCTCCGGGATCGATTCCTCACGCAATCTATTGCACAAAATAGCTAGCTACTTCGCCTTTGTCACGAAATCACGGCTGTGGCCGCGTGAGGGGACGCTGAGGGTGAAGGCGCTGCCGTCCGGGCGCACAACGCAATGGACGGGATGCGCGGCGCATTCCTCGCCGAGGTCGCCGTGGTTGGCGATGCGGTTTTTGTCCGGTGTATTGTTCTCGGTGTCCTCGCGGACGTTTTCGTGGACTTGATAGATCGCTTCGATGGAGGGTGTGCCGTTGAGCGCGGCCATGGTGCCGGCGCTGGTGCCTTTGCGCGGGCCGTTGTTCATGACGGCGACCGTGGGCGCGAGGGCTTGAACGAGCAGAGGGTTGTTGCTGGATTCCAAACCGTGATGGTTGACTTGGTAAAGATCAACGACACCGGGCAGGTTGATGGGATGGACGAGGCGTTTCTCGACGTTCCAGGTCAGGTCGCCGCCGTCGAAGAAGCGGAACCCGCCGAACTCGAGCAGCAGGACGATGCTGTTGGCGTTGTCGGACAAGTCCTCGGGTTTGCCGGGAACGGCGCCGGGGTCGGCGGGATTGGGTTTGGCGTGGGGGCCGGGCGCGGCGAATTTTTGATTGGCGGCGAGCACGCGCAGGGAGAGCGGCGCGGCGCCGGGATGCTGGCGCAGCGGCAGGGTGTCCCCGGCGGCGAGGGTGGCGCGTTTTTCGACCTTGGCGCTGCGGTAGGGGCGGCTGGTGAGGATCCAGCGCGCTTGGTTGCCGCCGGCGTCGGGGACTTCGTCGGTGATGCCCTTGTCATACAGCGTGCCGACGGGCATCAACTCCGCCAGCTCGGCGAGCCCGCCGAAGTGATCGATATGAAAGTGGGTGATGACGACGTGGTCGATGCGCGTCAGGCCGGCGGTTTCCGTGGCGGTCTTGTGGATGCGGGCGGCGTCGCGTCCGCCGGGGTTGCCGGTATCGACGAGCACGGACTCGCCGGCGGGGGTGACGATGAGCGTGGAGCCGCCGCCTTCGGAGTCGATCCAATGAATGTGCAGGCCCGGATCGGCGGCGCGCAACGCGGAGCCAGGGAAGAAGGCGAGGAGGCAAGCGACAAGGAGGAGAGCGAGGGACGGTTTGGCGTTCATGGCGTGACTGGCCGGGGTTGGGCGGGTGGCAAGGCGGAGTTAGCGCCGCTTGCCGCGATTCTCAAGGGGCAAGCGCCGGGGTAGGAAAGTGGCGCAACCTTCTAGGTTGCGCGGGCAAGCTGGAAGCTTGCCCCACTTTAAATCCAGGCTTCGCGCCTCAAAGGGCTGAACCGCGAGGGCGCAATTCAGGGTGTAACGGGGCGCTCGTGTTCCCGCATCTCAGGGTTGCCTGTCACCAAACACGGTCTAAGTTGGCCTCATGTCATCGTACCGATCCCTTTGCGCCCTCCGGCTCGCTTGCGTGCTGTTGGCGCCTTTGTTTCTCACCCAGTGCAGCTTGCTGCAAAGCGCGGGCGGTCTGCTGATGGCGCCCGTGCGTTTGGCGCAGGCCACGCTGGCGGAAGAGTCCACGGCGCCGGGTGGAGCTTTGAGCGAGGAGCAGTGGCGGCAGCGCGGGGAGGAGATTCAACGGCGCGGCGAGTTCCGCGGCCTGCAAGCGCCCGAGGCCGGGCATGGCCAAAGCATGGCCGCGCGGCTGGCGGCGGCGCACAACCCTTGAAAGCCGGGAATGGACTGGCAGGCGATCCGCGCGGAGTTTCCCATCCTGAACCAGACGGTGAAGGGGCGGCCGCTGGTGTACTTCGACAACGCGGCCACCAGCCAGAAACCGCGCGCCGTGATCGAGGCGCTGCGGCGTTACTACGAGCTGGACAACGCCAATGTGCATCGCGGCATGCACGAATTGAGCGCGCGGGCCACGGCGGCTTACGAGGCGGCGCGGGAAAAGGTGGCGGCTTATCTGGGCGCGGCGGCGGAGGAGGAGATCGTCTTCACGCGCGGAACCACGGAGGCCATCAATCTCGTGGCGCGGGTGTGGGAAGATGCGTTTCTGCGCGAGGGGGACGTGGTGCTGCTCACGGAGATGGAGCACCACAGCAACATCGTGCCCTGGCAACTCGCGGCGCGGCGCTGCGGGGCGGTGGTGCGTTACGTGCCGGTGCTGGACGATGGCACGCTCGACCTGGAGGCGGCGCGTCGGCTGCTCGCTGAGGGCGGGGTTAAGGTTTTTGCTTTCACCCACATTTCCAACAGCCTGGGCACGATCAATCCCGCCGCCGAACTGTGCCGCATGGCGCGGGAGGCGGGCACGGTCTCGCTGGTGGATGGCGCGCAGAGCGCGGGCCATCTGCCGGTGGACGTGCGCGCGCTGGGCTGCGATTTTTACGCTTTCTCAGGCCACAAAATGTGCGCCCCAACCGGCATCGGCGCGCTCTATGGCCGCCGGGAGTGGCTGGAGCAAATGCCGCCTTGGCAGGGCGGCGGGGAGATGATCTCCTCGGTGCGGCTGGAGGGCAGCGAGTTCAAGCCGCCGCCCGCACGTTTCGAGGCCGGCACGCCGAACATCGCGGGGGCCGTCGGTCTCGCCGCCGCCATGGATTTTATCGAGTCCATCGGCCGGCAGGCCATCTGGGAGCACGACCAGCTTTTGATCGGCCAAGTGCTGCGGCGGCTGGGCGAGTTGCCGGGCGTGCGGGTGCTCGGCCCGCCGCCGGGCGTGCCGCGCGGCGCGGTGGCGGCCTTCACCACGGAGGCGGCGCATCCGCACGATCTGGTGACCTTCGCCGACGAACTGGGCCTCGCCCTGCGCGGCGGCCACCACTGCAACCAGCCCCTGATGCGCCGCTTCAAAGTGCCTAGCACGGCGCGCGCCAGCGTCTATTTCTACAACACGCCCGAAGAAGTGGACTGCTTGGGGGATGTCCTGGCGGAGGCGCTGCGTTTTTTCGGCGGCGCGGATT
>CAZNKC010000018.1:0-21152 GCA_964573315.1 uncultured Verrucomicrobiaceae bacterium | reverse complement strand
GACTGCTTGGGGGATGTCCTGGCGGAGGCGCTGCGTTTTTTCGGCGGCGCGGATTGAAGGGGGTTGAGAGTTGAGAGTTGAGAGTTGAGAGTCGGAAGATCCCCAACCCTCAATGAACGACGAACTCCGCGAGCTTTACCAGCAGGTCATCCTCGACCACTCCCGCAAACCGCGCAATTTCGGTGAACTGGAGCCGCCCTGCGCCCATGCGCATGGCGACAACCCCTCCTGCGGGGACGAGCTGGATCTGTTCGTGCGTTTCGACGACGCGGATCGCATCGCCGATATCAAGTTTAGAGGGCAGGGCTGCGCCATCAGCCAAGCCTCCGCCTCGATGATGACGATCAAAGTCAAGGGCCGGCCCAAGGACGAAGCCGCCGCGCTCGGCGACGACTTCCGCCGCATCGTCACCGGCGACGGCACGCCGCAAAACATCGACGCCCTGGGCGAACTCCAGCTTCTCGAAGGCGTGCAAAAATTCCCCCAGCGCGTCAAGTGCGCCATGCTGGCTTGGCGCGCTCTCCAGCAGGTTCTGAGCACGGGGAATGGAAACCGTGAATAACACGAATCATGCCGAATGATGGGGATTTGGAGGAATGGCGGCGGGCCGTTCACTTGAAATCCGGTCCAGTCAGGCGGCCGCTGGCGTCCCGGAAAGTGACGCGGCCGCTGCCGGAGATGGTTTTGGTGCCGAGCCGGCGGCCCGAGGCGTCGCGGTAGGTGATGACATCGCCCGCGGCATTCGGAGTGGCAGTGACGGTCAAGCGCCCGCTGGCGTCGCGCGTCGTTTGCGTGCCGCTGCCGGAGGTGGTCGTGGTCGCCAGCAAGCGGCCGCCGGCGTCCCGGTGCGTGGTGCTGTTTCCTTGCGTGGTGGAGCGGGCAAGGAGCCGGCCCGAGGCATCGCGGGTGGTGGTTTGGTTTCCAGACGCGGAGGACTGCCTGACGAGGCGGCCGCTGGCGTCACGCGCGGTTTCGGTTTGGGTGGAAAGAGTCGCCGCTTGCAGCGGAGCCGGCTTCGGCTCGGCGGCGGGCGTTTGCATCAGGAGGAGCCAGGAGGCGATTAGCAGGGTGTTGAGAGCAGCGGTGTTCATCGGGTGTTTTTGACGCGCTGTTTGTCCGGTTATTCATGCCGGAGTGACTGGCAGAGCGCAAAGCGTGACGCTCGGCGCCCTGCGCTCTGCTCTTTGCTTGTGGGGACGGTTCAAAGTGTCATCCGCCGTAACGCCCGCCGTGCGGCTGAGACATCCAATTCCAGGCGGATTGGATGTGGTCGCGCGGGTCTTTGTGCCGCGCTTCCCAGCCAAGCACGGCTTTGGCTTGGGCGGGGTTGCAGATGAGTTCGGGCGGATCGCCGGCGCGGCGCGGGCCGTAGGCGACGGGGACGGTTTTCCCGGTGACTTCCTCGGCGGTGGCGATGATCTCTTTCACCGAGAAACCGCGCCCGGTGCCGAGGTTGACGGCGGTGCTCTCACCGCCGCGGCGCAGATGCGCGAGCGCGAGGGCGTGCGCGGAGGCGAGGTCGTTGACGTGGATGTAGTCGCGGATGCAGGTGCCGTCGGGCGTGGGATAATCGGTGCCGAAGACGGTGATGGCCTCGATGTCGCCGCGCGCGGCCATGAGGATGCGCGGAATGAGGTGGGTCTCGGGGTCGTGGTCCTCGCCGATGCGGCCCTCGGGGTCGCAGCCGCTGGCGTTGAAGTAGCGCAGGAACACGGAGCGCAGGCCGAAGGCGGTCTCGCAGTCGCGCAGGATGCGCTCCAGCATGAGCTTGCTGGAGCCGTAGGGATTGACGGGATTTTGCGGGTGCGTCTCGTCCATCGGCACGGACACGGGATTGCCGTAGGTGGCGCAGGTGGAGGAAAAAATGAAGCGCCCGCAGCCGTGGCGCTGCATGGCCTCGATCAACGTGAGGGGACCGGCGACGTTGTTGCGGTAATACTTGAGCGGCTGCTCCACGGACTCGCCGACATAACAATAAGCGGCAAAGTGGAGCACGGCCTCCGGTCGATGCTCGGCGAAGACGCGGTCGAGCAGTGCGGCGTCGCTGAGATCGCCTTCGATCAAGCGGACGCGGCCGGTGTCGAGCGCCTCACGATGGCCGTGGACGAGGTTGTCGAGCACGATGATGTCTTCGCCCTGCTCCAGCAGGTGCTTGACGGTGTGGGAGCCGATGTAGCCGGCGCCGCCGGTGATGAGGAGGGGGGGCATGACGGGGAGTTGAGAGTCGGTAGTTGAGAGTTGAGAGAGGCGGGGCGCGGACTGTTCACTGCTCAGCCAGTCTTTGACCTTTTTCAATTTTCCATTTCGGGGCCGTGGCGCGAGCCCCTGGCTCAGCGCCGCATCTGGAGCGCGGGAGACTCGTCCGCGCTCCATGACGACCGGGTCGAAGCGGCGGCATTTCCGTTTTTTTGCCCGCATGTTGCTCTTTTGAGTATTGTGCCGCCATGCCGCCGGTTCTTCGTAAAGACGGTTTTCGCTTTTTCATTCCCACCCTGGATCATGCGCCCGCTCATGTTCATGTTGAGAAAGGCAACGGGCAGGCTAAGTTTCACTTGTTCCCGGAAGTCGAACTGGTGAAGACGGACGGCCTGAAGATGCAAGACATCAACAAGGCATTCGAAATCGCCCGCGAGCACCGGGATGAATTGCTCAACGCTTGGAGGGAAATTCATGGCAACCATTGAGATCAACACAGACCAGCCCGCGCGGGCCTGGCACGAGGCAGACCACATTCATGTGGAATTGGTGGACGGGCGGGAGTTGGTGTTCCCCGTGTCGCTGACCCAGCGGCTGATGGGGGCAACAGCGGAGCAACGGGGACGCATCAGGTTGCTGCCATTTTCGTTGCACTGGCCGGAGGTGGATGAGGACATCACGGTCGAAAGTCTGCTGGCGCTTGGCTATGGCAAATGACACAGGGGCGTTGGCGCTCCCTCATGCGCGCGTGCTTACAGTGAGCAGTGCCTGAACCGTGTAGCTTCGATTGCCAATCGAAGCTACAAGAAGCAGCCGCGCCCCAGTCAAATTTATTGCGCTGCCGGCTTGACCGGAGGGGCGGCTCCGGGCAATGCTGGCGGTCTCAACCAACTCTTGATTCAATTTGCTTATGAGCCGGAAAATTCGTTATGGCATGGTCGGCGGTGGGCGCGGCGCGTTCATCGGTGCGGTTCACCGGATCGCGGCGGCGCTGGACCAGCAGATCGAGCTGGTGTGCGGCGCGTTCTCCTCGGAGGCGCAGAAGTCGAAGGACAGCGGCGCGGATTTGTTCCTGCCGCCGGAGCGTTGTTACGGCAGCTTCGAGGAAATGATCCGCGGCGAGGCGGCGTTGCCCGCGGACCAGCGCATGGATTTTATCGCCATCGTGACGCCGAACCACATGCACTTCCCGCCGGCGAAACTGGCGCTGGAGAACGGTTTCCATGTGCTGAGCGACAAACCAGCGACCTTTGACCTCGCCGAAGCCAAAGAGTTGGGCGAGCTAGTGAAAAAAACCGGCCTGCTCTACGGTCTGACGCACAACTACACGGGCTATCCGCTGGTGAAAGAGGCGCGCGCCATGATTCGTGATGGCAAGCTGGGCAAGATCCGCAAGGTGGTGGTGGAGTATCCGCAGGGCTGGCTGGCGACGCGGCTGGAGGAGAGCGGGCAGAAGCAGGCGGCGTGGCGCACCGATCCGAAGCGCTCCGGCGCGGCCGGTTGCGTGGGAGACATCGGCACGCACGCGGAGAACTTGGCGGAGTACATCACGGGATTGAAAATCAGCGAGCTGGCGGCGGACCTCACCACTTTCGTCGAAGGCCGCCTGCTGGACGACGACGCCAACATCCTGCTACGCTTCGAGGGCGGCGCCAAGGGCGTGCTGCATTGCTCCCAGATCAGCGTGGGCGAGGAAAACAACCTCAACATCCGCGTCTATGGCGAGAAGGGCGGCATCGAGTGGCATCAAAAGGAGCCGAACACGCTGCTGGTGAAGTGGCTGGATCAGCCGATGCAGGTCTATCGCACTGCGAACGGCTACCTCGGCGCGGAAGCCGCCGCGGGCACGCGCACGCCGCCGGCGCATCCGGAAGGGTATCTGGAGGCTTTCGCGAACATCTACAAAAATTTCGCCAACACCATCCGCGCGCGCCTCGAAGGCCGCGAAGCAACGGCGATCGAGAGCGATTTCCCGAAAATCGAGGACGGCATCCGCGGCATGGCGTTCATCGAGGCGGTGGTCGCCTCCGGCAAGGCGAACGCGGCTTGGACGAGGGTTTAGCGAGTGTCAAGAGGCTGCGGACTGAAAGTATCCCGCCTCTCCGGGGCGGCAGGATGTTCTGTTCTGCCTCTCCGATTCCGGGCTCCGTGCCGCCTCCGCCCGCGAAAAAATGGGCGGGAATACAATCCCGCCCTCCGGGGCAGGCGCTTGCAAAGCGCCTCTCCTTGTAGCTCAGGCATTCTGCCTGAGGCCAGTCATGCAGACTTCCAGCCTGCACCCGACGTCACTTCCGCTCCTTCGCTGCCGCGTCCGCGAGTTGCTTTTCAAACCAAGCCGCCACCTCACCGCGTTCCACCGCCTTTGTCAGGTCTTCGAGTCCGGCGTGCCGGACCGCGGGTTGCAGGCGTTGGATTTCGAGATAGACGCGCGCCACTTGCTGGCAGGCCAGGGTGAGGCAGGTGCGGTTGTCCTTGCCGTCCAGCGCCGCCAGCGCGCCGCTGATGACGTAGGCGCGCAGGATTTGCGAGCCGGAGTTCGGCACCAGTTTTTCCATTTCATCCGCCCAGGTGGTCAGCGGCGGCGCGGGCACCAGCACCGGCATCATCGGCGAGTTGTCGAGATAACCCAGCGCGATCTTCGCCGCCTCCTGGCCGGATTCCGTCAGCGGCTCGCGCACGAAAGCCTCCATCGCCGGGCGCATCTCCTTGCGCAGCGGAGGGTCTTTCACCACGCGCAGGATGGCATCGACGAAGAATTTCATGTCCGCCTCGCCCTTTTCCCCTTCCTCGGCGGGCCGCATGTGGCGGATCAGGATCACATGCCCCTCGAAGACGGTGCAGCCGTACCAGAGCTTGAGCGGCACGCGCTCGGGTTTCCCGCCCTCCGCGCCGATGCGCGTGGCGGCGAGTTGTTGGATCAGCAGCGGCAACGGCTCATCCACCTTCCAGAGTTCGATTTTCCCCTGCAGCGGTCCTTCGGTCTTGATGTCGTCATAGCGGCCCTGCTCCGCCATGCCTGCCAGATCGTCCATCGCCTGGACCAGCGCGTCATCGATGGCCCGTACCACCGCCTCTTTGTCCGCGGGCGGCGGGTCTTTTTTTTGGATGAAAATGTCTCCCCGCGCACGCGCCCCGGCGCTTTCGTAGCGGACGATGTGGTCTCCATTCGCGCCCGCGAAGTCGAACACGCCCTGCATGACGTAGTCGCTGAAGAAAATTGGGAAGCGCAGCCCGGTGGCTTTCGACTCCCAGACCGGCAGGTTCGTGAGCGGTGGATTCCATTTCCCGTCCGCGCCGCCCTCCTCTTGGGCGACGGCAGGCGCCACCGCCCAACCGGTGGCGAGAAGAGCCAAAACAAGCATTTTTCCCATGCGCATAAGCGCCAGAGTGCCGGAAATCACCCGCCACTGCAATCAAAGAAATGCCGGGATTGCGCCCGCCGCAGAACGGGGAAGAAAGCGGGTGATCGGCGTCAAGCTGGCTCGAATGATGCTTTGCACGCAGGGGATCCATGATTTGCGCCCGCCGAACCTCGCCCATTCCCGCCGCCGCGGCTTCGCGGAAATTGACAAAATCGGCACATTTGATCATTCGAAGATCGACATCTCGTGATGTACAAGGTAAATACCAAATTTGTGATCGAAATGCGTTCCATTGACCTTGGACTTGCCGACACCTTGCCTGCGCCGAGAAGCGGGCAGGCGGGGTTCACGTTGCTGGAGATGCTGGTGGTGGTGACGATCATAGCCTTGGTGGCAGGAATGACCGTCGGCGTCAGCGGCGCGCTCAAAGGCAGCCGCGGCAGCACCGCCATCCAGCAGCTCGCCGCGGTCATCGACACCGCCCGCGCCAAGGCGCTCACCGGCCAAGGTGAGGTGGTGCTGGCTTTTGCGACCGAGGCCGTGCCGAATCAAGAGGCCGCTTACCGGGCGGTGCTGATTTGCCAGGCCCAGCGCGTTGCCGGCCGCAACGATCACCTTTACGAGCCGGTCTCGGGTTGGTACTACCTGCCGGAGGGTTACGTCTTCACCCAGGCGAACCCGGCCAGCAGCGAAGCCGGGATCAACGTGCTCAACGCCACTGACGCGCGCCAGCGCGTGCAACTGCCCGGCGGGCGTCAGGAGGTCAGTCTGCCCTGCATCGGTTTTCGGGATTTGGGCCAAGTGAGCCTGCCCGCCGAGACGCGCGGCCGTCCGGTGCTGGTGGCCATCGCCGAGGGGGAGGTGACGGGGGGGAACCCGCGCACCCCCCAGGGGTTGACCCACACCCCGGAGATGTGCCGCTGGCTGGCCGTGCAAAAACACTCCGGCAACAGCCAGATACTGCCATGAAGACTGCGCCTCCTATCGGATCTCCGCGCCGCGCCGGTTTCAGCCTCGCGGAGTCCCTCATTTCCGTCGGCATCGCCTCTTCCGCGCTGCTGGCGGTCATCGGCCTGCTGGCCGGCACCCTCGGCGGCGCGCGTGAGACCCGGTCGGAGACGGTGGCCGGCATGGTGGCGCGGCAGATGCTGGCGGAAGCGCGAGATGACATGAGCGGCAGCCCGGCGCCCGTCCTGCCGCTGGCGCGGGTGCTGCTGCTGGACAGCGCCATGCAGACCCTGGCGCGCAGCCGCGAGGACGCCGGCCTGACCGGCACTTTTAAATCCGGCTCAATGGATCCGCAGGCGGCCTATCTGGCGCGTTCCGAGGTCGAACCCTCCTCCACCCAGCCGGGCATGCTCGAGTTGCGCATCACCGTCGAATCCCCAGCCTCCGCCCCTGAGGGAAAACGCAAAGTCCACCGTTATGTCTCGCTCGTCAGTCCCTGAAACAGCCCGCCGTGGCTGGCCGGCGCCGGCGCTGTGGCGGCGGCGCGCCGGCCTCACCCTCGTCGAGTTGCTCACCAGCATGATGGTCGCCTCCGTCATCATGGTGGCGCTGTTGCAAAGCCTCACCTCCGCCTCCGACTCCTGGACCCGGCAAAGCAAGCATTTCTCCTCCCAGCGCGAGGGCCGCGTGGCCCTGCGGCTGCTCTCCGACGACCTCGCCGCCATGGTCCTCGTGCCGCATCCCGCCCGCGCCGCCGCTGACGCCGCCCCCGGCCCCGCCGCCACCCCCGACACCGACCCGACCTCTCCCCCCAGCGCTGGCGAGCCGCGCACCGGCTTCCTGCTTGAACCCGCCGCCGGCCCTCTCGACTCCGCCCGCCTGGCCTTCCTCCGCGCCACCCAGACCGCTGAACGCGACGCCGGCCATGGCCGCGGCGACCTGCGTCTCGTCCTGTACGGCCTGGCCCTGACCTCGGATGGCGGCGCCAGCGGCCTCGCCCCCCGATCCGCCAGTCAAAAACTCGTCCGCCGCGTCTTCAGCGCCGCCGAAACCTTCCGCCGGTTGAAACGGCATCTGGAAAATCAAGCCCCTCTCGTCAGCTCCGGCGACTGGCAGTCTTTGGCTGATCTCAGCGACGAGCCGGAGGAGGCGGAGACCGGCGTGATCGCGCACGATGTGATCCGCTTTGACCTGCGGCCGTTCACGGATTTGGCCGCGCCCACCGCCGCCCCGGCCCTCCCCTCCACCCAGCCGCCGAACTGGCTGGACCTGACCCTGCGCGTCACCAACCGCCAGACCGGCCAGCATTTGCAGACGCTCAACGACTGGCGCGGCACCGGCACGCGCGACCTCCTCAACGGCACCCATGACGACTACCAAGACGACCCCGAAGTCAGAACCTACACCACCCGCCTGCGGCTGCCTTCCAACACCCTATGACCTTCCCCGCCCCCAGACCGGCTGCCGCGGCCGCCACCGGCGGCTTCACGCTGGTGATGACGCTGTCCATCCTCGCAGCGGTCACCATCCTCGTCGTCGGCCTCTTCTCCATCGTCGCCCGCGAGCGCCAGACCTCTTCCTCCTTCGACGCCGTCGAGCAGGCCGAGCTGGCCGTGCAAGCCGGCCTGGAAAACGCCGGCGCCCTGCTCAAAGAAGCGCTGCAAGATGAAAAAGGCCTCATTCTCAGCGTACCGGTGGCGGACTGGATCACCCCGCAGGACGTGCAGGCAGACCCGCGCAACGAGTTGCAAGACGAGTCCGACAAACAGCCCGCCGCCGCCCTCATGGCGGTAAAACGCGAGGAAAATCCCGCCAGTCTCAACGGCTACCTCTGGACTTACACCCCTCTGGCCTCCGGCGTGCTCGGCTCGAAGGCCCAGGCCGGCCAAGCCGACCCCACCCTGCAGTTGTTGAGCCAGGACATCCGCCCCAAAATGCCCGGCGGCTATGTTGGCGGCCAGCCCACTTACCGGCTTTCCCCGGTGAATTCCAACCAAGACGCCGGCCACCTGAGCGCCCTCAAACGCGCCGCCCAGCGCGCCGCCACCGCCGTCTCCCCCTGGCAGCGCACCGCGCCCGGCTATTGGGTGGAACTGCCGCGCCCCCAAACCGCTGCCGATCCACCCGACGACGGCGAGGGCGAGATCGCCGCCCGCTTCGCCTTTTACGTCGAAGACCTGCAGGGCGGCTTGCCGCTCGCCGCCGCCGGCAATTTCAACCCGGACACCGGACTGCATGAGCGCACCCCCTTTGCCTTCCCCGCGAACATCCCGAGCGCCCTGCAGGAGCGGGAGCGGCAACTGCTGCGCTGGTCCGGCGTGCGCGTGCCCGGCATGAATCTGCGCCGCCCCGAGTTGCCCCTGCTCGCCGAAGCCTCCCTGCACACCCTGTTTCAGCCGCCGTTTGAGCCCAGCCCGGACAATGCCGATCTGGACGACGTGCTCACCCGCATGCACCGGGTGCTGCACCGCGGCCGCCACCTCCAGTTCTCCCCCGGCAACTGGCGGGAAACCCTGCTGCAACCGGACCCGCTGCTGGGATGGGAAGGCCTGCAAGCCAGCGCCCTGGAAGACCGGGATGCGGCCTCGGGCTCGCTCACCCACCCCGTCATGCGCCGCATCGAGGAGCAAACCGCCGCCGGCATCCTCCCTTACGACGAACTCGCCCTGATCCCGCCCGACCCCGCCTTCGCCAGTCTCTTCATCCCCGACTTCGGCCCCGCCCGCAAGCTCAACCTCAACCGGCAGCTTTACGAAATCGAAACCGAGACCGACGAAGAACTCCGCCAGCAAAAAGCCCGCGCCGCCGTGGACCAGATCGCCCAGCACATCCAAACGCATCTGCCGCACTTCGCCGGCGTCCTCACCACCACCAGCAACCCCAACCAGATCGGCCGCAAAGGCGGCTACCCCCTGCCCTTGGGCGGCACTATCCAGCAGAAAGCCCTCGCTTATGTGAAAGCCCTCGCCGCCGGCATCATCGACTACGCCGACACCGACTCCCTGCCCACCATGGACGGCGATCCCATGCACGACCCCGCCAATGACAACGGCGGCAGCGGCGCATGGGACGCCCGCTATCCCCGCTATCGTGGCATGGATGCCTACCCCGTCGTCACCAAGCAATGGCAACGCTACCGCCTTGAGGAAAGCGCTGGCGGCACCGCCGTCTATTCCATCACCCATTACTTGGAACTCTGGAACATGAGCAATCAAGTCATCAGCGGGGAAATCTCAGCCGCCTACGAAGCCAATGGCTCCGTCTCCGCCGGCTTCCGCACATACCATTTGATGCAAAGCCTGGACAGCCTCGGTGTTGTCGAGGGAGCCGGCAAGCCGGCAAAAGGAGAGCTGCCCGACCTCCGCCGCAAAACCAAGGCCCTTGATGGCTGGTGGCACAAGCCCATCCGCATGGATGATCCCGCCGCCCCCGACGCGGACCAGCGTTCCCTAGCCTTCATCAAGCGCGGCGATGAGCCTCCCGTGTTCAAACCCATGCGTCCCAACGAAGTGCGCGTCATCGCCTTCACCCCCGTCGTCTATCGTTTTGACATCGGCTCCACCAGCGGCAGCTCCGCTAGCCTCACCTTTTCCGGAGACGACGCCGGCTCCGACTTGCGCAGCCGTTACCGCATCGCCTTCAAACCCACCGGCGCCAGCGGCTTCGTGGTCGTGGACCAGCCGCTCAGACCGCCGGACCGCCTCAACCGCAACGTCACCGACTCCGCCAAGCAGCGCTTCAACCTCGGCCTGCCCGGAATGTCCTACGGACGCAACGGCAACTACATCAACGGCATCGGCGACCCCCGCGGCGCCTTCTTCGTCAATTTCCACCAGGACTACGTCAACTACGAAAACGGCAGCAGCCCTTGGGCGCGCACCGTGCGCTACAACATCCAGGAAAAAGAATACGGCCAAACCCGCGTCCACCTCTGGCCGGATGGCGGTCACATCAGCCGCGGCCCCAAAAACAGCGCCATCACCCTCGACACCAATCCCGATGACAAAGCCCTCGTGCCCGCTTGGCACGCCGCCAAGGAGAGCAACGTCCCGGAGCGCCAAAAATACGTCCAGCACCTCTCCAACGCCGGCCGCTTCTTCAGCGTGACCGAACTCGGCCACGTCTTCGACCCCATCATGTGGGACCCCAACGGCGGCTCCGAATTCTCCTCATCCGGCTCCGCCAACAACAACTTCTACCGCGACTTCGCCAACCTCAGAACCGGCGCCAACGCCACCCCCTCCGACAAATTCTGCGGCGGCAACACCCTCCGCATTGGCCGCCCCGAGCACGAGCGCTTCCGGCCCGACTACAACACCCCGCCCGCCTCCGGCCGCCCCTTCCTGCGCACCCAATGTGCCACCGCCCTGCTCGACTTGTTTCACTGCGGCCAGCCCAGAGCCGGCTGGCACCCCAACCCCCTCACCCCCGAAGACCTCGCCCGCCTCACCGGCGACTTTATTCGCATCCACGGCCACATCAACCTCAACACCGCCAGCCGCGACACCCTGCGCGCCCTCGCCGCCGGCAGGCTGCAAATGGACCCCCGCCTCCGCCGCAAGCTCACCAGCGAAAATCAGGCTGAACAAAACCCCACCGCGAACGAAAGCGTGCTGCATCCCCCCGCCAGCGCCGCGAACTCCCCCCCGGCCGATCTTCTCGCCGAACTCATCATCCGCAACCGTCCCTACCTCACCCCCGCCGAACTGCCGGAAAAAATCCTCGTCCCCACCCCTCAGGAATTGACCGCCAATCCCCTGCCGCTGGGCATGACCCCGCACGGCAGCCAGCCCGGCGTCGTGCTCGAGGCCGGCCAGCCCGTGTTCGGCGCCACCCGCCGCGAGACGGACCGCCTCATCGAGCCCGAGTGGAATGACGCCGCCGCCGAGGAAGCCTTCGCCCGCATCTTCAACAGCAGCACCGTCCGCAGCCGCAACTTCAAAGTCGTCGTCACCGGCCAGTCCCTGCGCCGCACCCGCAGCGGCGAGACCCAGATCCTCGCCACCCGCTCCAAAGTCTATCACGTCTTCATCCGTCCCATCCGCGACGCCACCGGCAACATCATCCGCCAGCAAACCGAAATCCACTATGCCCGCAGCCTTTAGCCTGAATTCCGCAGATAGAGACTCGAGCAGCGTGCCCTCGTACGTTATTCACGCTTCAGCGTGTACCCCGCGCGTCCCGCTTCTGATCCTCTGTGCTCTGCTCTCCGCGCTTGGCGCTTTCTCTTCCCTCCCCGCCCAGCAGCCTCCCGCTGAACCCGCCCCCGCGAGAACGGGGAAAAAAGACTTCAGCGCCCTCGGCTACCTGCGCTTCGTCAACGCCACCGGCCACGAAGGCAGCCTGCGCGTCACCCTCGACGGCGAGGACATCAACCCCCAAGGCTACGCCGACGGCATCGCCACCGGTTCCGTCGGCTTCCCCCCAAAAAACTGCCAGATCGAGCTGCGCCACGACACCCTCGGCAAAGTCAACCTGCCCGTCACCCTCAAGCCCGGCGAAGTCGCCTCCGTCATCGCCCTCGCCCTCCCCGCCGCTACCCCGGAAGGCTCCCGCAACGACACCGAGCCCCCCAAGCTCGAGCTCAGCGCCCACGTCATTTCCAGCCCCGGTTACATCCGCGGCAACGCCGTCTCCGTCACCGTCCTGCAGGCCACCCTCGCGGAAAAACTCGACCTCACCATCGGCAACGTCCCCCTCGCCTGCGTCAAGCTCGAACCCGCCGCCGTCGGCATCGCGCCATCCATGGGCGAGGTCGTGCCCGTCAGCCTCGGCGACAAAAAATTGCTCTCCCTCAGCTTCGTGGACCGCTCCGACCGCGTCCTCATCCTGTTCACCAACCAACAGGGCGTGCTCAAAAACATCACCCTCGACAACGAGGTCTTCTGACCCTCCCCAACCATGAGAACGAACCCCCTCCGCCGCCGCGCGCGCGCCGTCCCCCGCCTTCCCGTCGCAGGCCGGGCGTGGCGCAGCCCGCCCGGCCCCCGCTTCACGTCACCAGCGGCTGCGCCGTTCCAGGGGCGGGTTGCCGGCGAGGGCGCCGGCAACAGCGGGCGGGGGCGCCCGCGCTCCATGCGCTTTGCGCTCTGCGCCCTGCTCCTCGCCCTCATCCCCGCCGCCGCTTTGGCCGCCGAAAAGAAACCCAGCAAGCCCAAGTCCGAAAATCCGCCCGGTCATCTCCTCTACGCCAACACCGTGACCGGCAAAGGCTGGTCCTTCTTTGTCCTGGATGGCGAGGACATCAAACCCGCCGGCATCGAGCCCGGCTTCCGCTCCAGTTGGGTCAGCTACCCCGCCGGCCCGCGCCGGTTGCAGTTCGAGCATCAACCCCTCGGCCTCGTCGATCTGGAAGCGGACCTCCAGCCCGGCGCCCTGCACGCCTTCATCGCCTACGCCGACACCGTCCCCCAGACCGAGCGCCGCCGCCCGCCCAAGCCCGTCCTCGCCGTCAAAGAGCTGCGTTGCGACCTCATCATCCCCCCCGGCCAGCGCCAGGGCAACGCCCTCGTCCTGCTCAACCTCACCCCCGCCCCCAGCCTCCGCGTCCGCGTCCACGACGAAATCCACGACGCCCCCCGCCTCCGGGAGAAAATCGTCCCCACCCCCAAGCGCGGCGGCATGCTGGAGATCGGCGTCCTGCCCGGCCCCGGCCTCAACCCGCCTCCGCACCAGCCGGAGCCGGAAGCAACCACCGCGGACAGCGCCGCCGCCGAGGAACCCATCCACCGCGTGGAACTCACCTTCGAAGACCCCGGCGCCCGCTTCCTCGTCTTCTACACCGACGCCCAAGGCGCCGTCCTCAGCCTCCTCTTCGACGACATCGGCATGTACCCCGGCAAACCCCTTGACCCTTGATTTCTACGCCCTGCGCCCAGCCCTTTGCTCTCTGCGCAACCAAATCGTCACCCTTCTCCCCTATGCCTCCGCCACTCATCATGGTAACGACGCCGTGAATACAGTCCAGCCCGCGATTCGCTCCGCAACTCCCCGCTCTCTTGGCGCGCTCCCTGCTTAACGAACCCGTCCTCCACCACCCACCCCTGACAATCCCATGAATCGATTCCTGAAATCCGCTCTGTGCCTGATCGCTCTGATCGTCTTCGTTAGCAACAGCATGGCACAAACTAACCCCGGACTTTTTGATCTTTCTTCGGGTAATTATTCTTTTACGGAATGGGCTGCCAGCGAACCCGCTGGAAACTATCCGGCAAATATGAGGTTTCATCGAACCGGCACACAAGATCCAGGCTTGGCGGTGGAGATGACTACTGATTATACGGGGGACTATAACTCAACAACTGGAAGTCGAATCAATGGTTTAGGAGTCGATGGAGTGGGTTTTGCGCACACAGGCACAGCAGGCAATCTTGGGGCGGCAGTTGTTGGTTTGAACACGACCAGTCGTCAAGCTATTACAGTCAGTTGGACTGGCGGTCTTGTTGCAAATGCAGGTGCAAGAAACTATGCGATTCGTCTTCAATATCGTGTCGGAACAGATTCGTGGACGGATGTGCCTGGGCCTGTTGAATACGTATCTACAGGTAATAGCAATGGCCACTTCGCAAATTTCGGACCTACCGCACTCCCTTCTGTATGCGATAACAAGCCAGCCATTTATTTGCGCTGGAAATACTATTCCATAGGCGGTTCGGGTAACAGGCCGACTCTACGCTTCGATGACATCACTATCACCTCCACCCCCGCCGGTCCAGTCGCCCCCATCATCATCACCCATCCCGGCAGCATCGGCATCCCGTTTAACACCGGCACCACCCTGAACGTCGTCGCCACTGGCACGGAGCCGCTGTCCTATCAGTGGTATCAGGGCAATACCGGCGACCCGGACATCGATGACTTGATTGAGGAGGCCGAGAGCCCCAACTTCACCACTCCAAACCTGACCGCCACCACCAGTTACTGGGTGCGCGTCACCAACAGCGTGGACTCGGCGGACAGCAGTATTGCCACCGTCACCGTCAACGCCTTCCCCTTCGTTCAAAGCACCACGCCCGCCGACGAGGCGGTGAACGTGCCGGTGGACAGCACCATCACCATCCAGTTCAGCGAGGAGGTCGATCTCTCCGCCGACGCCGTCATCGTCATGAAAGGCGCCACGCCGGTGACCGTCACCGGCCTGCCGGCCAGCGACACCACCAGCGTCGTACTCACGCCCGAAGCGCCGCTGGAGTATGGGGAGACCTACACCGTCACCGTGGACAAAGACGAGGTCACTCCCAACTTGGAGACGGACTATGAATTCAGCTTCACCACCGTGGCGCCGGCGCCGCCCGTTTTCACCTTGCAGCCTGCCTCGCAAATTTTAGGCGCAGGTGACCCGGCGACCTTGACCGTCACCGTCACCGGCACGCCCGCACCGACCCTGCAGTGGTATGCAGGACAGAGCGGCGACACCTCCACCCCGTTGCCCGACGAAACCGACGACGAGCTTGTGATCACCTCCGTCGCCGCCACCAGCTACTACTGGGTGCGCGCCACCAACGCCGCCGACAGCGCGGACAGCCAGACCGCCATCCTCAGCGTGTCCACGCCCGGGCCGTTTGGTGAGGGCACGGTCGTGGTCAATCGTTTGGGAAATGGAACGACCGCATTGAGCGGTATTGCGATGCCCGTGAGCCTACTGGAAGTGGAAACCACGGGCGCGCTGAAGCAGATCATTAACATGCCGACTTCCGGAGAAAACCAGCTCACTGAAACCGGCGGTTCGGGCTTGGTGGGGTACATCGGCAGCAACGGCGACATGCTGGCTGTGCCTGGATTCAATCTGGAGGCTGGCAGCACTTTGAGTGACAACAAAGTCGTGACCCTGCTGGGGCTCTCGACCAACCCGGTTGAGCGGGCGCTGCTCCCTGGAACCACTTTGAATGGCGCCAGCAATTTCCGTTCCGTGTTCCCGGATGGCGGTGGCGGCGTGTACCTGTCCGGCACGGGTTCGGCGGCGGCTAATGGCGGCGTTTGGTATTACAACGGCCAAGATGAAACTTTCACCCGGATCAATGCCGCCACTACTACCACTAATCTTACCAACGTGCGCAACGTCGCCATCTACGGCGGGCAGCTCTTTTACTCGACAGGCGCCACCGGCGGACCCGGCAGCGGCATTTACAAACTCGGCGCCGGCGCTCCCACCAGCCCCGTCGCTTCCGAATCGATTGAATTGGTTTTTGGCGTCATCAATCCCATCGCCTTCTACTTCGTGAGCACTGGAGCGCAAGGGCCCGGTGTTCTGGATCGCGCCTGGGTGGCCTCGGACAACACGGCGGTCAACACTGGCGGCCTGCTGCGTTATGATTTCAACGGCACAAGCTGGACGGAAACGTATGTGAGACGCTTCTCCACCACGACCAACGAGCTCACTGACGCCACCGGCGCCACCACGTCAGCCAGCGTCATCCGCGGTCTGACCGGCTACTGGGATGCCGGCACCGGCACCGCCACTCTTTACGCCACCACGGCCGACACCACCAACAACCGCCTCGTCAAAGTGGTCGATGACGGCACGATCCCGACAACCTTCACCACCCTGCAAAGCGCCGGAGCCAACTACGTTTTTCGTGGCGTGACCACCGCGCCAGTGGTGACGCCGCCCGCGCTGGTTTCCACCACGCCTGCGGACGCGGCCACCGAGATTGCCATCACCAGCCCCATCACGCTCAACTTCAACAAGCCGGTGAACCTGACCGCCGATGCCGTCGCCATCGAGGCGCCGGCCGGCACGCCGGTGGCGTTCTCCGGCCTGCCCACGACCGGCCCCGTCTCCTCCGTGGTGCTCACGCCGAACGCTCCGTTGCCTTTTGCGACGGAAGTGGTTGTCTCCATCACCGCCGCAGAGGTCACGGACGGCGACAGCCTCGCCATGCTGGCGGATGCGGAGTTCAGCTTCACCACACTCACCCCAGAGCCGCCGGCTTTTGACCAGCCGGCGGACCAGCTCATCGCTGAGAGTGCCACCGCCACCTTGCAGGTGACGGTGACCGCTGGCACACCGCCGCTCAGCTACCGCTGGTATCGTGGTGCGGTTGGCGACACCACCAGTCTGGTGCGCGAGGAACTGAACACAGCCGCCACCACGGACAGCTACACCACGGACCCGCTCACGGAGACCACCACCTACTGGCTGCGAGTGACCAACGCCGCCGGACAGTCCACCGACAGCGCGCTCATCACCATCAGCACCACCGGCGCGCCCTTTGTCACCAGCACGACCCCGGCGGATGGCGCGGTGGCGGCGCCCAATGACACCATCATCAGCATTGAGTTCAGCGAGGCGGTGAACCTCACCGCCGCCACCTTCACCTTCACGGACGGGGTGAACCCGGTGCCTTTCGCCGCCACTCCCGAACTTCCCGCCACGGGCGTGACCAGCGTGGTGCTGAACCCGATCGCGCCGCTGGCCTTTGCCACCACCCACAAGGTCACCGTCGTCGCGGCGGAGGTGAGCGATGGTACGGAGACGATGCTGGCCGATGAAGAGTTTGAATTCACCACCGGCAGCGCCGTTCAGATCACCGTGCAGCCGCAGCCGCAATCCGTCTTTGTGGGCGGCACCGCCGAATTCGAGGTCACTGCCACTGGCGACGGACCGCTCACCTACGACTGGCGCTTGGATGGCGCCAGCCTGAGCGCGCCCAGCAGCCCGATACTGACTCTGACCAATCTGCCGTCGGTTTCCTCGGGGAACATCAGCGTGGTGGTGACGGGGCCGGGCGTCGGCAACTTCGAGGTGAGCGTGGACGCCGCGCTGACCGTGTCCATCCCTGTGGTCACCCTGACCGGCGCCAGCTACACGCAGGATTTTAACGGCATCGGGTCCGGTTTGCCGTTGGGCTGGAGCGTTTACACCGGAGCTTCCACCAGCGCCCTCGGCGCTGCTGCTGCTTTCACTGCCAGCGCTGTCCAGTGGTCAACGAGCTCCGCTGGATTTCGCAACTCCGCCTCAGCCATCGGCTTGGCTAGCGACGCAAACGCCGCCACGCAGAGCAGCTCCGCCAACCGCGCCCTCGGCGTCCGCCAGACCGGCACCTTCGGCGATCCCGGCGCCTCTTTCAACTTCGCCTTCAATTCCACCGGTAAAGTCGTCACCGGCATCAGTTTTGAAGCGCAGATACTCGACAATCAGCCCCGCTCCACCATCTGGTCCGTGCAAGCCGGCATTGGCCTTGAACCCGCCTCCTGGCAGACCCTCGGCACCTTCACCGATCCCAACGCCTTCGGTTCCACCCCGCTTACCTTCAGCGGCGCCGCCCTTGCCTCCATCGCCAATCAACCGCATGTCTGGATCCGCATCATCGCCCTCGCCCCCTCCTCCGGCGGCGGTAACCGCGACACCTTTGCCGTTGACGACTTCGCACTCACTTTTGAAGACGACACCGATCCCCTCTATTGGGATGCCAATGGCGCCATCGCGGGTGCTGGTGGCCCTTCTCCCGCTGGCGCCTGGGGCGTGGATGCCTTCTGGAGCGCCGACCCCGACGGCCTCGCCGCGCCCGGCGCTTGGACGCCCGGCGGCAAGGCCGCTTTCTCCGCCGGCGCCGATGCCACCGGAGATTACACCGTCCTCCTCTCCAGTGCTCAGCAGGCCGGCTCGATTTTCTTTGAGGAAGGAGATGAGATCATTCTGGCTGGCGCTCCCCTCATCCTCAGCGGCTTGCCTCGTCTGGACGTGGGCTCCGGCGTGACGTATGCCGCCACCATTGCCTCGGAAATCCAAGGCAGCGCCGGTTTGGCCAAAACCGGCCCTGGCGTTCTCGTTCTCGCCAACACCGCCAACACCTTCACCGGTCTCGTCAGCATCAACGCCGGCGCTCTCGCCATCATCACCGATGGCTCCCTCGGCCATGCGGACAACGACATCCACCTCGGCGGCCTGCTTGGCATTGGCCAAGACCTGGTCCTCAACCCGAACCGAGCCATCACCGGCGCCGGCGGCATCGTCTTCATTGAAGACGCTGAAGCCCTCGCCATCAACGGCAGCGTCAACACCAGTTCCTTCTCCGTCGGCGCCTATCTCGGAGACAGCGGCGTCACCGCTTTCAACGGCCCTTCCAACATCCTCGGCAGCCTTGAGTTCCTCTCCCCCGTCCCCCCGCCCGCCCCCCCTGTCTTCACCCTCCAGGGCCAAGCCCTCACCGTCAACGGCATCACCGTCAGCGACACCAGCGCCGACGTTTTCATCAACAATGACCTCAGCATCCCCCTCGCCAGCGCCAACGTCACCGTCGCCTCCTTTAGCAACCTCACTCTCAGCGGCGCCATCACCACCGCCGGCATGAGCGGCAACAACAGCCTCCGCAAATTCGGCGAAGGCACCCTCATCCTCACCAGCGCCAACCCGGGCCTCCATCGCGTCTCCCTCGGCGGCCAGGGCGCAACCCCCACCTACGGCGGCGCCCTCAGAATCTATGACAAAGACGCCCCCGGCGTGAGCCAGCTCTTCCTCAACTACGGCACTCTCGAAATCCCGGATCCCCTCACCGGCGCCAACGCCCTCCCCAACGGCATCTCCATCAGTGGACGACCGGGCAGCCCCGTGGTCATCGTCGGCAATAATCTCGACATCGCCGGCACCAGCAACATCTACGGCGCCGCTGACACCAGCGGCAGCGTCGTCCGCCTCGAAGTCGAAAACTACACCATCTTCACCGGCTCCTTTATCGTGGACCCGGGCAGCATCGTTCCGGTGGACACCCTCAACCTCGGCAGCTCCGGCTCCGTCAAGTTCGCCAGCCCCTCCTTCCCCCTCGCCCTCATCCTTTCCGATACTGTCGTCGTTGAGTTTGACTCGGCCTCCATCGCCTCCGGTGCCAGCGCCGCCTCCGGTCTGCTCGTTGAATCCGGCGCCACCCTCCACCCCGGCACGGACGGCGCCCCCCGGCTCGTCGAAGTCCACCATAACTTCACCCTCGAAACCGGCGGCACCCTCGTTCTCGACATCGCAGGCGCCGCTTCCGGCCAGTTTGATGCCCTTAACCTCGTCACCAACGGCGCCACCCACACCGTCGCCGGTACCGTCGAAGTCCGGTTCGCCCCCGCCTACGTCCCGCAGGCCGGGCACGCCTTCCAATTGCTCGGCTGGCAGAACGATGCCACCGCCGATCTCACAGGCGTCACCCTCGACCTCCCCGCTCTCGACGCGCCGCTGGAGTGGAACACCGGCCTGTTTGAGAGCGACGGCCTCATCTTCATCTCCGGCCCCGGCACAGGAGCGCCGATCATCACCGCCCACCCGCAGCTGCAGGACGCCTTCACTGGCGACACCGTCTTCTTCACCGTCACCGTCATCGGCGAGGATCTCGCCTATCAATGGCTCTTCAACGGCCAGCCCCTCCCCGGCGCGCCGGACAGCCCCACCCTCACTCTGTCCAACATCACCGCCGCCCGCGCCGGCCTTTACAGCGTCATCGTCACCAACAGCCTCGGCTCCGTCACCAGCGGCGAAGCCCTGCTGACCGTGGAAGGCCCTCCCGTCATCATCGTGCCGCCGCAGAGCGCCGCCGCCGCGGAAGGCATCGAGGTCGTCTTCACTTTTACCGCCGCCGGTTCCACCCTCACGGACATCCAGTGGCAGTTCAACAATGGAGACTTGATCGGCGAAAACGGCCCCACCCTCACCGTCATCGCCGGCCCCGGTACATACGGCAACTATCGCGTCCGGGTCGAAAACGAATACGGCTTCGTCTTCAGCGTCAACGCCACCCTCAGCCCGCCCTATGACGGCCCGCCCACCCACGCCCCCGAGTGGGACCACAGCGGCCCCCTGCCGCCCGGCCAGATCGGCCTGCCTTATAGCTTCATCCCCCCGGTCAAGCCGGATGATCCGGTCAATGAAATCTACCGCTCCGCCACGAGCTTCACCGCCACCGGCCTGCCCGCCGGCTTGAAAATCAACGCTGGCACAGGTGAGATTTTCGGCATCCCCGCCGCCATCAAGGCCACCCCTTACAACGTCAAAATCACCGCCCGCAACGTCGCCGGCTCCGCCGTGCTGACCACCAGCCTCCTCATCAACCCGCTGCCCGCCAGCGCGCTCGGCGTCTTCACCGGTCCGGTGCAGCGCAGCGCCATCCTCGCCGATGTGAAACCCTTCAACATCCTCGGCCCTCAGGGCGGACGCTTTGACATGACCGTCACCGCCGCCGGCAAAGTCAGCGGCAAAATCACCATCGGCACCAAAGCCCACAGCTTCCGCAGTACGGTGGTCATCGATCCCGGCGAACCGGACCGGGCGGCGGTCAACGCGGTGATCAAGCGTGGCAAAGTGCTCACCGACTTGGTGCTGGCTCTGAAGGTGGATACCGCCACCGGCACCATCGTGGACGCCACCGTCAGCGACGGCGCCGCCACCACGTCCTTCACCGGCTGGCGGAATCCGTGGAGCAAAAACTTCCGCGCCGACGTCCTCGCGGGTTATTACACCACGAAGCTGGAACTCGTGGACGATGCTTTGACCAGCGCCGAAGCGCCGGTGGGAGCCGGATTCCTGTCCTTCACCGTCAACCCCGCCACCGGCAAGCTGACCCTGAAAGGCAAGCTGGCGGACGGCAGCGCCATCACCATGGCCACCTTCGCCGGACCCGCCGGGCAGATTCTCCTCTTCCGCCCGCTCTATGCGGCCGCGGTGAAAGG
>CAZNKC010000017.1:0-44904 GCA_964573315.1 uncultured Verrucomicrobiaceae bacterium | reverse complement strand
CTACCACTTCTTGCTGAGGCTGATGGCGTAGATGGTGCCTTCGCGGATGTGCTCGAAGGCGCCGAGGGAGCGGTTGCCGAAGCGGTGCTCGCGGCGGCGCTCGGTGTTGAGGAAGTTGCCGATGCGCAGGCCCAGCTCCCAGTCGTCGAAGAGGCGCTTGGAGACGCTGAAGTCGAGGCGGGTGTAGGTTTCCTGCACCACGTCCGGAGCGAGGTTGTTGCCGGCGACGCCGCCGACTTGATAGAGCAGCTCGCCGGTGAGGTTCAAATAGGCGCCGAGGGTGAAGCCGAAGTCCTTGTTGTCGTAGATGACGTTGAAGTTCATGGTATAATCCGGCTGGCCCTGGAGGGCGCGGCTGGAACCGAGGCCGACGGCCTCGCGGGCGGAGCGGGTGTAGGGGTTGAGTTCGACCTGGGAGGTCATTTTGGCGTAGTTGAAGCCGAGGGAAATATCCTCCAGGAAAGGGCCCCATTCGGTGAGTTTTTTGCTCAGCTCGATCTCGAAGCCGTAAATGGCGGCGGACTCTTCGTTGAACACGGTGTCGATGACGCCGAGGTTGACGTTCTCGATGGGGGAGACGATTTTTTTCGAGAAGAGGGAGAGGATGATGTAGTCGTCAGGCTTGGGGAACCATTCGGCGCGGATGTCGTAGTTGACGATGTCTGAGCGCTGGAGGCGGACGTTGCCGACGAAGAAGTCGCCGGAAACCGGGTCGCGCGCCATCACGGGGGCGATCTCCTTGAAGGTGGGCCGGGCGATGGTGCGGGTGACGGAGGAGCGCAGGGTCATTTTTTCGGCGAACTTCCAGGAGATGCCGAGCGCGGGCAGGAGGTCGGTGGCGATGAGGGAGGGATTCAAGACCTCATCGAGCGGGATCGGCTCGCCGGTGATGAGGTCGTTGAAGATGAAGCCGCTGCCGGCGGGGTCGAGGGAGTCGAAGTTGGAGCCGACGGCGATACGCAGGTCGGTGGTCTCGACGCGCGCGCCCATGGCGACCTCGACGTCGGGTGACATGTTGAAAGTGGCCATGGCATAGACGGCACCGATGTTTTGGGAGGCGGCGTAGCGCTCGGTGGCGGGCGGGGTCTCGGTGCGGGCGAGGTAGGTGCCGTCGATGACGGGAGCGGGCGGCGTGCCGGGCCGGGAGGGGGAGATGTCGCGCCCGGTGACTTGGTCGGCGAGGGTGAGGGCGCGCTGGTTGTTGGCGGTGATGAAGGCGGGCACGGCGTAGGGGTTCTCCGGGCTGGCATCGACGCGGTAGGCGAAGTTTTCGGTGATGTAATCGCGCTCGGAGTGGTCGAAGGCGCCGCCGAATTTGATTTTGGAGCGCTCCTTGCCGTCGAAGCTTGCGCCGAGGGGGATTTCGATGTTCAAATTGACGTTGTAGTTGAGGTCGTCGAGACGCCGCCAGATGCGCTCGAAGCGCTCGCCGGGGATGTCGTTGCTGAGGCCGAAGTAGCGGCCGCCGGCGATGTCGTAGCCGTAGTTGGAGAAGCGGATGTCGGGCTCCTCCTGGTAGGACCAACTGAAGGCGCCGGCCCAGTCGATCTTGATGTCGCGGGCGCCGTCGAAGACATGCTCGCCGGTGAGCTGGAGGGTGGAGAGCTTGCGCTCGGTGTAATAGAGGTTTTCCTTGAAGATGGGCAGGCCGGACTGGATGGGGCCGATGTTGTCGTTGGGATTGTTGCCGTCCACGCTGATTTCCTCGCCGACGGCGAAGGTGGTCTGGTCTTCGGCGGCGATGTTGGTGAAATAGGTGAGGGTGATTTTGTCCTGCTCCTCGCCCTGCCAGCCGAGGCTGAAGAGGGCGCCGGCGAGCAGCCTTTCCTCGCCTTCGAGGAAATCGTATTTGCGCACGAACTGGCCGGCGATGGAGCCGTCGAACTGCGGCACGAGGCTGACGATGCCGCGCACGCCGCGGCTGAGTTCGTAGCTTTTGGCGTAGGAGATGGCGCCGATGACTCCGAGGCGGCCGTTCATGAAGTCCTCGATGACGGTGCCGGCGGAGATCCCCAGGGAGAAGTCCAGGGGAGCGCGCTCGGTGGTGGCGCCCATCGTGCGGTCTTTGAGCAGCGAGGCGGCGAGGCCGCGGTTGCGGACGGCGGTGGCATTGGGGGAGACGCTGCCGGGGTTGATGATGGTGGGGCCGCTGAGCGGCAGCGTCTCCAGGGTGGTGGCCTTCAGCGCCCCCGGCAAGGCGCGCTCGCGGGCGGTGCCGAGGAAGCCGGCGCCGCCGCCGATGTATTGCAGGAAGTCGGGGTTGTGGGTGGACTGGGTGTTGTATCCGACGCCGGTGGAGAATTCGACAAAGGATTTGTCGGGGATGCTTTTGGTGACGACGTTGAGGTAGCCGCCGGTGGCCTCGCCGGGCATGTCGGGGGTGAAGGTTTTGGAGCTGATGATGGTCTGGACGAGGCGGGAGGGAAAGATGTCGATGTTCACCGCGCGCTTGTCGGGATCGGAACTCGGCAGGCGCGCGCTGTTGAGGACGACGACGTTGTAGCGGTCGCTAAGGCCGCGGATGACGACGTAGCGGCTGTCCACCACGGAAGTGCCGGCCATCCTCGCCACCGCGCCGCCGATGTCGCCGCCGCCGCCGAGTTTGGCGAGGAAATCAGCGCCGATGGCAGTGCTGAAGCTTTGCAGGTCTGCCGCCAGACTGGCGGGGGTGATGGCGGCGGCGCTTTCAATGACGTCCTCGATGGAAACCACGAAGTCATCCAGGTCCACCACCTCCGCCGTGAGCCGCGCCTCGGTCTCGGTGACGGCTCCGGGGTTGATGACCAGCCCGGAAATCCGTTCGCGCGAGAAGCCGGAGCGGGACACCAGCGCGTTGTAGATGCCGGGGGGGATGGCATTGATGAAAAAACTGCCGTCATCCTGCGAGCGGGCGCGCAGCGAGACGCCTTCAAGGCCGATCTCGGCGCCGGGCACGGGCTGGTGGAACTCGCTGTCAACGACACGCCCGCGCAACGCGCCCTGCTGGCCGTCCTGGGCGTTGACGAGGCGTGGCAGGCACAAGAACAGGCACAAGGCCGCGGCCAGGAGACGACTGCGGCGGGGCGGCGGTGACGCGGCGCGCGGGCAGGATGATGGCGCGCCTTTGAGGATGAAAAAGCGCGGCTGCGCCGTTGGGGGAATGGACAGGAGGCGGGGGCGTCTCCTGCAACGGGCGGGGGCGGCGTCCGTGCTCCCGGCTTGTGCGGTGGTCTCCGTCAAGCGCCCTCCTCCCCCGGCGTGGCGGACGCTCGTTCATCAAGCTCCCGCAACTCCCGCTCCAGATCATCCCATGACGGATGCCGGCCGGCTCCGCAACGGGCCGCTTCCAGCGCCACCCGCGCCAGCGATTCGTGGATGAGATCGTTGTTGGGATTGCCGGCGACCGCGCCCACGGCCGCCAGCCAAAATTCGCGCGCCTGCCGCGGCTGTTGCGCGCGCCAAAAAGCGGCTCCGGCGGCGGCGGCGGCTTCGGTCTTCATGATGGCATCCATCTCTGCCAGGAGATCCCGCGCGGCGGCCTCCCTTTCCGCGTCCGTTGACAGGCCGGTGATTTTCTTTTCCACGCGGGCCAGCTCGATCAAGTCCGTCGGGCCGTGTTCGAAGCCACCGCCGGCCGCGGCGTGACGGCGCGCCAGTTCGAGCGCGGCCTCAGCCTGGGAACGCAGGCCGGCGTCGTGCAGGAACTCCGCCAGCCCGGTGAAATGCCCGGTCATGGGGATGAGCTTGTTGTCGGCGAGACGGGCGGCGCGCTCGGCCAGCACGGCGAGGAGGTCCGCATCGATGCCCGCCTCGCTGCTCCGCCATGCGCGGGCGATGTGCAGGAGGGCGCGCGCCTGCAGCAGACGGGCGTTGAAGAACTTGCTGTCTTTTTCGGAAGACAATTCGTCCAGCCGGGCGGCGGTGGCGGGGTCGTCCGCCGGGCGGCCGCGCCCGGCTGCCAGCACCTGGCCGAGGGCATCTGCCAAGTGCTCCTGGTCGCTGATGCTCTCCAGCAGATGCGTCACTTCCTCGCTCATGCCGAGCGCGGCGGCGGCGCCGGCAAGGACGATCTGAAGCTGCTGGGCGCCGCCGAGATCGGCAAAGGCGAGGCCGCCGCGCGCCTCGGTGTAGAGCCGCCGGGCCAAGTCAAGCTGCGCGGCTTGCGCGGCGCGGCGGGCCAGTCCGGCATCGAGCAAGTACCGTTGCAGGCCCTCGATACGGCCGGCCACGGCGACCGCCTCGTCCAGATGACCACGCTCCGCCAATTCTCCGGCGATGCCGGCGAGCAGTTGGAAACAAGCCTCGCGGTCGCCCTCGATGCGCTGCGCACGCTCCCAGGAGAAAGCCAGCGCGGGGCTCTGCCAGCGCGCCGGATCGGGAGCGGGGCGCGCTTTCGATGCGGACGCCGGGGCAGCCGGACGCGCGATCACCTGGGCCGCCACCGGCGTGGCCAAAGCGGCGGCGGTGATGGCGGCAATGAGGACGATGGGGCTGATTTTCATAAGCGAAAACGGGGAGCAACGACACAAGGCGCTGCTCCCCGGAAGATGGGAATGGAATGGCGGGAGCCAGCTCATCAAAGCGCGTAGGCGCGGTAACGCAGCGCGACTCCCGAACCCAGCGTGGTGGCGCCGTCGATGACGGTGATGCTGTCGTCGGCGCCGCTGCCATCGGCATCGTTGGCATCGCCGTTGACCACGGCTTTGACCGGCGCCCAAACGCGGCCGTCGGCGGAGCGTTCGACCACGAAGATGGTATCGTCCGGATAATCGACGGTGGAGCCGCCGCGGTTTTTGAATTGGAAGACGACCTCCGGAAAGCCGCCGTTGAGGCTCAAGGAGATCGAGAGGCGGGTCGGGTGGCCGGCGGGCAGGATGTCGAGGTATTGCAGGTTGGACCAGCCGTTGAGGTGGGTGTTGTCACGCTGGCTGCCGGCGTAGGAAACCTGGACATAACCCGCGGGAGGCAGTTGCGCGCCGTTGGTTTGACGGGCGGTGCCGGCGCCGGCGGCGAGGCGAATGTCCGCGCCGGTGCCGGGGCCGCTGAATTTCTGGTAGGGCATTTTGGAGCGCAACTGGCTGGCGGCTTGGCCGGTGGCGGCGGTGATGGCGGTGAAGCGGCTGGAATCAACGGCGTAAAGTTCGGCATTGAGGGGGGATGTCTGGGGCGCGGTCAGCCTGTTGCTGTCGTAATGGAAGTTGTTGATCTCGCACTTGTAACTGCCGAGGGCGTTGCTGCAGGTGGAAGCGGAGGAGCTGTCTGATCCGACGAAGATCTCGAACAAGCCGTTGTTGAGGAAGCCCTGGGCGCGCTCACGGAAGCGGATGCCGCGCTCGGCGGCGACGCCGCCCATGCTGCCGCGGCCGACGAGCGTGTAGTTGTAGAGATTGATGACGGTGGCCGCCGGAGAGGAAATGATGCCACCGGGTTCGGGGCCGTCCACCTCCAGGAGCTGGTTGTAGGACACGACGCTGGCGCCGGGGCTGGTGTTCAAATCATGGCCGCTGGGGGTGTTGTTTGCCGCATAACCGCTGCGGGAGATCTCGTCGCAGCCTTGGAAGGCGGTCCAGAACTGGCCGGTGATGCGCACGCCCTCGTCAGCGTCGAAGGCGTCGTCGCGGTTGTAGAGGGAGAACAGGAAGCGTGGGTTGATTTTGCCGCCGAACCATTCGAAACCATCGTCGGTGTTGAAGGTGGACTCGATGTGCTCGAGCAGGGTGCCCTCGCCGACGCCGCCCATGGTGAGCGAGTTCAGTTCGTTGGACTCGCCGATCACGTCGCCGGCATAGCGGATGGAGACGAAGCGGACGACGCCGCTGTTGTCGGCGTCGTTGGTGCCGCCATACACACCGAGCTTGGCGGAGCCGGGGCCGGAGGAGTTGGGCACGTTGATGGCGTCGATGCCCTCAATGACATCGGCGCCCTGGAACGTCGAGGAGCCGGTGGTGATGCCGTTGTCGTTGAACGGACGCGGGAGAGTGGTGAGGCCGGAGCCTTGGGAGACCTGCGCACGGCCCAGCATGACGAGGCCGCCCCACTGCTCGCAGTGCGCGAAACCGTTGTTGGCGATGGGGCCGTCGGGAGCGTAATTTTTCGGGGTGACGTTTTTGACGATGCCGCGGGCATTGCGGAAGCTATTGGGCACGGTGGCGATGCCGCCGGGCACCAGAGGGTCGTCGATCGCGGTCATGATGATCGGATCATCCGGGGTGCCGTTGGCGATGATTTTGCCGCCGCGGGAAACGATCAAAGTGCCGGGTTCCTGGGCGTAGTCGGTGCCGGCCGATCCTTTTTTCATGCCGCGGATAATGGTGCCGGGTTCGATGGTGAGCACGGCCTTGTTCTGCACGAAGATCATGCGGGTGAGGAGATAGACCTTGTCACGCGTCCAACGGGTGTTTTTGGTGATGTTGGAGGTGACGGTGACGAAGTTGGCGTCACCCTGGGCGGCGGCGGCGGGCAGCGTGGGCAGCGCGAGCGCCATGAAGGCGGCGGCGAGGCAGGTGGTAAGGAGTTTTGGAGGATTCATGGGATGCGAGACTGCGGGTGGAGTTTGAAAGGGAAGCGGGGTTGTTTTTTTGCCGGTCAGGGACCGGTGACGAAGGGTTCCAACCCGACCCAGACGCTGGAGGCGGGAGCGAGCGACGCCGGGGCGAAGGAACTGGCGGGACGAGCCCAGCGCCAGCGGCGCGGCCACGTCACCGATTCGCCAGTGGTCACGCCCTTGACGAGGGCGGCGGTGCCGGCGACAAACGCCACGTCGTTTCGGGTGGGGCCGTTGGGATTGGAGACGAGCTTCCAGCCTTTCCCGGCCTGATAGAAAAACTCGGTGAGGGTGTTGTTCACCATGATGGAGACGGTGTCGGCGCCGGCGGGAGTGGCGGCGGGGGCGATGATTTGATCAAGACCGCTGCTGCCGAGGGTAAGGTCGGCGGGATAGGGATTGGTGATGAGCACGGTGGTGGTGGGCGCGCGGAAGACTTTTTGCGTGCCGCTGCGGGTGACGCCGTGGAAGACCAGTTCCATGTCGGTTCCAGCGACACGTTCGATGATCAATCCGCCGAGGGAAGGCACCCGCACGCCAGCCTGGGACGGGCCTCCCGGATTGCTGACCAGCCGCCAGTCCGAGCCATTGTAAAAATAGGCGGTCTCGACGCTGTTTTCCACGATCTTGACCTTGTCAGCCTGGGCGGGGTCGGCGTTGCCCGTGAGCGCGGCCTCCAAGCTAAGGGAGCCAAGTGTCCAATCCGGAATGACGATGAGGCGGTCCAGGCCGGCGACGATGCCGTCAGGGATAACCTCGCCGGTGGTGATGCTGTCGGACGTGTTGGAAGCGATGGGGACGATGAAGCCGTTTTGAGAGCCGCCGACGATTTGCACGGAGTGCGGCGTGCTGGCGAAGTCACCGAAGCCGGCGCCGGTGGCGGTGAGCTGGGTGGAATTGGGGGTCGGGGTGGAGACGGCGGTGATGGTGACATGGGTGGTCACCGGTTCCTGAATGAAGGGCAGCCCGGCCAGGGTGGTTTTGCCGGCGTCGAGGGGCACGGCCAGGATGCCCGAAACCCGGCTGATGGGCAGTTGGGTTTGGTCGGCGTGAAGGGCGGGGGCCGCGAGCAGGGCGAGCGCGAGCACCCGGAGGTTGGAGCATGGTGTTTTCATCGAGTGGGACGGGGGAGTTTCTGGCGGTTAGGTTAGGCTGCGGAAGAAGGATTTCCGCGCTCGTTGACTTGAGGTTATACTGACAGGCGGCACAGCCGCCAAATACCGCCGTGTGACATTATCGCCACGGTGACGGAGAGAGGGAGGAGCGGGTTGCTGAAAGGAAAAAACATAACATGGCGTTTTCGTCACTTCACTTGGGGGAGACGGCGGCGGCGCTCTGCGCGGCAAGCTCCTCAATGCGGGCGAGATCGGCGAGCACCAGATCGTCGTCGAACTTGCTCTTGTTGGCGGCCCACCAAGCGCGGGCCTGGCTGGCGGAGGAAAAAGACTCCCCCAGCAGCAGGAAAAGCATCTCATGGGCGGATTCGCGCACCTCCGCGGACTTGTGGCCGAGGGCGCCGATGACGTGGGGCAGGATGTTTTTGTCAGGCGTGGCTTCGGCCTCGGCAAGCGCGGCGAGGGCGAGGTCTTCATGGGGGGAGGCGAGGGCTTTGAGGAAGGTGTCCTCGCGGATCTGGCCGTCCTGGCCGGAGCCGGCTTGCAGGGCGAACTGGCGCACCGCCTCGCTGGGATCGTCCAAGCCAGCATCAACCAAGGGCTGCACCGCCGGGTCGTTGATCTGCCGGACAGCCTCCATGGCGAGGGCGCGAATGTCGGGGCTGGCATCCTGCAAGCCGTGCCGCAGCAGCGGCAGGGCGGCGGTGGTGCTGGCGCCGTCGGCGAGCATGAGCGCCTCGGCGCGCACGTCCTCGTCCGCATGTTGCAGGAGCGGCTCCGCCACGCGCAGGACGGCGGCGGTGTCGAGCTGGCGGGCCTCGGCCATGATTTCGCGGGCTTGGCCGGGGGACGTCTGACCGCCTTGCAAGCGGGCGATCAGCGCCTCGGCGCGGCGGCGCTCCTCGCCGGTTTCAACCGCATCCGATCCCGTGGGATCGAGGCTGATGGAGCCGGTGAATTTGCCGCGCATGAAGTGGCTGGCGGGCAGCTTGTGCTGGCGGTTGAGCTTGAGGCCGGCGTCTCCGCTTGCCCGCTCCCCAGCCGGCGGCACGCTACCGGCTTGGCGCTCGGTCCGGTCACAGGCGGCGAGCAGGAGGAGAGGCAGGACGGCGGGCAAGAGTGCGCCGTGAAGCGGGCGCCTTGCCCGCTCCCTGCGTCTTGGGGAATCGCCGCGCCGGAACAAAAACATCGGAGTGGAGGGATGCGGGTTGCCTGCTTATTCCTCCAGAATCTCGGTGAAACCCTGGTTCTCCAATTGCTGCTTAAGCAGGTCCACGGCCATCTCGAAGGGGTTGGCGGCGGAGAGGGCGGAGAACTGGTTGGAGAGTTTCATGTCCAGGGTGGCAGCGCCTTTGACATTGCGGATGACCGACCCCCTCTCAGTGGTTTCGGTATTGGCTTCGTACTGCTCGAAGACCTCCTCGACGATGGTGATTTTTTTCGGCACGAACATGTCGCGTCCGGCGATTTTGACCTTGCCGGCCTTGCCCTGCTCGTCAGCGAGATGATGGACGGTGCTGAAGTAATCCTCGGTGTTGGCATCGTCGGGATCGAGATCGAGGGCAAGTTCGGGAGAAGCGCCGTAGCCGCGGAACCAAAGGTAGTTGCCGGCGGGCTTGATGGGGATGATGCCGTAGAGAGCGCCGGTTACGGGCGGGTTGACGAAGAACGCCTTGTTGTTGCGGAAATCGGGATGAGGCGGCCCGAAGTATTCGATGATCTGGTGCTCGCCGGTGGTGAGGTCGAGGACTTCGTACTGGCCCTCCGGGATCTTGTTTTTCACCGGTTTCTGGCCGGCGCCGTTGGTCTCGAAGGCGTAGTCCTGGCTGAGGGTGACTTTGCGGTTGAAGACCACGATGTCATGCGTCTCTTGAGCGGAGAGCGCGCCGGCGCCGGCGATGAGGATTAGAGCGGACAAAAGTCGGATGGGTTTCATGACGATGAAAGGGTTAGGTTTGGGCACGCGGGTTTGGTTGTTGGCGTCAGGCTCAGGGAGCATCGATGTTGTCGTAACCGATTTTTTTCAGCAGATCCTCAACCATGGTGATGGCGCCTTCGGTGGAGTCGCCGGGGAGAGTGGTGGCGGCGAGCGTGGTGCTGGCGTCGAGGGTGGCGGTCAGATTGCCGCCGCCGCGGTAGTAGCTGGTGCCGTAGGCGGCCGGCGTTCCGGCGGGGCCGTATTCGATGGTGTTGAACTCGCGCTTGAGGCCGGCCAGCTTGGAACCCACTTCCTGGAGGGTGATCACGGAGGAGAGTTTGCGGGCGCCGCCGGCGCCGCGCAGGAACAGCATCTCGCCGGAGGTGCTGGTGTCGGAAAAGCCGTCGTCGTTGAAGTCGGTGGCTTCGTTGGTTTGAAATCCGGATTTGAGGGAGACGACCTGAGTGTTGGCCTTGGGCGCCTGCACCACTTGGTATTCATAGCGGGTGTCCACCGGGAAAGTTCCGTTCCAATCGGCGTATTCGCCACGCTCGATTTTGTACACCTTGTACTTGCCGCCGTCCTGGACGAACTGATAGTAATTGATGACCGCCATCTCCTTCGTGGTGCGGTTGAGGATCAGATAGGAGGTATCCTTGAAGGTGCCGACAATGGAGTTCCTGAGCTGAGGGTCCGCTGAGTTCGGGTAGTACGCGGTGTCCTGCTGCCAGCGGCGCGCGGAGGCCACCTTATAAACGAGCACTTCGTCGGCGGTTGCGGGCAGGACGCCCGCGATCAGCGCGCCGAGCGCGCAAACGGCCAGGCATTTCTTGGAATTGCGATTCATGGGATGGGTGAGGGGGCTATGTGGGTGGGTCGGATGGAGCGGGAAGGCGCGGTTTCGTCCGCCTTTGCGCCGCTTGTCTAGCTGCCGCCACCGAAAGCCGCAACACTTGGCGGGTGAACAAATCGTCACATGGTGGCGGCTTCCCTCCCTTCCCGTGCCAATGTGACGACTTCGTTAGATTGGCCGCCTTGCCGTCCGTGCGGATGCCGTCCATTCAATCCGTCTTCCATCCCTGTTCATGAATTTCCTGACAAAACTCACGGCTTCCCTCCTGCTTTTTGCCTGCGCTGGCTGCGCCTCCAAGCCGGCCAGCTACACGGTCGTCTCGACCACCCTGACGAAACACGCCGACTCCACCGAATTTCGCAAGGTCTTCGCATTGAACGCCGACCTGCAAGGCAACGGCTGGGTGATGCGCAAGGGCACGCGGATCGCCTTCGGTTCCGACGGCTCGGTGGAGCTTGACACCATCGCCTATGCGCTGGACGGCCTGCCTTTGCCCAACGCCATCCAGCTTGAATCGATTCAATACGGACCGGACGGCAACGTGCTCTTCTCCGTGCCCGGTAATGACGTGGGCCATCCCTTGCACTTGCGCCATGCCCATCGCGATTACCCTTGCAACGTGAGGTTCGGTTACAAACGTGCCTACTTTGACCGGATCACCAAAGTGAAATTCGCCGCCCGCTTGCTGCGTGAGCCAGGAGCGCCTCCCATCACGCCGGCCGGCGGCGGGAAATGACCGCATTGAGGGCGGGTCCCCTCAATACATTGCGTCCGTTGAGGCTCATCAAATGGCAGGTGAATCAATCCGTCAAAAGGGTTTCACGGTTCGTCATCAAACTTGAAGATGTCTTCCGAAGTCAGTTCGGTGGGCAGCGCCAACGGATCGATCACCGGCAGTCCGGCGAAGGGGTTTTCCTGTTCCTTCTCGGCGAGTTCCGGGTATTTTTCCATCAGGCTCATGACGCGCGCGCGCAAGGCGCTGCCTTCCGGCGCCAGCTCGGGGAACTTTGAGGCCAGCTCGCGGTGATAAACGGCGGCGGCGCGTTCGTCGCCGCGCTTCTCATAGAAGGCGGCCAGGGAAACCAGTTCCGCTCTTTCGGCGTGGCGGATTTCATCGAGGCAGCCGCTGGCCTGCGCTGCCTTGTCGCTCTCCGGGTAACGGGCCAGGAACCAGCTCATGGCCAGGGCCGCGCGGTCGCGGCTGGTGGGAGCGCCGCCTTTCATGGCCAGCCAGCGTTTATAAAGGATGTAGGCCACTTGATAGGCGGAGTCATCGGCGAGCGGGTGGTTGGGGAAGCGCTCGATGAATTCCTCGTGATGCATGGCGGCTTGCGGGATTTTGCCTTCCTTTTCCAGGGCGACGGCGAGGTAGTAGCTGGCCTCCGCCACTGATTCCGCGTACGGGCCGTTTTCGATGACGATGCGCAGCATGGCGGAGACCTGCTCTTTGTCCGGCAGATCCTTGGGTTTGCGCGCCTCCGGCAGGCGCAGCATGTGGTCGTAGCGGACGAGTTGGCGCAGGGCGATCTCGAACTGCTTTTTCAAGGCCTTTTCGAAATGGCCGGGATGATGGTCGATGAGCAGTTGCAGGGCGTCAAAGGCGGCGGTGTGATCGGAAAAGGATTCGTTGAGCCGGACGATCTCCCAGCGCGCGGCGGCGGCAAAGGCGCTGCGTCCATACGCCTTGGCCACGGCTTCGAATTTGCTCAGGGCGTTCTCCGGGCGACCCTGGAGGGCGTCTTTTTGGGCGCGTTCGTAGAGTTTGCGGGCGCGGTTTTCCAGTTCCTGCTCGCGGGTGATGACGGCGGCGTTCAGGTCATGGCCGCAGCAGCAAACCAGAAGGGCGACCTTGAGGCCGGAGGCGAGGCGGCGTGTGTTCATCGTGCAAACATGACAAGCCGCGCGCGCGGGCACGTTCTTACATCTGCGGATTGGGGCCGGCGGGCAGCGGGATCAGCCCGCCATCAATGGGGCCGGCGGGCAGCTCCGAGAGGTTGAAAACAGAGGGGTTGTAAATGTTGCCGATCTCTTCCTTGGGCCGCTTGCCATAGGTGACCTTGCCGAGCGTGACCCACACCTTCATGGATTCGGTGGGGTTGTCCACCTTCACCTCGGCGCCAGGATAGAGGTTCTCCACGACGCCGGAGTTCGGGCCTTCGGCATCGACGTGCGGCACGCCGCCTTCGTCGGCGATGGTGTAGTCGAAACTCAAGACCTCGCGCCCAATGTTGCGGAATTTGACGGAGTATTCGATGGTCTCCTCATCCACCAGTTCATTCACCACATAGAGCGCGATGGGGTGGTTTTTGAAGACGACCTTGCGGGTGCGGTAGGTCTGGCAGGAGACGCCGGCGAGGAGCAGGCTGGCGAGGAGGAGGATGCGGCAGAGCAAACCTGGCTTCATGAATTTCATTTCCAAACAGGATGTTAGATTCCGTCTGTCGAAGGGAGGGATGATGGCTCAATATTGGAATCTCACGCCGAGAACCCAGGCGGAGAAATCCACGCCTTCGATGTCGCCATTGCCGAAATCATAAAGATTCAGGTAGCGATACTCTCCGTAGAAGGAGAAGTTGTCGGCGAGTTCCACTTCGACGCCGGCGATCAGTTGATAAGCAAAGCCGGCCTCGCCGCCGTCATCGAGCTGCTTCTCCTTTTTGCCCGGATGTTTGTAGGCGATGTGGTCCTGATAACCGTAACCGAAGCCGACACCCGCGCCGACGTAGGGCTTGATGGCGCCCACCCAGCCGGCATCCTCGCCCAGAAGGGTTTCGAGGTCGAGCTGCACGATGCCGTTGGCCATCGCGCCAAAGGCGCTGAGGCTGGAGCGGTAGCGTTCGCCGCCATCCGAGCCGGCGATGTCCTGGTTGAGGTAATAAAGCTCCAACTCGGCGGCCAGATTCAACCCGACCGGGGTGGCCCATTTGTAACCGAACTCGACGCCGCCGATCCAACCCATGCCGTCGCCATCCACGTTGAGATTGCGCAGCCGTTTCGATGTGCTCGTGCCGAGCGCGTTGGCGCCGCCGGCGAACGCGCCGAAGTAGGCGCCATGCAGGCGCGTGGCCTTGGCGGTGTTGACGGTGTCAAAGTACACTTCGGCGGCCGGCGCGGCGGCGGCCAGGGCGACGATCAGGGTCGTAATCAGCGGGAGTTTCATTGCGGATTGCAGATCGGGAGGGAAGAATGAAAAGCGTTCGGGGCGGGGTTTCAGTAACGGTAGCGGAAGCCGATGGCGTAGCCTTTGGTGTAGAAGTCGGACATGTCCTCAAGCTCGCCGAAGTGGAATTCGCGATACTCGGCGAAGAGGCTGTATTTGTCCTGCCAGGAGTACTCGATGCCGCCATACCACTGCCAGGCGCTGATGAATTCGTCGATGACGAAAGGGGTCGTGTCCGCCATCACCGTCGAGGCGGGATCGTCCGCCTGGGCGAGCGAACGGGTGAAGCTGTTGCGGAACCAAACTTGGCCGCCGCCAAAGCCGCCGCCGATGTAGGGTTTCAAACCGGCGACGAATTTGCCGAGCCGCGCGCGGTAGCGCCAGAGGTCGAGGCTGATGGTGCCGTTGATCATGAAAAACGCGGCGTTCATGTCCGCTTGATAGGCATCAACGGTGCTGTCCGTGGGGGAGGCCGGGACTTTGGGGCCGGCGGGCTCAGGCGTGACGATCAAGGGGTTGACGATGGCGGGCGGCGGCGTGGCTGAACGCGGTCTGGCGCGCGTCTCGGGGTCCAGCTCACCGCTCAGCTCGGTCTGCATGAAGCTGCCTTCAAATTCCATCGAGAAAGCGAGCGGGGCTTTCTTCGACCGCCAAGTTTTTCCGACCTCGAAACCGAAGATCGCGGAATTGTCCCGGTCGTTGAGGGAGTAGTTGAAACCGCCGATGGACACGTTGCCAAACTGTCCGGTGTTGGCACCGCCGAAGACGCCGGCGTAGGGGCCGTATTTGCGCTTGGTGGCGGGGTCGTTCTGGACGGTGTTGAGGGATTTCAACTCGATCTCTCCGGCGCCGGCCTGACGGACCGGGAGCGCGTTCCACAGGCACGCGATGGCGAACAGGGGTGGCAGGGCGATTCTTGGGCGCAAAAACATCGGGAGAGGATTTGCTGCGATAGCCCAGCGCCGGCGGAATCGAAATGGGTTCGATGTGAAGATTCTGTCACAATTCGCCGCGTGTGCCGTTTGGGTTGCCCGGCATTAAATTGGCTCGTGCCCGTTCTTCTTGCAAACCGCCCTCCTCAGCGCAGTGCCCGTCCGCGCGCGATCCGTGGCGTTTTCGTTCGCGGGATCGTGCCGGTGGGTTTGGTCTTGCTATTGTCCGCTCTGCGCGGCCCGGCGCAGACGCCCGCAGGTCCGGAGCTGCCGCTGCCGGAAAATCCGGGGCTGCCGCCCGCGCTTCACGATTCGCCGAACCCGCTGCTGTTTTTCGACCCAAACTCCACCCATGACGCGACGGAGATGCGAAACGAGGCCGCGGAGGACCATCTCCCCGCGCTGTCCCCGTTCATGCCGGGCGAGACAGCGCCCGCGCCGCCGGGACCCGATGAAAAAGAGCTGACTCCCGCGCAAAAGGAACTGCTAACCCTGGCGCAACGCGTGGCCGGCTCGGTGGTGAGCATTCGCGTGTGGGATGAATTCGGCGGCATGCTGACGGCGGGTGTCGGCTGTTTCGTGTCCGGCGACGGGCTGATCCTCACCGATGCCAGCCTGTTGCACCCGGAGATCGCGGACCGCATCGATTACATCACCACGACGGCGGCGGACGGCGCCAACCACCGCATCACCGGTTTTTACACCGCCGACCTGCGCAGCGGCGTGGCGCTGCTGCAAGGGAACGGTCCGACGCCTCCCGCGCTGGTTTTGCGGCCCGGCCAGGATTTCTCCAAACCCAGGCCCTGCCGCGTGGTGGCGCTTTCCGACAAACGCGGCCTGCTGCTGGCAGACGCCAATGTGTCGCTCGATGACACCCTCGCCGGTCAGGGCTGGCTCACCCTGCAAGGCGACGATTCGCCGGGCGGTGTCGGCTCTCCCGTGCTGGCAGAGGACGGGGCGGTGATCGGCGTGGTGGCGATGAAGACGCCGCTGAAAAACTGGATGAACTTCGCGCTGCCGTGCGATATGGCGGCGTTCGAGACGCAAAAGAAGCGCCCGCCGCTCAAGCCGCTGTCGCAACTGCCACGCACGCCGCGGCTCGACCAAGTGGCGCGGGATCCGGAGTTTTTGACCGCTTTCAACCAGATCCAAACCCGCGCCATGAACGCCGCCACGCGTTCCCTGCTGCGGCTGACGCGGCGCTACCCGCGCAGCGCGGAATGCTGGGCGCTGCTGGGCCTCAGCGCCGGGTATTTGGGCGCCACGCCCGACTCGCTCGGCTGCCAGCGCCGGGCGGTGGCGCTCGATCCGCGGGCAGGTCTTTACTGGCATCAGATGGCGATGGCGCAGATCCGCTCGCGCGCCGCCGGGGACACCCGCAACCCCTCCGAGGCGGAGGAGTACGAGGCGCTCGCCCAGGCCGTCGAGCACAGCCCGAACGACCGCATCAGTTGGCTGCTGCTGGCCACCCACCATATCAAAGCCGGCAATCTCGACCAAGCCGACGAATGCCTGCGCCGGCTGACCTTTCTGGCGCCGGCTTACGCTCAGGGCTTTTACCTGCTGGCCAGCGTCAAAAGCCGCTTGCACGATCTGCCTGCCGCCGCCGAGGCCATCACGCGCTGCCTGCAAATCAACAGCAGTCAAGCCAACGCCTGGTTCCTTCAAGGCCTCATCCAGGACAAGCTGGGCGATGCCAAAAAAGCCGCCGAAGCCTACCGGAAAACCGTGCGCCTCAGTCCCGGTCATCCGCATGCTTGGATGAATCTGGCATACGCCCTGAAAAAACAAGGCCGTCCTACCGAGGCCGCGCAAGCCTTTCAACAGCATCGCCAGCGCGCATTGAAATGAAGCTTTCGTTGCGTGGCCTTGGCCATCAGTGTGCAAGACAGATGCTCTGCATCTGAGTCATCCGTGCCGCGTGAACGCGGGGCAGACCGCGGCAGTTGAAGCTGTTTTTGACAGGCTTGCGCAACGCGCCACCAACGCCTGCGGCCAAGTGGAGAAGCCGTGGAGCCGGAACGATTATTGATTCTCTCAATGGCCGCGTCTATCAAATGAATGCGCGCTCTTTCCGGTCCCGCCTAGAGTGGCAGAGTCAACCTGCAACCCCATCCCGCCATGGAACTGATCGTGCTTCTTCTTATCGGCCTGCTGCTCTGGCTTTTCGTCGGACCTGTCATTGCGATTGCAAAAGTCAACGCCTTGCGCCGCCGGGTCGAGGAACTGGAGCGGCGGCAGCATGAGCGGGCGCAGCGCGCGCCGCGCGCCGCCTCCGTGCCGGAGCCTCCGAACGTGGTGGAAAACTTGGCCGCGGCGAAACTGCCCGCGCCTGCTCTCACGAAGCCGGAAGCGGAGTTCGTCCCGTCTGCCACTGCCGCTCCCGCTGCGTCGAAACCGGAACCGGAAGCCGCCGTCATCCCGCCCTCTTTGCCGCCGCCACTGCCCATTGCCACGCCGGAGGAATCCAAGGAACAGCGGTTTGCAACCGCCGGGACGCCGGAGCAGCCTGAACGGGGGGCCTACCTGGAATCCGCAGCGGCAGCTCCCGTTGCGGGCGGATTCTCATGGGAGCAATTCGTCGGTGTCAAGCTGTTCGCTTGGATCGGCGGGCTGGCGTTGTTTTTCGGCATCGTGTTCTTTGTGAAGTACGCATTCGAGCGTGATCTCGTCCCGCCCGCGCTGCGGGTGGCGGTGGGCTACGTCACGGCGGCGGCTTTGATGGCGGCGGGGTATTGGTTTCGCCAGCGCCGCGCCTACAAGGTGCTGACGCAGACGCTGAGCGCCACCGGTATCCTGGCCTTTTACGGCGTCACCTACGCGGCTCATGCGTGGTATCATTTCCCGGCGTTCACCACTGGCTTCACCTTTCTGCTGATGGCCGTGATCACCGCCGCGGCTTTCATCACGGCGGTGCGGGCACGGGCGGAAGTGGTGGCGGTGCTGGGACTGGCCGGCGGCTTTTTGACGCCCGCACTGGTGTCGAGCGGACAGGATCAGCCGGTCATTTTATTCAGCTACATCGCGTTGCTGAACCTGGGGTTGGCGGCGCTGGCGTGGCGGCAGGGCTGGTGGCGGCTGCTGCCCTTGGGCGCGATAGGCACGGTGCTGGTGGAGTGGGGCTGGCGGCTGCGCTTCTTCGACTCCGGCGGCTACGCGGAGGGCGCGCGCACCTGGGGCATGATCGCTGTGTTCGGAGGCTTTGCATTGTTGTTCGCCGTCCTGGCGGTGTGTTCACAACGGCACGCCAACAAAGAGGAGGAGCCGTGGTGGGCGGCGTTGCTGGCCTCGGCGAGCGCGCTGCTGCTGGCTTTTGATTTTCTATCCCATGAGATCATCTGCGTCCGGCCCATCGCGCTTTACACGCTCGTGTTGATGGCCTCCACCGGCTGGCTGGCGGCGGGTTGGCGGGCGGAGCGGCTGTGGCTGTGGCTGGCGTCGCTCGCCGGCAGCTTGGCGGTGATGCTGCACTTGGGCTTGTGGATGAGCCAATGGCTCACGCCGGAACTGCTGCCGCACGCGCTGTGCATCAATCTGCTCTTCGGTCTGCTGCACCTCGGCTTCATCACCAAGCTCGTGCAACGCGGCGTGCCCATGGACGGCGTGGCGCCCGGCGCGGTGTCCTTGCTCATGATGATCGTGATGGGGCTGCCGCTCGTGCTTCTGGAGCGTGTCTCATGGATGCTGTGGCCGCCTTTTCTGTTGGCGGGCCTGCTGACGCTTGTGATCGCGGCATTCCATCGCAAGGCTTGGATCGGTCTGCTGGCGCTGGCGGTGGCCGTGACCGCTCTGCTGCATTGGCTGGTATCTCTGCGCGGGGTTGAGGATGCTCTGTTGAGCTTCCTGATCGTGCTCGGCATGACCACGCTGGTATTCGCCGCCGGCGCGGCGGTGCTGCGGCGTGTGCTCTCCGACCGGGACGATGCCGGCGCGGACGACACGACCGATTTGTTGAGGTGGGTGCAACTGGCCGCGCTTTCGGCGCCTTACCTGCTGCTCGCCACCGTGCCCAGCCTGCTCAAGGCGGAGTTCGGCCAGCCCGCGCTGCTGCTGTCAGCGACGCTGATTCTCAGTCTAGCTGCTGTTTGGCTCAGCCGCAAGACACCGTGGCTCACGCTGACGGCTTGGCTGGGATGGACGCTGGTTTCCCTGTGCGTCTGCCCTTCGGCCCAAGGCATGATGCTCTGGCAGACGGCGGTTCCGGCGCTGGCGCTGGCGTTGCTCTGGCTCATGCGCAAAAGCTATGCGCAATCCGTGGCGCCTCATGCCGCCGTGGGGTTGATGATGACGGGCAGCTTGTGGATTTTGCATGGACGGGTGACCTTGCTTTGGCCAAAGTGGCTTCATTGGGTGTTGCCGGCTGCGTTTGCCTTGGGTTGGATCGCCATGACGCGGCGCTTGATCGCGGACAGCGCGGCGCTGGCGCAGCGTTCCTGGGCAGGCGGCTTGGCGTTGTGGTTCATCACTTTGATCTTCCCGTTCCAGTTCGACTACGAATGGCTCACCATCGCCTGGGCGCTGGAAGGCGCGGCCTTGTGCTGGCTGTTCACCCGGCTGCCGCATGACGGGCTGCGGCTCACCGGATTTGGACTGGCGGCGGTGGTGTTCTATCGTTTGGCCTTGATGGGAACGGTGCTCGACTATCACACCATCCCGCTGGGCCTGCCCATGTGGGCATGGCTGTTGCTCAGCTTCGGACTGTGCGGCACGGCCATGCTGGCCGCCGCGTCCTGGCTCAAGCCGCCGCATCATCGCTGGCGGGAACTGCCGTTGCGGGCGCTGCTTTATGTTTTCGGCGGCATCCTTCTGTTTGCGCTGCTGAACTTGGAAATCGCCAACGCCTTCATGCCGGCCGGACGCGATCATCTGACGATCGACTTCGGCGGCAACTTCGCACGCGACATGAGTTACAGCATCGCCTGGGGTTTGTTCGCGCTGGCGCTGCTCGTCACCGGTTTTTGGAAGCAGGCCGCCGGCGCGCGTTACGCGGGCGTGGGGCTGCTGCTCATCACGCTGGGGAAACTCTTCCTGCACGACCTCGATCAAGTCGGCAGCATCTACCGCATCGGCGCCTTCCTCGTCGTCGCCGTCATCGCCCTGGGCGCGTCCTTTTTGTATCAACGGGCCGGGAAAAAAGCGGGCGAGTGAGCGGGTGAAATTTTACCCGATCCGCAAATCCCGGCTTGCCCTCGGCGCGTGTCCGCTTTCCGTGTCCCGCTTTTCACGCGCCTCGGAGAGGCGCGGTACTTTCTTCACCCACCCATCCTGTTAATCCTGCCAATCCTGTCATCCTGTCAAAAAACCATGCACGAACGCCTCGCCCTCCACACCTTCACCACCAAGCCGTGGAACCTCGCCGAGTGCATTGAGAACTACGCGCGCAAAGGCATCGGCGGCATTTCCATCTGGCGGGAGACGCTGGCGGGCTGCGACCTGAAAGCCGCGCGCAAGCACCTCAACGACGCCGGACTCAAGGCCATCTCGCTCGTGCGCGGCGGCTTCTTCACCGGTCTCACCGCCGAGGCGCGGGAAAAGGCCATCGAGAACAACCTCGCCGCCCTGCGCGAGTGCGAGGCGCTGGGCATCGGCAGGATCGTGCTCGTCTGTGGCGCCACCGTCGGCCAGACGCCGCAGACCAATCGCGCGCAGATCGCCGAAGGCATCACCCGCATCGCGCCCGCCGCGCGCGACGCCGGGGTGAAGCTGCTCATCGAGCCGTTGCACCCCGTCTATGCCGGCGACCGCTCCGCCATTTGCTCCCTGCGCGACGCCAACGACCTCTGCGCCGAACTCGCCCTGCCGGATGTTGGCATCGCCTTCGACGTGTACCACGTCTGGCACGAGATGGACCTCGAAGCGCAAATCCAGCGCTGCGCCGCCGGCGGCTGGCTGGACGCCTACCACATCTGCGACTTCAAACCCGATCAAGACCACCTCCTGCTCGACCGCGGTCTCATGGGCGAAGGCTGCATCCCACTGCAACAGATCGACCAATGGATCACCGCCGCCAACTTCACCGGCCCCCGCGAAGTCGAAATCTTCTCCCGCAAATGGTGGGCGGAGGATCAGCATCGGTATCTCGACGCCATTGTGGAGGCGTATGAGCGATTTTATGAAATGACGAATGACAACTAGAAACTGGTAATCTCATCCACCCAATCTTGTTAATCCTGAAATCCTGTTAATCCTGTCAAAAAAACCTCCGTCGAAGAATCAAACCATGAACACCCAAAAAATCGGCATCATCATGAACGGCGTCACCGGACGCATGGGCACCAACCAGCACCTTGTCCGCAGCGTGCTCGCCATCCAGAAGCAGGGCGGCGTCATCCACGGCGACACCCGCTTGATGCCGGACATCATCCTCACCGGACGCAACGCCGACAAGCTGGCCGCGCTCGCCGCCGCGCATGGGGTGGAAAAATTCACCACCGATCTCGACGCCGCTTTGAGCGACAGCGCCTATTCGATCTTTTTCGACGCCTCCGGCACGCCGCACCGCATTCCGTTCCTGGAGAAAGCCATCGCCGCCGGGAAGCATGTCTATTGTGAAAAACCCACCGCCTGCCTCACCGCCGACGCGCTGGGCATCGCGCAGAAAGCCGAGGCCGCGGGCGTGAAGAACGGCACGGTGCAGGACAAGCTTTGGCTGCCCGGCATCCGCAAATTCCTCGCCGCCAAAGAACAAGGATTCTTCGGCGACCTGCTCTCGGTGCGCGGCGAGTTCGGTTACTGGGTCTTCACCGGGCACATCTACGACCAGCCCGCGCAACGGCCAAGCTGGAACTACCGCAACGAGGACGGCGGCGGCATCATCATCGACATGCACTGCCACTGGCGCTACGTGATCGACAACTTGTTCGGCGAGATCACCCACGTCTTCACCCACGCCGCCACGCACATCCCGGAGCGCATCGACGAGCGCGGCAAACCGTACGCCTGCACCGCCGACGACAGCGCTTATGCGATTTTCAAAACCAAGAGCGGCGTGGTCTGCCAGTTCAACTCCTCCTGGAACGTCCGCGTCCGCCGCGACGACCTGCTCACCATGCAGGTCGATGGCACGCTCGGCTCCGCCATCGTCGGCCTGCGCAAATGCTGGACCCAGCACGCCGCCGCCACTCCCAAGCCGGTGTGGAATCCGGACATCGACAACCCGCTGGATTTCTACGCCGGCTGGAACGAAGCGCCGGACACCACGGCTTACGACAACGCTTTCAAAATTCAGTGGGAGCTGTTCTTGAAGCACATCGCCTTCGACACGCCTTTCCCCTGGACCCTGCGGGAAGGCGCCAAAGGTGTGCAACTGGCCGAACTCAGCCTGCAATCCCACGCCGAGGGCCGCTGGGTGGAGGTGCCGGAGTTGTAGCCGGCCTCGTCCTCCTACTCGTCCTCGTCCTCGATTTTGACAGTTTCCCATTTTACCGCAAAGGGGCAGAGAGGCAGAGGACGCAGAGATTGTAAAACGCCGCACTCCAGCCGCACTCAGTCCCCCCGCGCCCGTGGCGCGAGCCGCTGGCTCGCCGCCTCGTTTAGAGCGCGGACGACTTGTCCGCTTTCTCCCTCTCTCACGCCTGGGACAGGCGTGGTACTTTGGCGTCCGCTCTCCCCGGCGACCGAGCCGGCCGCCCCAGAAAAATGTCACGCCAGCGCGCGGCGCTCCTTGAGTTCCAGCGCGCCATTGACCGTGCGGACGAGATCGATCTCCTCGCGCGTGGCCTGCCTTTTGGCGGCGGCGCCGTATTCGATTATGATGCGCACGCGGTAGCTGCCGGCCTCCAGCTTGAGCACGCGAAACACCGGCTCGCGGCCCGGACGGAGGAAGCAGCGCAGGGGCACATGGCGGTGGGTGGCGTTCCATAAATGCAACGCGGGCGGGAAATCCGGCAGCTCGGCGAGCGCTGCGAAGATTTCCCGGATATCCTCCTCGTTGTGGCGGCGCGTCAGTTTGGCTTCGGCGTAGCGGCGCTTCATTTCCTCGAACGCGGCGGCGAGCGGGTTTTGCCAAGCCTCATCCATTTCTTCGATCAAAGCCTCGGCATGGATGCGCATGGCGGCTTGGAATTCCTCGCGGCTGATCTCGCCCGCGTCGAACATCCGGAACAACCGGTTCGGGCTGGGCGGCGGCTGGGTCGGAGTCACGGGACGTGGAGGGCAGGGGAGTCAAACCGGAACGGGCTCGGTTTCCGTCAGGCGTACCGGGATGCCGTGCGCGTCGAGGTAACGCTTCACATCGCCCACGGTGTACTCGCCGAAGTGGAAAATGCTGGCGGCGAGCACCGCGTCCGCCTTGCCCGCGCGCAGCACCTCCACCATGTGGTCCAGGCTGCCCGCGCCGCCGCTGGCGATGACGGGGATGGACACGGCCTCGCTCACCGCGCGGGTGAGGGCGATGTCGTAGCCCGCCTTGGTGCCGTCGGCGTCCATGCTGGTGAGCAAAATTTCCCCCGCGCCGCGGCGGCAGACCTCGGCGGCCCATTCGACGGCGTCCAGGTCCACGGGATGACGGCCGCCGTGGGTATAGACCGTCCAGGAGCCGCGGTCATTGCGCTTGGCGTCGATGGCCACCACGAGGCACTGGCAGCCGAAGGCCGCCGCCGCTTCGTCGATGACGTGCGGTGTTTTCACCGCGGCGGTGTTGATGCCCACCTTGTCTGCGCCGGCCAGCAGCATCTCCCGCATGTCCGCCACGGTGCGGATGCCGCCGCCGACGGTGAGCGGCATGAAACAGCTCTCCGCCGTGCGGCTGACCACATCGACCATGGTCTTGCGCTCCTCGTGCGAGGCGGTGATGTCGAGAAACACGAGTTCGTCGGCGCCTTGGCGGTTGTAAATTCCGGCGCACTCCACGGGATCGCCGGCGTCGCGCAGGTCGAGGAACTGAGTGCCTTTGACCACGCGGCCTTCTTTTACGTCGAGACAGGGAATGATGCGTTTGGTGAGCATGAGGGGACGGCGCAGGCTAAAAGCGCCGGGCGCGGAGTCAACCGCGTTGGCGTATGAAATGGGTGTGTTGACTCCGCGCCGGGGGAGGCCGATAAAACACGGTGGCAATCTTGTTTCCAACGAACCGCCCATGACCACCCCGCCGCCGCCCGCCATCCCGCGCCGCCATTTCCTCAAGGCCGCCGGACTCACCACCGTGCTGAACGCCGCTGGCGCGGCCGCGCAAACGGACGCCAAACCGCTCGTCGTGGACTGCCAGAGCCATCTGTTCTTTCCCGAGGTGCTCGACATGATGCGCCGGCGCCAAACCGATCCGCTGGTCTATGACCGCGACGGCACGGTCTTCCTCAAGATGGGGGACTGGCTGCGCAAGGTGCCGGAGCATTACACCAGTGTCGAGGCCAAGCTCGCGGCGATGGACGCCGCCGGCATCGACATCACCCTGCTCAGCACCAACGACCCCGGCCCCGAATGGTTCGGTGACGACGGCCCGGCGGTGGCGCGGTTGATTCATGACTCGCTCGCCGCGGTGATCGCGCGGCATCCGGCACGGTTTCGCGGGTTGTGCGTGCTGCCGATGCAGGATGAAAAAGCCGCCGCCGCGGAGTTGGACCGCTGCGTGCGGGAGCTGGGCTTCAAAGGCATCCTGCTGTACACGAATCTCGCCGGCGCGTGGTGCGACGAGCCGCAATTCCACTGGCTCTACGCCCGCGCCGCGGAGATGGGCGTGCCCATCCTGCTGCATCCCGCCATGCCGATGACCACCGGACAGGTGAAGGGCTACGAACTCACGAGCACGCTCGGCAACATGTTTGAAAACACCATCGCCCTGGCCCGCGTCATCGCCGCCGGCCTGCTGGACAGGCATCCGGAGTTGAAGCTCGTCTGCCCGCATCTCGGCGGCACGCTGCCCTACATCTGCGGCCGCATGGATCACCAGCTCACCGTGCTCAAGCGCGGCCCGCAAAACCTCCGGCGAAAACCCAGCGAGTACCTGCGCTCCATCCACATGGACATCGTCTCCCCGCTGCCGGAGGCCATGCGCTTCGCCCTCGACTTCAGCGGCGAGGACAGGCTGCTTTTTTCCAGCGATCATCCCTGGGTGCAGCCGCAGGAAATTCTGGCCCCCCTCCGCAGCCTCAACCTCCCCGCCACCACCGCCGCCAAAATCCTCGGCGGCAACGCGCGCGCCCTCTTTGACCTGTGACGCCCCTCCCATCAGCCGCAGATGAAGACGCCGCTCCGGAAGATTCGGATCGCCGGACCAACCGCCGCGTGTGGTGGGCGCTGGGCGGTGGCTTCGCCGTGCTGCCTGGGAATCATCCTTCAAACGCTTCCCGGAGGAACTGCTTCAAAGCGTCAAACGCGGGGTGGTCGAAGTCGATCCATTTCTCGCGCATCCAGGGTTTGCCGGGATCTTTCCGTCCGTGCCAGGCGGCATGACCGAAGCGATCGTTTGGGGTGTCAAACGTGGCGATGAAGACTTGGGCGCGGGCCTTGTCGTTTTTGGCGAAGGTTTGGGATGGCGTCCATCCTTGATTCTGGATACAAGCGAAAAACTGCTCCACGCAGGGGGAGTAAGGAGAGCCTTCCAAGGAGGCCAGCCAGAGCGCTTCGAGCGCGCCGGGGTTTGCGTTGTCCGGCAGGATGAAACGACCACAGAAGTGTGAACGAACCTCTTCGGAAGCGGCGTTTACGACCGAATCAACGCTGGCGATAGCTCCTGCCGGATCATCGTCGGCGTCACGGGTGATCGCGATGCGTTTCACTTGATCGAATCCACGCAGGGCGGGCAAGGTGGATAAGAAAGCGGCCAGTTTGCTCTTGCCGCGATAAGGCAAAACCTGCACCTGATCCGCCAAATCCATTTCCAAGAGCAGCGCGGAGAAAAATTCCACCTCCTCTTCGCCTTCGCCCAAGAGAATGCAGCGTTTGTCAATCGAGTTGGGTGCGTCCTTCATCGTCTTCACCGAACTTCCCACCCTCCTTCGAGCATTTGCTCCAGTGTGGTCTCATCCATGGTCACGCAATGGATTTCTCCGTCCTCCCGGCGTTCGAGACGGTGGACGGCGAGATCATCCAGCGGCGGCCCTTTGAAGACCTCGACGGCGGCGTTGATGCACTCCAGGCTGTGGGTGGTGGCGAAGATTTGCACGTCCTCCGAATCAACAACGGCGCGGATGCCCTGCCAAACCTTCGGCAGCGCCTTCCAGTGCAGGCCGTTTTCGATCTCGTCGATGAGGACGATGTTCGCGCCCTCGCCGATGATGGCGCCGTAGATTTCGATGAGGCGGTTGAGACCTTCGCCGAGGAGGGGGAGCGGGATGAGTTCCGGCAGGCCGATACTAACGTATAACATGCGGACGCCGGTGTGCTCTTTGGGGCGAATACTTCGGATTCTATCGTCGATCGATTTGCAGAACTCAACGAATCTAAGCTCGTCTTGTTCTCGAAGAGTCCAATGATCGAAACGGCGGGCCAATTCATCCGGGCTCAACCGCTTTGTTGGCACAACCGACACATCAGGCGCGGCCTTCCCTGCTTTGGTGCCTGAACGTATTTTCTCATCTTCTGAGGGAGGCCATTGGTAGTCGCGGCCGGTTGAACTTCTATAGACAAGTTGGGCAGAATAGCTGCCGTCCAGATCAGTCTGGAGCCATTTGCTCGCTTCCTCCTCTGCTCCCTTTGCGACATTGCGAAACGAATCTAGAGGCAAAAGGCGAAGCTCCTCCACTCTAGCAGGAGGGTGATGATAAGCTATGCGGGACAATCCCTCAAGCAAAGCGGTCTTCCCCGAGTTTCCTTCTCCCACAAACAAATTCACCTTCGCCAGTTTCTCGATCTTGAGGTGGCGGAAGCATTTGAAGTTTTCGATTTCCAGGGAGGTGAGCATGGCTGGGTTGAAATATCATGCCGGAGGGCGGCGGTGCAACCGGCAATGGCGGGCGGGATGAGAGCGGGATTTTTTGTTGGTTTCGGGCAAGCTGGAAGCTTGCGCCACTTTAGGCGAGTGCGGCGGTGGCTTCTTGGATCCAGGTGGCGGGCGGAAGGGCGTAGGGGCGGAAGGTCTCGAGGGAGCCTTGCTGTTCGTTGTAGAGGAGGGCGCGGTGGAGGCCGAGGTCGGCGGCTTTGGCGCTGTCGATGAGGCTGGCGCTGTCGTTGGCGCTCATTTGGAAAACGACGCGCATCTCGAACTCGGTGAGGGCTTTGCGGCTGAGGCAGCGGGAGACGTTGTTGTAGGTGTCGAGCGTGGTGATGAGGTGCATGCCGAGCGCGGCGCCTTCGGTGACGAGGGTGCTGAACATGGCTCCGGGTTTCGGGCCGGCGTCGTCATCGCCGCTACTGAAGGAGAAGTCCATGTCGTCCTCGTGCCGGAGTTTTTTGAATTTGTGCAGGCCGTGGACGAAGACGAAGACGGGCGGGGCGTGGGTGGCGCCTTCGCTGCTGCGGCGCTGGAGTTCGTCGTGGAGGTCGGTCATGACCTGCTGCACTTCGTGGGCGCGGGCGAGGGTGACGCCGTGCGGGATGCGGGGGAAGATGTCTTCCAAAAATTCGGCGTCGGCGGTGCCGGGGGCGGCGCTGTGGAAAAAGACGAAGCGCGCGCCGTCCTGCTTCGGATGCTGGGCGGCGAGCGCGATGAGCGAGAGGCCGAGCAGGGTGGCGACGGCTTCCTCGCGCTGGCCTACGATGAGGAGGTGGTTGCCGCTCTGGCGGGCGAAGGCGGCTTCGGTGGGGCCTTTGATGGCGTTCGGCGCGCCGAGCCAGACGGCGGGGATGGCGGGGGCTTGGTCGGGGCGGGTTTTGAGGACGGCGGCGAGGCGGGTGTTCTCGCGCACGTCGGCGGGGGCGTTGCCTTCGAAGACGATGGGGGGCTCGCGGTCGAGATGACGCGCGGCGGCGAGATCGTTGATCTGGTGCAGGCAGCGGTCGCGCTCTTCGTCGCCGATCCAGACGACTTGGAAGGGGCTGTTGCCTTCGACGGCGCCGGCGGCGTCGTTGTAGATGCCCTCGCCGGGGCGCGTGAGCAGGCGCGGGGCGGGGTTGTTTTCATCCATGATGAGATGGGCGTCGGCTTCGTTGCACTGGAGGGCGACGCGGATGACCATCTGGCCGAGGGTGGCGCGGGCGAGGGTGTAGGCGCCGCCGAGGGTCTGGGAGCCGAGCAGGACGTGGATGCCGAAGGCGCGGCCCTGGCGGACGATGCGGTCGAAGAGCACGGAGGCGGTCTGGGAGACGGTGTCGTCTTCGACAAAAAATTCCTGGAACTCGTCGATGAGCAGCAGGCAGCGCGGCATGGGCTCCTTGCCGCCGGCTTTTTTGTAACCGGGAATGTCCTGGGCGCCGAGGGCGCGGAAGAGGTCGCCGCGGCGTTTCAATTCTTCATCGACGCGCTGGAGCACGGAGAGGCCGAACTCGCGGTCGCTCTCGATGGCGATGACGCGGGCGTGCGGGAGTTTGCTCTCGGCGTAGCATTTGAACTCGACGCCTTTTTTGAAGTCGATGAGGTAAAACTCGACCTCGTCCGGGCTGCAATGGAGGGCGAGGTTGGTGATGATGACGTGGAAGAGGGTGGATTTGCCGGAGCCGGTTTTGCCGGCGAAGAGGGCGTGCTGACGGGTGCCTTTGCCGATGGCGAGGTATTGCAGCTTGGTGGCGCCGGTGCGGCCGATGGGGACGCGCAACTCGTGCGTGGTGGTGTCCGCCCACAAAGCGTCCGGCGCGGGGGCGATGGTGGAGAAGGGGACTTCGACGCGGTTGGAATCGACGCTGGCTTTGCCGATGCGGTGAACGAGGGCGAGTTCAAGATCGGGGCCGGGCGGCTGGTCGAGGATGACGGTGGCGCCGGCTTGGGTGAGCGCTTCATCGGTGACGAAGCCTTGCGCGGTGCGGCGCAGGCAGAGGGCGCTCTGGCGGAACTCCTCCGGCACAAAGCCTTCTGGGGCTTTTTGCTGGCGGTTCCAGTGCATGAGCACGAAGACGCCGCAGCGCGCGCCGCTGAGGATGATGCTCTGGAGGCGCTGGGCGGCGGTCTCGGTGAAGTTGGCGGGGAAGTCGGCGATGACGAGGAAGTGGTATTTTTCGGCGACGGAGCCGGCGTGCTCGTTGTATTGGGTGATGGTTTCGTACTCGTTGCGGAGGTACATCTGGATGACTTTCTCGATGTGCTCGTTGAGTTCGACGAGGCGTTCGTCGATCTGGTCGCGCTGGGTCCAGATGCGGCGGTTGATGAGCTGCTCTTCGTAGTCGGCGAGGTGCATGAGGCCGGCGAAGTTTTGCCCGAGGCCGACGGGGTCGAGGATGGTGAAGGCGGCTTTGCCCGCGGGGCTGGCGGTGAGGATGCTGTGGATGGCTTGGTTGAGGACGGCGGCGACGGTTTCATCGCAGGAGCCGTCAGTCTCGATGAAGAGGCTGCCGCAGTCGGGAAAGCCGAGGGTGAGGGGCAGAATCAGTTGCGTGCCGTTGCCGCCGGGCAGGGCGAGGGCGTCGTGCTGCGGCAGGGAGCCGGCGGGCGCGGCGAGGTCGAGTTGAAGCTGGCCGAGGCGGATTTCTTCCGGGAAAACGGCGGGCGGATTCCAGGCGGCGATGGCGGCGTCCGTCCATACGCGGGCTTGCAGGGCGGGGTCGGCTTGGAGGCCGGCGAGGCGCTGATGCAGAGGCAGGACGCTGTTTTGCCAGTCGGCGACGAGTCCGGCTTGGCGCTGGTCTTCCTCGGCGGTGAGTTTGGCGAGTTCCGCCTCGATGACTTGGCCTGTGCCGGAGGAGCGGGAGGAAAGCTCTTGCGCGATGCCGGCGAGGTTCTTGGTCCGCGCGGCTTCGACGGCCTGGAGGCGGCGGTCGAGCGCGCGGGTGATTTTGGCAAGGACGCGCTGGGGCTGCTCGGCGAGCTTGGCACGGGCGCGAGTTTCGAATTGGGCGGCGATTTGATCGACGTTGTCCCAGTCTTTCTGGACGGCGGCGCGTTCGGTTTCGAGTTGCTGGTCGAGCCGGGTCTTTTCCTTCTCGCGGAGCTGGGCGAGGCTGCCGAGGATGGCGGACTCGGTGGCGCGGGCGGCGGTGAGGGTTTCGGCGAGGCGGGCGGCATCGGGGCGGACCTGGCTGCCGCTGACGAGGTGCAGCAAGAGAGTGAGCGCGACGAGACCGCCGCCAGTGGCGGCTCCGATGAGGATGGCCGAGGGCTCGGGGCTGAGCGCGGCGGCAACGATGCCGCCGATGACCACAGCGGCGATGAGCGCGGCGGTCAGAGGCACAGTGCGGAAGATACCGGCCAGACTGTGGGAGAGGCAAGCGCGCAGGCGTGTCTCGCCCTCCTCAAGCTGGCGGTTTAGCGTGGCGAGCAGGGTGTCGCGGGATTCCTTGGCGGGTTCCTCGGCGGTGGCGGGAGCGCCCGCGGACGGCAGCAGAGCTTTCAAGCGCCCGTGGCTGCCGAGGGCGATGCGGGCGCGTTTTTCCAGGAGGCGGAGCTGCTGCGTGGCTTCGGCGAGACCTTCCTCCCATTGGCTGAGGCGGCTTTCGATCCGGTTCCATTCGGTTTGGTGCGCGGCTTCTGCCTTGCGCTTGCGGAACTGGAGCCGGCCCAGGTAGCGGGAGCGCTCTTCCTCGACGCGTTTGGCGAGGTTGCGGCGGGAGGTGCTGGTGACGCGCTCGACGCGGTGGCGGCGCTGCTCGTACTTTTCCCGCAGGCTGTCGGCGGTGGCGCCGTAAGCGGCGTCGATCTCCTGGCGGGCGGCTTCGAGCTGGGCCTGCTGGGTTTCCTGCGCGGTCTCCTTGCGCCGTTGCACGGCAAAGCGGCGGGTGCGCAGGTCTTTCGCCAGCGCCTGCTCGCGCGTGGCGACGCCGGCGGCTTGGCGGCGGAAATCGTGGAGGAGGTCGAGGGTCTGGCGGGCGCTCAAGGTCGGGAAAAGGGGGGATCAGGTTTGGGCGGAACAATCGCTCTGAATTTTGCGGAATGCAGCATCAATCTCCTCGGCGGCGCCGCGCGCCTGGGTGGCGAGGGCAGGGAGCTTTTCGAGGAAATCCTTCTCAAAAGCAAGCGCTTGCTGATCGCGCCAAGTGTCGCGGGTGTGATGCCAGTCGGCCATCAGTTCCTTGACAGCTTCGTCGATGGTGGAGGCGGAGACGCGGTGCATGGGGATGGAGGGAAAGAGGGATGGGGCGAGGGGGAGATGGGGAGTATCAAGTACCACGCCTCTCCGAGGCGTGACCGGGCTTGGTTCTCACGCCTCGGAGAGGCGTGGTACTTTTTGCTTTGTCTTTGCTGCTTGCATTCGGATTTCGGACTTCGGATTTTACGCCTCGCCGGCGGCGGCGGGCGCGGAGGTGTCGAGCGTGGCCTGGGTGTACCCTTCCAGGGCGCGGACGAGTTGTTCCATGAGGTGGATGCCTTTGGGGAGGTCGTTCTCCAGGTAGTAGTGAAGGTTTTCGAGTTTCTTGGTGAGCGGCTGGACGACGCGGTCGTAGTCTTGGCACCAGCGTTTGGTTTTGCGCAGTTTGTCTTCGGCTTCGGCGAGGGCGGCCTTGGCTTTGCGCACGGCCTGCTCCTGCGTCATGAGGGTGGCGCGCAGGGTGGAGAACCGGGCGGTGATGAGTTCCTGGTTGGCTTGGTCCAGCTTGCGGGAGCGTTTTTTGATCTCCATTTCCCAATGCGGGCGCTGCACGGTCTCCAGCCATTGGCGCATGCGCTTGACCTCGTCGGTGACTTGAGAGACGCCACGACGGGCCTTGGTCTGAAAGACGATCAAGCTGGAGCGCCAGGCGGTGAGGGCATCGAGGGAGCGAACGCGGGCTTCTTGCATTGCGGAATGCGGATTGGAGATTGCGGATTGAGCCGGCTCAGCGCTGATTCAGGTACTCGTCGATGCGCTGGGCTTTGCGGAGGAGGAAGGGGGTGTGCCGCTCGGAGACCTCGGTGAATTTTTTCAGCGCCTTCATGGTGGAGACGAATTCCTCGGCGAACTTCTCGTGCTCCTGGTCCTGCCAAGTGGAGGAGAGGTTGGCGAAGCGGGTGTGCAGGGATTGCGCGCGCGCCTGGAGGTCGTCATTGAAACGCTTCAGTTCCTTGGCGAACCGTCGCACTTCTTCGGGATCCATGATTGCCTGGGCCATGAGAAAAACAGGGTTGGGTGTTTGTGAGGCATCATCTATAGCAGACACGGGCCGGACTGAACAGCCATGATTGATGGGAATTTCTGCGGGGTGCCGAAGCGGCCATGCCCATGCCTGGATGGGGCTTGTTGAGATATTGATTTTTAAATTAAGTATTAAGCTTGGGCTTAAAGCCGGGCATCCATCAGGCTCTGCGAGACAGATGTTTCCGCCTACCGCCTTTGAAAAACCGCCGAGATTTGGCAGAAAGGCGAGCGGTCGCGTTGCCGCAGTTTATGTGTTTGCCGGGAATCCAACACCCAGTTCGGCGGCGGCTCCGGCCAATCCTCGGCCTCGCGAAACAGTGAGCGCAGCACCAGCCAGCCGCCCGGCACGACGGCAGCGCGGAAAGCCGCCAGCAGATCGTTGATTTCCGCCGCAGGCCGGGTGTCGAGGATGTTGGAAGCCGCCACCATATCGAACGGACCCGCCGTGGTGAGATCGCCGAGCACACCCTCATGCAGATGCAGGCGGTCCAACAGAGCCGGCTCCGTGGGAGGCCATGCGGGCATCCAAATCTCATCCTCCCCGCCTCCCACCGTTCTGCTCAGCAGGCGCCGCAGCAACGGATTCGTCTCCGCATCATCCCGCAGGCAGCAGCTTTCAAACCGCTGTCGCAGCCGCATGATGAAATCCCCCGGCAAATGCCGGCGATACCAGAGCGGAAAGACGCACCGCACGGCCAAAGCCAAAAGCCTCCACGCCAGACGCCAGCGTTTGCGCTTGAAGACCGCCTGCCAATCCGCCTTGCCGCACGGATGCCCCGCCACCAGCGGCGTCACGTGGCGCGCAATCCAACGCAGGCGTGCGTCCACCGATCCGGCGGCCAGCATCGGACGGCGATGCCAGGAATGCGGCAACGCACCGGGATCCATGCTGGCCAAAATCTCACCCGCTTTTTGATCCGACACCTGCCGGATGCCATCCCCGCGTCTGGCAGCGGCCAGCTTGAGCTTCACCAACTCGTGCTGAAGCGGACTCGGGTCCGCCGCCACCACTTCCCGCGCCCCAGCCCGCAACAGCGCAAAAGCCACGTCGCCCGCCGACAGCACGCACGCGGCGCTGCCACCGACGGGGATCAACGCCGTCTCCGCTTCCGCATCCTCGTGCATCCAGCCGAACATCGGCCCGCCGCCGCCGAAGCGCAGCCGCGCCTGTTGCCACGATCCCTTATTCATGAGCAATCAGCGAAAGCCGTCCGTTGATCCAGACTGCCACGCAAAAGACGAAGTTCATCGTAATCATGCCCCCGATGTCCGGGATGTCCGCCGCCGCGAAGCAAATGCCCGCCGTGTTCATCCCAACCAACAAAACGATCTGCGCCCAAGCCGCCGTTATGGGCCGCCAAGCAGCCAACACCGCCACCGCGATCAACGTCTCCAGCGCCGCCAAGCCATGCAACGCCAGACCGCCGAGTCTGTCGCCGAACGTCTGCGTCATGATCTGCAAGTGCCGGTCATCCCAGGCGAAAACACTCACCACAAGAAACTTGTTCCACAACCCTTGATACAACCAGACACCGGCGATGGCCAGCCGCAGCAGCCAGCGCGCGGACGCGGGGATGCGTTCCGTGGAAGGTCGATGCAAATGGAAATCGCTCATGGGTTATGACAGGACAGGTCGCAGCACCCACACTCGCAAAAACGGCGTCACCCGCAACGCCTCCGTCATCTCGAATCCAGCCTCCTCCCAAGCCGCGCGCCAAGCACCGGTGGAATGGAAATGCCAAAGTCCCGGGCCGAAGGCGATGAAATTGGCCGTGTCCCGCGCGTGTTCCGCCAGCACGACCAGCGAACCTGGCTGGGCCGCCAAGCTCTCGCGGGCGCGGCGCAGCAAACCGGCGCGCTCTTCATGACGGCGGAACTCGTGGGCCGACAGCAAAAACAGCACGGCATCATAACCACCCACCGGGACCGGCCAAGCCTCGGGCGAGCCTTTCCACTCACCGGGGGGCGAAGGACGATACGCCGCAGCGCGATGAATGCTGCGCTCGGTCAATCGCGCGGGATCGAACAGGCTCAGCGATTCGATCTCCGCGTCGGACAGCCAAGCGCGCAAACGCTCCGTGGTCTCGTCAAAACCGGCATGGACATTGAGCAGACGCCGCATCGACCGCAAACCTTCCAGACCGCGCAGCCAATCACCCCGCCGCCAGTCCGAGCGATCATAAACCCAGTGCGACACAACCAGCGAAGCCAGCGTCCACCAAGCCGCCAGAGCATATCCCACCAGCACCGCCCAGCCCCAAAACCCCGATACCCACATCCAAGGCCGCAGCCAAGCGCCTGCCACGCTCAAGCCCAGCGCCGCCGTATAAAACCACGGATTGAACCGCACGATCTGCCAAGCGCCTTGAAAGCCGCCGTGGATTTTCATGACGCCTGAGCCGGATGCGCCGGCGCCAGCACGCCGGGTTTCCAATGGTAATCCACCTGCTCGATGAAAAACGCGTTCGCCAGCGGCGGCAGGCAGCCCGGCGCGGCAAACGGCGGCCCGGTGAAGAACCGCAGCGTCTCCACCTCCACCCGCACCGGACGCGGCGTCCAGGATTGCCGCGCGCCTTCCACCACAATCAACGAATCCGTCTCCGGTTCATAACTGAAAGTGAACGGCATCGGCCCCGCAAACTGCCGCGCCGTGCGCAGGTCGGGAAAAGGAGAATCCGGCGGCGGGCTGTCAGCGGGCGTCAAGTCGGCGCGCAGCTTCACCGCCGCCGTGCCGTCGCGATCGAATGCCGCCAGTTCCAGCAGCGAATCCGCGCGCCGTGCCACCACCCGGATTTTTTCGTAGCGGTAGTGGCTCAAAACAGAGTCCGCCAGTTTCATCCGCCAACTGTCCGTGGCGCTGCCGAGAATGCGCAACCCGCGCACCCATCGCCCGTCCGCCAGCCGCGCGCGCGCGAACACCCGCATCCCGGCCAGGAAAAAATCCTGCGCCAGCCAGCGTGGCATCCACGCCGGGCGCAGTTTGCGCGTCTGCACGAACGCCGCCGCCACAAAGCCCTGCCCCTCATACAAATCCGGCTCCAGCCCCGGCAGCATCAGCGCCCGCGCCGTCTCCTCCGGCACCGCGAACACCAGCGCCAACACCCATTCAAAGCGCGCCGTCACCGCCCAGGGGTGGCGTTTGAGGAGATGGAGCATGATTGAGAATAGCAGGCGCCGGCGCGGATTCAAGGTTCTCGAATACAACGATCTCAGGCGTGAAACTTCCCCCGTACTCGCTGGATTGAACAGGAGGGGGCGTAAGGAATGGAACAGGAGAAAGCAGAGGGATCAGAGGAAGTCAGCAAGCAAATCATCTCCGCTTCCTCTGATGCCTCCTGTAAACCTCAGCAAGCAAATCATTTCTGCTTTTTCTGACGCCTCCTGTAAACCTCATTCAGACCCTCAGTCCAGGCAGGATGAGCCGGTGAACACCGTCCGTGAGTTTTCCGGTGTTGAAGTTGATGAGCAGCCCAAGTGGCAGGCCAAGCAGTTTCATGTAGCTGAGAGTCTGCGCCTTGTGAATGGGCAGAATCTCCGCCACTGACTTCAACTCCAGCAAAAGGCATCCATTCACGATCATGTCACACCGCAGGGTGTCTTGAAACACGAGGTCTTTGTATCGAATCTCCACTTCCCGCTGCTGCACGGATTGAAATCCTCGCAAATGCATCTCGTGCATCATGCACCGCTCATAGATGCTCTCGATCAAGCCGGGCCCTTTGTCACGATGCACCTCAATCGCTCCGCCAATCACGCTCTCCGTGATGGCAGTGGCCCTGGATAACAGGCTAAGAAGCTCTTCTTTGGTGGGATACATGAGTGGAATTGGTTTTTACAGGAGGAAACAGAGACAGCAGAGGCTTTTTCATCTCTCCGATTCCTCTGCTTTCTCCTGCAAAACTCATCCTCCACGCCTCTTGTGATAAGTAAATGTCGTTTCTGCTGGGCAGGTGGAGATTTCCTCCAGGTTTGCACGAGGCATACTTCCGTTCTCATGTCTTCCCCAGTCTCACACTTCGATGATTTTGCCCAATACCAAAAAGGCTGTGGTCAGTTGTATTGACCAGGAAGCCGTGGCATGGGCGGCGCGTTTATTCCGCATCCGTTATGTCTCCCTCTGAACTCATCACCTCCCTGCATGAAGGCCGTCCGGTCTTTGGCACGCTTATCGTCTCGCCTTCGCCGCGCTGGCCGGAGGTGGTGCGCGGCTGCGGTTTGGACTTCGTTTTCATCGACACCGAGCACATCGCGCTCGACCGCGAGCCGCTGTCCTGGATGTGCCAGACTTATGCGGCGCTCGGTTTGCCGCCTCTGGTGCGCATTCCCGCGCCGGATCCGTACGCGGCCACGATGGCGTTGGACGGCGGCGCGGCGGGGGTGATCGCGCCTTATGTGGAGAGCGCCGAACAGGCGCGGGCGTTGCGCGGCGCGGTGAAGCTGCGCCCCATTAAGGGCCAACGGCTCGAGCAGATGCTCGATGGCGCGTCGCCGGAGCCGGAACTCGACGCCTACATCCGGGAGGGCGCGGCGAACCGCCTGCTCATCGTGAACATCGAGAGCACGCCGGCCATTGCGGCGCTGGATGAAATCCTCGCCGTGCCCGGGATCGATGCCGTGCTCATCGGGCCGCACGATCTTTCGTGCAGCCTCGGCGTGCCGGAGCAATGGGAGCATCCCCGCTTCCTCGCCGCCTGTGAGACGATCTTCCGCAAGGCGCGCGCCGCCGGCATCGGCGCGGGCATTCATTTCTGGGGGGACGTGGAACAGCAGGTGCGCTTCCTGAGCCTGGGAGCGAATCTGCTCATCCACAGCGCGGACATTTCTCTGTTCCAAAAGCATTTGCGCCTCGAACTCGAAGCCATCCGCGTTGCCGCGGGCTTGGCAGCGACCTCCGCCGATGCTCAGACCGCCCTTATCTGATCCCACTTACTTCACCGCCTCGAACAGTTCGCGGACTTTGCCGATGATGCGTTCTTCCACGTCTTCGGCCCAGCCGGCTTGAGCTTCGTAGCCGCCTTCCTTGAGCACGCGGAGGCTGGGGACGTAACCGGTGTAGTCGTTCGAGTAACCGGCGACCCAGACGGGGGCGGTGGCGCTCAGTTCTTGCTTGAGGCGCAGGGAGTAATCGACAGTGGTTTCGCTGCCGAGCGCGACGAGGGTGAGGGCGCCGCCGAGGCGGGCGACTTGGACGGGGTAGTCGTGCGGCTGCCGTTGCTTTTCCGGGGCATAGTCGAGCCGCACTTTTTGATAGGCGGAGCGCAGCGGGCCGCCGATGGGACGGCGCGGCACCTGCATGGCCACTTCGACGGCATTGGCGAGGCTGCGGCCGTGCATTTGCGCGAGTTCCAAAGCGGAGACACCGGGCACGACATCGCCGCGGCGAGGGTAGGGGTTTTGATCGCCGCTGCATCCGTTCAGGAACAGGGCGACAAATCCGGACCGGTTCTGCTGGAGATACTCCTGCGCGTAGCCGGCGTAGTCGCCGCAGTATTCGTAGTCGCCCAGGCAGGTGTTATGACAGGCGTAACCGAACAGCACAGCGCGCTGGCCGCCTTCGGGCGTGAGCACTTGCAGGGCGGGGACTTCGTGATCGACGGGGCCGTCGGGGTTCGGCGCGTTTTTATAACCGGTGGCGGCGAGCAGGCGGCGATTCATGGCGAAGCCGCAGCGGGCGCGGTTCCAGGAGACTTGCGCGGGTTTGAGATCGGCCAGGGCGGCGGCGATGACTTCCATGAGTTTCGCCTCCAGGAAGGCGGTATAGTCCTGAGCTTCCTGCTCGCGTCCCTCGCGCAGCCGGTATTCCGGGCCGCTGTGGGTGTGGGAGGCGTTGAGCAGGAGGGACTCCGGCGGCAGCCGGTGCGCGGTGGCGGCTTTTTCCTCGATGCTGGCGCGCAGGCTGGGCAGGATGCCGATGAGGTCGGTGGTGACGATGACGAGGCGGCTGCCGCTTTCATCCTCCAGGGCGAGGGCTTTGGCGAAAAGCTCCTGCGCTTTGCCTTCGGCGGGTTTCTTGCGCCCGGCGTATCCTGCCATCCACATGTTCGTCTCCGGGGTGATGATGACCTGGGCGGCTCCGGCTTTGAGCGGGGACGGGGCGGGAGCGGCGTTTTCGGTTTGCGCGAGGGTGAAGACGATGCCGAGCGGAGCCAGGACCAGCAGAAGCGGGAGGAGGGGTTTCATTTCTGCATTACGGGAGGAGCGCGGGGGATGTTGCCGGGTGGTTTATGAACCACGAATGGACACGAATGGACACGAATGTTTTTGCGCCCCTGCCGGGGCGCGGCTTTGATGATCTGCCATGCGGTTGCGTTTTTTTTCGCGTTCATCATGCCTTGCGGGAACGTCTCTCTTTTGCTCGCTCCATAGCTATTTCAGAAATCTATTCGTGTTTATTCGTGTCCATTCGTGGTTTTCCTTTTCACGGGCAGAATGCCCGCGCCACAAAGGCTTCGATTGCCAATCGAAGCTACTTTTCCTCCGCGGCTTCGACGAACCAGCGTTCGGCTAGGAAGTCGTCTTCGTCGGTTTTGTCGGAACTGCGGTTGAGGCCGTGGAGGGGGGTTTGGTCGTCCCAGGGGATGAGGGTGAGGCGGTAGCGTTTGCCGGGGGTGAAGCCGGCGGTGGGCTGCATTTGTTTTTGTTTGAAGGTCCACTGGATGGCCTGCCAGTTGGCGGCGGGATCGAAGTCGCCGGAGACGACTTGGGTGACGCGGTAGAGGGCGGTGTGCAGGGCGTCGATGTAGGGGGTGGCGTCTGGGCTTTGGTTGGTGGATTTGGCGATGAGTTCGGCTTCGACGATGACTTTGCCTTCGCTGGGCACGGCAGCCGGGGCCGCGGCGGGGCGGCTGCTGTTGGGATTGAAGGTGACGGACTCCCACACGATGTTGGCATCCCGAGCGGCGGCGGGGGAGTAGAGCAGGTCGCGGCAGGCGATGACCCAGACGACGAGTTTTTTGGCGCGCACTTCGTCGTCGGGGCGCTGGGCGAATTCCCGGCGGGTCTGGGTGGTGCCGGCGCCGTTGCGGGCGATGACGTCGAGCGGCCGGCCGAGCGACAGGGAGAGTTGATGGGCGAACCCGGCGTTCATCATCGGCGGCGTGTCCTGGCCGGAACCGGCGTCGGCTCCGGCATCGCCGCCAAAGCCGAGCGTGGGGTCGGTGTAGATGTTGACGAAGCTGTCGCCAAGCAGGGTGATGGGCGCGGCGCGGTCCGGGTCCAGTCCCTGGATGGAGACAAGCTGCACGCTCTCGGGCGCGAACAGGGCTTCCGGCTGCGCGAGGTCGAGCAGGCCCACCAGATCGCCCAGGCCGGAGCGGTCATGGAGGCGGGCGTCGATGAGCGGGGTGGTGTCTCGATTCGCCAATTCCGGCCAGGTTTTTTTGATGTGATCGGCCACCAGCGCGGCGGCTTTTTTCATCGCTTCCGGGGTCCAGTGGGTGTCTTGCTTGAGGAAGACGGGGTGGCGTTTTTTGAACTCGTAAAGGGGCTGGGTGAGGTCGAGCACGTCGATGCCGGCGGCGCGCAGTTCGTCATAAAAGGCCAATTGATCGGGGTGATAGAGCGGAGCGTCCGGTCCTTTGAGGAAAAGGTGCTCGTGATAGAGCATGGGTTTCACCGGCACCGGCACGAGCAGCAGGGGGATGCCGCGCTCTTTGAGCTGGGCGGCGAATTCGAGCACGCGCTCACGCGCGGGGCGCAGCTTGGCCAGGGTGGGGTCTTTCATCACGTTGGCGGCGGGCTCGGTCTGCAACGGTCCCCAGCCGTTGAGGGCTTGCAGTTCCGGCCGGTAAAAAAGCCAGCCGTTGCGCGCCGGATGCACGCGCCGGTTGCCTTCGCCCGCCCACTGGGTGAGGCGCTGCTGCGTCTGCCGGCGCAGAGCTTTGGCATAGGGGAGTTGGTCGAGCGAGCGCTCCACCGCCCACAGATGCTCCCGGAACCGCTGGTCCGGCGACGGGGTGAAACGGAATATCTGGACGAACGGCGACTCCGCCAGTTCTCCACGGGCGATCTTGACGGCGAGATCGGCCAGCGGAGGGATCACGAGCACGAGCAGGAACAACACGCCGAGCACGCGCGCGGTGCCAGCGCTCACGCGGTAGTCGGTGAGGTCTCGCTCGTTCTCGTAGGGGTTGTGCATTGGCGGACGGAGTTTTTTGGGGACAGGATTGACGGGATTAAGGAAGGATTAACAGGATTTGTTATTTAGAATTGGAAATAGAGGAAGGGGCTGTGGCCGCGGGCGAACATGACGGCGATGGCGAGCACGAGCAGGACGAGGCCGGCGGCGGCTTTCCACGGCACGAATACGCGGAGGATGCGCTGGGTGTTGGGCAAGGCGAAGGCGAACACGCAGCCGAGGAGAACTTGGATCAGGTTGAAGTCGCTCAACAACCGCGCCTCCAGCAAGGCCGCGGTGGCGGCGGGCGCTTCCTGGCCGAACAGGGCGGCGAGGTAGCGCCAGGCGATGGTGAAGCTTTCCGCGCGGAAGAACACCCAGGTGATCAGCAGGATGAAGAAGGTGAGCGCGACCTTGAACGGGCGCGGGACATCGGTGAACCAGCCGTGGCGGACGGTGAGGCGCTCCCAGGCGAGCATGAGGCCGTGGATGCCGCCCCAGGCGACGAAGGTCCACTGCGCGCCGTGCCAGAGGCCGCCGATGAGCATGACGGTCATCAGGTTGGCGTAGGTGCGCACCGGACCGATGCGGTTGCCGCCGAGCGGGATGTACAAATAGTCGCGCAGAAAGGTGGACAGCGAGATGTGCCAGCGCCGCCAGAACTCGGTGATGCTGGCGGATTTGTAGGGGGAGTCAAAGTTCTCAATGAAGGTGAAGCCGAACATGTGCCCGAGGCCGATGGCCATGTCCGAGTAAGCGGAGAAGTCGAAGTAAATCTGCAAGGCATAAGCCGTGACACCGGCCCACGCGGAGAGCGCGGTGAGGCTGCCTTGCCCCGCTCCAAAAGCAGCATCGGCGATCGGTCCCATGGCATCGGCAATGAGGATTTTTTTGGCGAGGCCGAAGCTGAAGCGGGTGAACCCGGCGAGGAAGACGGGAAAGCTATGGCGGCGGCTTTGCAACTGCTCCGCGATGCTGCCGTAGCGGATGATGGGTCCGGCGACCAGCGAGGGAAACAAGGCGACGTAGCAGGCGAAGTCGAGGAACGACTTGGCCGGCGCGGCGTGACCGCGATACAGGTCGATGCTGTAACTCATCGACTGGAAGGTGTAGAACGAGATGCCGACGGGCAGGATGATGGTGCGGAAGAACTCCGGCACATCCACCGCGCCGCCGCCGAAGGCCTGGGAGAGCTTGTCGGCGGAGTCGAGCGCGAAGGCGGTGTATTTGAAGAAGCCGAGGATGATCAGATTCGAGAGGATCGAGGTCAGCAGGGCCGCTTTTTTTCGATGCGCGGAGGCGCCGGGCGCGGAGATGGCCTTGCCGCAGGCGTAGTCGATCCAGGTGGAGCCGAGCATGAGCAGGGTGAACCATGGATTCCACCAGCCATAGAAAACATAGCTGGCCAGCGTGAGCCAGACATGACGAAGAGACCCCGGCGCAAGATAATAAACCGCGACGACCAGCGGCAGGAAGTAAAACAGAAAGATGTGGGAGCTGAAGACCACGCGGCGGGGTTATCGGTGGCGAGGATGGCGGACTTTGCAAGCGGGGGCGCTGTAGATTCGACTGGCAGTCGAATCCGATTGGCCAGCAAGCTTCGGCAGTGCCCCGGTTTGGAATTCTTGAAGGCGGTTGCAAACCGCCGCTCCTTGGGGGAGCGGTGACTTTAGCTCTCACTTTATTTTCGGCCTGAGACACTGCCAAATGCTTCGATTGCCAATCGAAGCTACTTGCCGAGCGGATGATCCTTTTTGCAATCGGGATCGATCTCGCCCGGTTCGCCGGTCAGTTCCACGGGGTGGGTATATAAGTACTTCCACACCGGCTCGAACAAAAACCGGCCGTCCGAGTCCTTCGGCGAGTTCTTGCCGGGCGTGACCGAGGAGTGCGCGCGCTTCGCGTCACCGCCGACGTCGGCGGCGGAGACGAGGCGGCGGGTGTTTTCATACGGCGGTGCGCTGCCATCGACATTGACGATGGGGCCGAAGGGATGCAGGCCGAGCAGCTCCCAGGAGCGGCAGTAGTGGTCGCCGGTCCAGCCGCCGTCGAGGACGTGGGTGAAGCCGAAGTAGCGGTTGGCCGGGGTGGCGGAGGGGATGCCCTGCCAGTCCTGTTCCTGGTCGCGCGGGCCGCACAGCATGACCACGCGATCCACCGCGACGTGCTTGGCGAAACGCGCCGCCGTGGTGGAGCCGTGCGAGCTGCCGCTGATGATGACTTTGTCCCAGCGGATGCCGGCGCCGTCCTCGGTGAGGAATTGCTCCCACTGGCCGGGCGGATTTTCCTTGGCCAGCCACTTCACGAATTGATAGGCGCGCTCCATCATGCCGTCGGGCTGCGGGATGTCGATCTGGTCGCTCACGTCCTCGCCGATGGCGGCCTCCAGGCGGATGAAGCCGCGCGCCATGCGGTCCTTGGGCTTGAGCGTGCCGAACCATTTGTTGGCGTAATGCACCTGGATGGCGTGCAGGCCGTAGCCGTTGAGGCGCTCGAACAAGGCGTCGTTGTGCCCCATGAGCCAGATGACGAGCTTGCCGCGCGCGGGCACGCGGGTATCGACGGCGGCGTTTTGCGCGTCCTGGGGTTTGCCGTCTTGTTCAAAAACGAAGCCGATCTCCGGGTGCGGTTTCGCGCGCGGGTCGAGTTCGCTGGCGCGGGCGGAGAGGGTGAAGCGTTGCGGCGCGGGATCGGCGGCGCGCAGGAGGCTGCAGGCGAACAGCGGGAGGATGAAGAAGAGGGAGCGGAGCATGGGAGATGTGTGCCGGGTTTGGGTTATGGAAAAAAGACGCCGGGCGTGTGGCCCGGCGTCGGAGGTTGAGATTTCAGGGAAGGGGAGAAGCGGTCAGCGCCAGGAGACGATATCGTCTTTGGTGCCTTCCTGGCCGTCGGGGCCGAGGCTGTAAACGGCGACACGGGTGCGGAGCTGCGGCGGAGCGCCGCGGGAGACGTTTTGATCCTGGCTTTGCACGTCCGGGTTGGCGACCTTGTTATCGTAGTTGCCGTCCATGAGGACGTAGTAGGGGTTGCCCCAGTTGTCGAGGAGGGAGAGCTGGCCGCCGTCGTCCACCAAGCCGCCGCGGTTGTTTTTGGCCATGTTGACGGTCAGGAAGACGATGCCGCGCGGGTTGAGGTTGTTTTGCCCGGAGCCGGAGTCCTCGGCCATCAGGATGCCGATGAGCGGGCTGCCCTGGTTGGTTTGGATCGGAGCCTCGGCGGTGCCTTGCTGGGGCAGACGATTGTACTCGGTGACGTAGCTGTTGATGGCCACCTGGAGATCCTTGACCGTGGCCTGCGCCTTCAGCTTGTAGGCGCGTTGCAATACGGCCTGGGTGACGGGGAAGGCAAGCGAGGCGAGGATGGCGATGATGCCGATGACGACAAGCAGCTCGATGAGGGTGAAGCCGCGCGGCGCGCGGCGCGTGGTGATGGGAAGACGGAAGGTTTTCATGCGTGGATGGATTTTTCGTTCTCTTTTTAATGGGACAATGCCGGGGCGGTCTTCGCTCAAAGCCAGGAGACGCAGCCTCGCTGCCCGGAATTGTTTCGACTATATCGGATTTTAGCGCTCCGCGTCAACAGTGTCGGCGGACGGATTTTTGCGCGGCGCGCCCGGCGGCCCGCCTCAACGCCAGGAGACGATGTCGTCGCGGGTGCCTTTTTCCCCGTCCGGCCCGGCGGAAAAAACCGCCACGCGGGTGCGCAGGTGGGCGGGGGCGTCCGCAGCGATGTCCGCGTCCCGGTTTTGCCGGTCCGGGTTGGGCACGCGTGCGTCGAGGTTTGTGTCCATGACAATATAATAAGGGTTGCCCCAGAGATCGACGAGGGAAGGCGGCGCGCCGTCGTTGTCGATCAGCCCGCCGCGACCGCGCTTCGCCGGATGCGCCTGGAGGAAAGGCGTGCCCGCCGGGTTGGGCGTGCCGGGGCCGGACACGTCACCGAGCAGGATGGCGACGAGGTCATTGCCTTGGTTCATGCGCAGCGGTTCCTCGCCCGCGTCCGCAAGCGGCATCCGGTGGCGCTCAGTAAAGTAGCTGTTCACCGCCGTCTGCACGTCGGTGAGCACGGCCTTGGTTTGCACCTTGCGAGAGTTGGCGATGACGGAGCGACTGACGCTGAAGGCGAGCGAGGCGAGCACGGCGATGATGCCGATGACGACGAGCAGCTCGATGAGGGTGAAGCCGCGCGGCGCGCGGACAGGCGGGATGGCGGTGGTGTGTTTCATGGCGCTTGATGGGTTCGTGATTTGTCGAGGGCGCCGCGCCCGTCACCGTCCGCCGGAGACAAGACCTCGCAACGTCATCACCCGTGAGCGTATCAAAAATCGCCGGGAAAGGTCAATGCCCAATTTGCTTCATTGCCTCAACTTTGCGCTTGCGTCTTGCGTGACAAGTTTATAAATCTCTGCTTTCACATCCCACTAACAAAACCCCACGATCAAACATCCCATCGGTTCCCAACCAAGACCGAATTTCAGTATGGCAAAAAAATCCACCACCAGCGGCAACCCGGCAGTCAAATACGTTTACAGTTTTGGCGACGGCAAAGCGGACGGCAACGGCTCCATGAAGGCTCTCCTCGGCGGCAAGGGCGCCAACCTCGCGGAGATGAGCCGCATCGGCCTGCCCGTGCCTCCCGGCTTCACCATCAGCACCGAAGTCTGCACCTACTACTACGCGCACAAGCGCACCTACCCCGCCGAGCTGCAGCGGCAGATGGAACTGGGCATCGCCAAGATGGAACGCATCATGGGCTGCAAATTCGGTGATGCCAAAGGCATGCCCCTCCTCGTCGCCGTCCGCTCCGGCGCGCGCGACTCCATGCCCGGCATGATGGACACCATCCTCAACCTCGGCCTCAATGACCAGACCGTGCAATCCCTGGTCAACGCCACCCAGAACGAACGCTTCGCCTGGGACTGTTACCGCCGCTTCATCCAAATGTACGGCGACGTGGTGCTCGGCGTGCAGAAGCGCGAGGGCGAGGATCACGAACCCTTCGAGACCGTCATCGAAAACTTCAAGCACGAGGTCTATCACAAGGACATCGTGGACAGCGATCTTACCTCCGACGACCAGAAGGAACTCGTGAAGCGCTTCAAAGCCCTGGTCAAAGAGCGCACCGGCAAAGGCTTCCCGGATGATCCGTGGGAGCAACTGCGCGGCGCCGCCGGCGCCGTGTTCGGCTCCTGGATGAACGACCGCGCCATCGT
>CAZNKC010000016.1:0-46922 GCA_964573315.1 uncultured Verrucomicrobiaceae bacterium | reverse complement strand
TTGCCCCCTTGGCTCCGCGCCGCCTCCGCCCGCGAAAAAGTGGGCGGGAACAGAGCCCCGCCCTCCTCAATCCAGCAGCAGTTCGGCGATCTGCACGGCGTTGAGCGCGGCGCCTTTGAGGAGTTGGTCGCCGACGACCCAGAAGGCCAGTCCGTTGTCCAGGGCGCTGTCCAGGCGGAGGCGGCCCACGGCGCAGGCGTCTTTGCCAGCGATGTCCAGTGGCAGCGGGTAGCGGTTGTGGGCGGGATCGTCGATGACATCCAGGCCGGGAGCGCGGGACAGCACTTCGCGGGCCGCGGCCACGGTCACGGGTTTTTCAAACTCGGCGCTGACCGCGACGCTGTGGGCGCGGAAGACCGGCACGCGCACGCAGGTGACGCTCGCGCGCAGGCCGGGGTGATGCAGGATTTTGCGGCCTTCGTTTTCCAGCTTCATCTCTTCCTTGGTGTAGCCGGAGTCGAGGAAAGAATCGACGTGGGGCAGCACGTTGAAGGCGATCTGGTGGGGATAGACGCGGACCTCGGAGGCGGGCAGGCGGGCGTCGTCCCAAGCGGTGCGGCCGCCTTGCGCCCAGGCATGGGCTTGGCGGGCCAGCTCCTCGATGGCCTGCGCGCCGGTGCCGGACACGGCTTGGTAAGTGGAGGCCCACAGGCGGGTGACGCCGAAGGCCTGATGCAGCGGGTGCAGCGCCATGAGCATGACGGCGGTGGTGCAATTCGGGTTGGCGATGATGCCGCGGTGCGTTTTGGCATCCGCGCCGTTGATCTCCGGCACCACCAGCGGCGTGTCCGGGTCCATGCGGAAGGCGGAGGAATTGTCCACCACCACGGCGCCGGCCTTGACCGCGTGCGGAGCGAACTCCTTGGAAATGCCGCCGCCGGCGCTGAAGAGCGCGATGTCCACGCCAGTGAAGGCGTCCGCGGTCAGTTCCTTGATGGTCAGTTCTTCACCTTTGAACGTCGTTTTCTTGCCCGCGCTGCGGGCGGAGGCGAGGAGGGTGAGCTGGCCGACGGGGAAGTTGCGTTCCTCCAGGCAGCGCAGCATTTCGACGCCCACCGCTCCGGTGGCGCCGACGATGGCGACGTGCTTGAGTTGACTCATGTAAGGACTGGGGGTTGGATGGGACCGGCCGGTTGCAAAAAACCGGCGGGGGACGACAGTAAGCCCATTCATCCAACATGCAACTGACGCGCCCAAGAATCGAAGTCTCCATCAGCAACCAGCTTCTCACGCTGTGGGACGGCGAGCGCCAAGTGCGAGCTTGGCCGGTGAGCACTTCGAAGTTCGGCATGGGCTTTCAGGAGGGCAGTTTCAAGACTCCGGTGGGCGGTTTCGTCGTGCGGGAAAAAATCGGCGCGGGGGCGGAGCCGGGCACCATTTTCAAGTCACGCCAGCCCGCGGGCGTCTGGCAGCCGGGCATGGACACGGCGGAGGATCTGGTGCTGACGCGCATTTTGCGGCTCGAGGGACTGGAGGCCCGCAATGCGAACACGTTCGACCGCTACGTCTATATCCACGGCACCAACGGCGAGGACCGCATCGGCCGGCCCGCCAGCCACGGCTGCGTGCGGCTGCGGAACCAGGATGTGATCGAGCTTTTCGACCTCGTCACCGAAGGCGCCCCGGTCTGGATCGGGCCGTGAATTCGTGGAAATCTTTGACCTGGGACAAGGAGATCGTTTGCATTCCGGGCAATCTTGTCTAGGAATGAACTGCCAGGCGGGATGTCCTCCGGGCAAATCACGAACCTCAACAAACGAACCACCTATCCACATGAAAGCTATCTTTGCTCTCCTGGCCGCCGTTGTCCTGGCCGCCGGTTTCACCTCCTGCGCATCCAAGAACAACAACCAGCCGCCGCCCCCCATGGTTGACATGGGCAGCCGCTCCTACAAATAATTGACCGGATCCCGGGCTGCGAGGCCCGGGCTTCTCTCTTTCCCAATACCCACCGACAACCATTCATGAACAAACTCCTGACCCTCGTCCTCGCCGCCTCCGCGTTCGCCCTGGCCTCCTGTGCCAACTGCTGTAAAACCGGAGGCGACTGCTGCGACAGCAATGCCAAGAAAAAAGAAAACTGCGAGTCCTGCTGCTCCAGCGAGAAGAAAAAATAAGATCGTCCATCTTTCCCGGATGAGACCAAGCCGCCGGAGCATCCGGCGGCTTTTTTCATGCCATCCGCTTTGATCCGAGGCGGGCGGTGTTTTGTTTTGACCCCGCCCCACTGAGCGGGCAAGCTGGGAGCATGTTCAGGAAAATGAAGCCGCGCTTTCAAATCCTTTCGCTGCTGGCGGCCTTGTCCGGCATGGGATGCGTGAGTTCCCCCAATGAAATGGCCGAAGCGAAGGCGGCAAGACGGTCGCAGGATCAACAAGAATTCTTGGCTTTGACCCGGAGCCTCGAAGCCAGACGCGTGACCGGCAGGCAAACCATCACCCTCACGCCGCATGTGACCCTTCATGCCGATAAAATCGAACCGATGGAGGACGGGAACAAGCGTTTGTCTGGCCGCGTTTTTCTTGATGGCTCGCGCCAGACGGGAGACTCCCCTTCCCTTGTCTGGCCGACGCATGCTTACGCGGAGGAAGCCACTTGGGGCGCGAAGGCGGAGACCCTGGTGTTGCGGAAGGAGGCGGCGTTTGAAAGGCGAAGTATGATCGTCTGCGCGAACAGCGACGAAACCAAGATCACCTTGCGGCCCGGTTACTGCGGAACTGCGGGAGGAAGCATGGCGTGGTCCATCCGTGACACCGCGCCTTGATCGCCTCCCATGCCCTCCCTGCCCAAACGCCCCGGCCCTTACATCACCGCGCTTCTGCTCGTGGTGATGCTGATCTTGGCCGGCTGGCTGTATCAGGCGCTGAACTCGCCCGCCATCCGGCGCGCACTGGATGAAAAAGCGGCGGCTGGCGGCTCGTCTCAGCGATGATGATGGCTGACTCTGGAGCAGTGGAGTCGAGCTTCAGCCGATCATTCCTCCGGCAGGTTCAAGGTTCGGATTTTCAGTTCCAAGCCCCGCCCCAACCTCTCTCTTTGCACTTGAAACCCGGCCAATTGACACTCTCCCCTCACCCGCCAGCCTAATGACTGGACATCAACGCGAGGGCGCGTGAAAATAAAAATCCCGCTCGACAGCGGGCAGGCTTTGGATAATACTCTCTTTCCGCGGCATGGGGCATTAGCTCAGTTGGTAGAGCGTCTCGTTCGCAATGAGAAGGTCAGCGGTTCGAATCCGCTATGCTCCACCAGCGCGGATCGCGGCTGAAAAGCCGTTAGATAAAGGCCAAGAACCCGCCCCGCCGCCGCTTGAGGCATCGGCTAACTGGTCTCGTGGTCGTCCACCCAGCCTTCCTCGGTGTGGCCTTTGTCGAACCAGCGGTAGAGGATGGCATAGAGGGCGATGGCGGAGACCACGGCGGTCATGAAACCAAACACGGGCACCATGACGGCGGTGTAAGCCATGAGGGCGATGTGAAATTTGTTCATGCTCCAGACTTCCTGGACCTCGTGCCATTTGACCATGCCGGAGGCGACGTAGAGGAGGATGCCGCCGATGCAGGCCATGGGCACCTGCTCCAGGTAGGGCGCCATGAAGTAGGCGAGCAGCAGTTTGAAGGCGAATTTGGCGACGCCGGCCAGCGGGGAAATGGCGCCGAGCTTGACGTTGACCGCCGTACGGGCGAGCGCGCCGGTGTGCGGGAAGCCGTTCATGAGCGGCGTGAAGATGTTCACCAAACCCTGGCCCCAAAGCTCCTTGTTCGGATTGTAAGGCAGCCCCTTGTTGCCCGCCATGCGGTCGGCCATACGGGAGCAGAGCAGGCTCTCGATGGCGGCCACCACATAAATGGCGCCCGCGTACCAGATGATGTCGAAAATGACCTTGCCGCTGAGCAGGTCCGGCATCTTGGGCGGGGTGACCACGGAGAAGTCGCGCGGGATGCTGCCGAACTTGTCCTTGATGAGGATGAGGTCATGCCCGGAAAAGAAGGTCTTGGCGGCGATCAAGCCGAACACCAGGGCGAGCAAGGGGCCGGGGATGAAAGGGGAAATCCTGATGGCGAACTTGCAGAACACAAAGGTGATGAGCGCCAATACGACGGCATAAATGTTCGCCTGGCCGATGTATTTGGCGAGCACCGTGAGCTGGTCGATGATGCCATAACCGACCTTCTCCTTGAGACCGAAAACCTCGCCGACCTGGGAGAAGGCGATGACGATGGCGATGCCAATGGTGAAGCCGACGACGATGGAGTGCGGCACCTTTTCAACGATGCGGCCGAACTTCAGCAACCCGGAAATCATGAGGAAGACCCCGGCGACACACGAGACGAGCACGAGGAAGCCGTGATCGTAAATGGCCATCATGCCGGCGATGACGGGAATGAAGGCGGCGGTGGGGCCATAGACCTGGTACTTGGAGCCGCCAAACAAGGCGCCGAAAAGCCCGGCAATCGCGCCGCCGACAATGCCCTGCTCAGGCCGCAGGCCGGAGGACATGGCAAAACCCATGGCCAGCGGGATGGCGACCATGGCGACGACCAATCCGGCGGTCAGATCCTTGACCACGCCATGGAGTCCCGCCTTTTTCAAATCTTCGTAGCGTCCGTCGAACGGGTTGATGAAAAACAGGAGGCGCTGGAACAGAGTATCTTGCATGAGGTGAATGGGGAGGCGTGGACCGTAGAATCGGGCGGCGGCAACAGTATTATTTGTCTAAGCTATCGATAAATAATTTGAAAAAATTGAGGAAAGACGAATGGTGATTTCGTCATAGTGAAAGAATTACCGGCTTCTCGCGAATGTATATAAGTTAAAGCCGATTTTTTACTTTTAAAAAATCTAACATTAAAAGACTATGACTTAAGCCGACTCAAGGGAGTGCGATCGGGTGTTTGTCCGTTACATTTCCCGGCATGAATCTCTCACGGGTGAAACACAAGACCGGGAATGGATGGGCGGGAACATATCCCCGCTCCAAGAAAGGCTGCGCCTGCGAGCTGGGATTCAAGCCTGCGGGCGATCATTGACACGGGTGAAGCCACTACTTCAATCCAAGGGATGAGACTTGCCAAATCTCAGTCCCTCCCCCGCCGGGGAACGCAAGACAGGAAATAATGGGCGGGAATACAATCCCACCCTCCAGGGGAGGGCGCGCTGGCGCGCCTGTGTCAGGCCAAGCGGGGAGAAACGTGCGGGGGAGGGTGCGCGGGCACTTGCGGATCGCCTTCGTAGAACTCGACCCGGCCCGTTTTCACATCGTACATGGAGCCGACGAGCACGACTTGGCCGGAGTCGATGAGTTCGGCGAGGGTGGAGCTGTTTTCACGGATGTAAGCCATGACGGCCTTGACGTTGAGTTCGGCCACACGGTCCACGAAACCCTCGTTCATGCTGGTGCGGTTTTCCGAAGTTTCTTTTTCCATGCGGATGGCATGGCCGATGGGGCCGGTGAGCGCGCCGAGATTGGCCAGACCGGTGGCGGCGGCGGGATCGGTCTCGGTCTCGCACAAGTCGCAGGCGGCCTTGATGGCGCCGCAGCGGGTGTGGCCGAGCACGACGATGGCTTTGGCGCCGGCGGCCTTGCAGGCGAACTCCATGCTGGCGAGGATCTTCGCGCCGGCGATGTTGCCGGCAACGCGCACGGAAAAGATGTCGCCGAGGCCGAGGTCGAAGACCATTTCCGTGCCGATGCGGGAGTCGATGCAGGCGAGAATGACGGCCAGGGGATGCTGGCCGTCCGAGGTGGCGTCCACTTGGCGGACGAGGTCGCGGTTGAGGCGCTGGCCGGAGACGAAGCGGCGGTTCCCTTCCTTGAGCAGTTGCAGAACGGCATCGGGCGTGAGCTGGGCCTGCACGTCGCGGGTGCTGACATCCACGTACTGAATCTCGTCCTCCATGGTGTAGCGGTCTCGAAAACCGACAAGGCTGACGGCGACGCCGCGCATGGGTGCCTGCTCGTTCTTGAACTCGCGGATGACGCTGAGGATGTCCGGGTCGATATAATCGGTGGTACGGGCGTCGATGACGACGTGGTCGTTTTTTTCGAAATCCGCCAGAGTGGTGGCGAACTGGGCGCGGTTGAGGAAGCTGACTTGGTTGGCGAGCTGGAGCCGGGTGACGGGACCGCCGACGTGGCTCTCCCGGATGACGTGGAAGCCGCGCTGGAGGTTGCTGTAAAGGATGAAAACCGCGGAGGTGACGAGGCCTATGAAAAGGCCGGCGAGCAAGTCGGTGAAGACGATGGCCAGGACGGTGACGGCGAACGGCACAAACTGATTGCGGCCTTCGGCGGCCATTTCACGGAAGAGCTTCGGATGGGCCAGCCTGTACCCGGTGATGACGAGGATGGCGGCGAGCGCGGAGAGGGGGATTTTGTTGAGCCAGTGCGGCAGCAAAAAGACGCTGGCCGCCAGCAGCACGCCGTGGGTGATGGTGGCGAGCTTGGTGACGGCGCCGGCGCCGGCGTTGACGGTGCTGCGGACGATCACGCTGGTGATCGGCAGTCCGCCGATGAGGCCGGCCAGGGCGTTGCCGGCGCCCTGGGCGTATAGCTCGCGGTTCTGCGGGGCGAAGCGCTTGTAGGGGTCGATCTTGTCGGTGGCCTCGATGTTGATCATGGTCTCCAGGGAGGCGACGATGGCGATGGTGACAGCGCCGAGATAGACGGCGGGGTTCGCCCACTGGCTGAAATCCGGAAAATGAAAAATGTCATTCCAGCCGGGTTCTCCGCCGAAGATGGGCACCTGCACCAAATGAGCGCCGCCCACCGCCCATGAGGAGCCGGTGGCGATGAGCAGCTCGTTGATGATGACACCGAGCAGGACCGCGGCCAGCGGCGCGGGGAAGACGCTCTTTTTGAGCCGGGTGTTTTCCCAAACGATCAGCAGGAGCAGGCAGGCGATGCCGATGAGCGTGGCGCCGGGCAGGTAGGCGCTCAGCGCGGTGCCGATCTCACTGAGCGTGGTCTCCCCATCCGGCTGGCGGAAGGCCATTTCCCCCTCGAAGTCGGCGTCATAGCCGATGAGGTGGGGGAACTGTTTCAAAATGACGATGATGCCGATGGCGGCCAGCAGGCCTTTGATGACGTTGGTGGGGAAATAATTGGCCAGCAGGCCGGCGCGCAGCGCGCCGAGCGCGATTTGAATCAACCCGCTGAGAAAGAGGGCGAACAAAAAAGCCTCGAAGGTGCCGAGTTTCCCCATCTGGGCCAGGACGATGGCGACGAGTCCGGCGGCGGGGCCGGAGACGCTGATCTGCGCGCCGCTGATCGAGCCGACCACGATCCCCCCGATGATGCCGCTCAAAATTCCGGCGATGATGGGCACGCCGGAGGCGTGGGCGATGCCGAGGCAGAGCGGCACGGCGACGAGAAAGACGACGGCGCCCGCGATGAGGTCTTTGAGATGACGGTTTGGGGGAAAGGGGCCGTTCATGAGAGGGATTGAAAAAAGTACGCCGCATGCCGCGGTGATTTGTATCGGAAAAGACAGCGTTCGTTCGGGCGGGAACAAAGAGGCTGGCGAGTTAAGTTTCTTCTTTATCGAATGACGAACAGACGGTTCGTTATATAAGAATGAATAAGGCGAGAAAGCGAAGACAAAATGAAGATTTTGCCTCTGTTGCCTCTGTTTAGGCAAATTCTAAGGTTTGATTCAAAACTTTGGAATCGTGGTTTGGGCTTGGTTGGCGTTTCTTATTGCCGCGTGGTGATCGGAATCGACTTGGATGCCCCGCGGATCATTCCAAATCCTAAGCATGCCAAACAGAACTCCCACGCTCTCCGCCACCCTGCCCAAAGATCTGACCGCGGGTCTGGTCGTCTTCCTCGTCGCCCTGCCGCTTTGCCTGGGCGTTGCGCTGGCCTCGAACGCGCCGCCCATCGCCGGCATCATTGCCGGCATCGTCGGCGGCATCATGGTGGGGGTGTTGAGTGGTTCCCACACCAGTGTCAGCGGTCCGGCGGCGGGTTTGACGGCGGTGGTGGCGGCGCAGATCGCCGCTCTCGGATCCTTTGAAGCGTTTCTGGTGGCAGTAGTACTGGCGGGGATCATTCAAATGTTGCTCGGCGTGTTTCGCGCCGGTTTCATCTCCGCGTTCTTTCCCTTGAGTGTCATCAAGGGCCTGCTGGCGGCGATCGGGATCATTTTGATTTTGAAGCAGATCCCGCACCTGCTGGGTTATGACGCCGACCCGATGGGGGAAAAATCCTTCCGCCAGCCGGACGGCCAAAACACGTTCTCAGAGCTGGCCGCCGCGATTTCCGCGATCCATCCCGGAGCGATGCTGGTGGGCTTCCTCTCCATCGGCATCATCGTTTTGTGGGACAAGGTCAAAAAGCTCAAGCAGTCGCCGGTGCCGGCGCCGCTGGTGGTGGTGCTCGCGGGCGTGGGCATCAACCAATTGTACCGGATGTTCGGCGGCGATATGGTGATCGAGTCTTCTCACTTGGTGGCGGTGCCGGTGACTCAGGGACCGGCTGATTTCGTCAAGAGCGCGCTCATTTTCCCGGACTGGTCCGTGCTGGAGAATCCAACGGTTTATCTGGCCGCCTTCACCATCGCCATCGTCGCCTCGCTGGAGACGCTGCTGAACGTCGAGGCCGTGGACAAGATCGACCCCAAGCAGCGGATGACGCCGCCGAACCGCGAGCTGCTGGCGCAGGGCGCCGGCAACGTGGTGGCGGGCTTGATCGGCGGCCTGCCGATGACCAGCGTGATCGTGCGCAGCAGCGTGAACATCAACGCCAAGGCGGAGACAAAAGTCAGCGCCGTCTGGCACGGCCTGCTGCTGCTGGGCTGCGTGATGCTGGTGCCGGTGCTGCTCAATGAGATCCCCCTGGCCGCGCTGGCCGCCATCCTGCTCATGACCGGACTCAAGCTCGCCAGCCCGGCGCTGATGCGGCAGATGTGGAGCGAGGGCAAGTCCCAGTTCGCGCCGTTCATCATCACCATCGTGGCCATCGTGCTGACGGACCTGCTCGTCGGCGTGCTCATCGGACTGGCCGTATCCATCACCTTCATCCTGCACAACAACGCGCGGCGGCCCGTGCGCCGCATCATGGAAAGACACGCGACCGGAGACGTGATGCACATCGTGCTGGCCAACCAAGTGAGCTTCCTCAGCCGCGCCTCGCTCGAGCAATCCCTGCGCAGCGTGCAGCGCGGCGGGCACATCCTGCTGGACGCGCAAAACACCGATTACATCGACCCGGACGTGCTGGAGCTGATCACCGACTTCCGGGACACCACATCAAAAGCCATCGGCGTGGGCCTGAGCTTCACCGGCTTCAAGGACAAATACCCGCAACTGGAGGACTGCATCCAGTACGTGGACTACACCAGCCGGGACGTGCAAAGCGCGCTGACGCCGGAGCGCGTACTGCAAATCTTCCAGGAAGGCAACGAGCGCTTCCTGTCCGGCCAGCGGCTCACGCGCGACCTGGGCCGGCAGGTGGGCTCCACCGCCGCCGGGCAGTTCCCCATGGCTGTGGTGCTGAGCTGCATCGACTCGCGGACACCGGCGGAGCTGATCTTCGACCTCGGCCTGGGAGACATCTTCAGCGCCCGCATCGCCGGCAACATCGCGCGGGACAAAGTGCTCGGCAGCATGGAATACGCCTGCGCCGTGGCCGGAGCCAAGCTCGTGCTGGTCATGGGGCACACCTCCTGCGGCGCGGTGAACGCCGCCGTGGACCTGTTCCTCAGCAAAAAAACCGCCGCCGAAGCCACCGGCTGTGTCAACCTGGACACCTTGATCTCGGAAATCCAACTCTCCATCGACCCCGCCACCCTCAAATCAACGCGCTCCTGGGAGCCGGGCGAAAAAACCGCCTACGCCAACGAAGTCTCGCGCCGCAACGTGCTGCGCACGATGGCCATGATCCGCGAGCGCAGCAGCACCCTGGACAAACTCGTGCTCGAGGGGAAAATCGCCGTCGTCGGCTGTCTCTACGACGTGACAACAGGCCGCGTGGACTTCTTCCAAAGCCCGCACTCCAGCGTGCAGCCGCTGCCGCTGCCCCTGGCGGTGCTCACTTGAGCCGGGATACAGTCCCCACCCAAGGAGAGGCGCTTTATAAGCGCCCGATCATCCGCTTGCAAAGCGCCCCTCCCTGGGATGGCGGGATTGTACTCCCGCCCACTTTCTTGCGGGCGGAGATGGCACGGAGTTTCGGGAAGCCCACTGCCCACCGCCTTCCCCCGGCTCCGCGCCGCCTCCGCCCGCGGAAGAATGGACGGGAACAGAGCCCCGCCCTCCGATGTGCCGGGCGGGTTGGCGGTGGTGATGCTCTTCATTTTGTTAATTTTTTGCACCCTGACCCCATTCCCTTCATTTTGTCAAGAAATTGCACCCTGACCCCGTTCCTGACCCCCGGCGGTAGGGGCGTGGTGGATGATGCCGGTCAGGAGCCGGTCCTGGGCGGCGGGCAGGCGCTCATAAACCGTCTTCATGCCGGCCAGCGGGTATTGGAACTCGGTGAGGATGCCGGTGTTCCCCGGAGAGAGGGTTGGCGGTGGTGATGCTCTTCATTTTGTCAATTTTTTGCACCCTGACCCCCGTTTCCGTTTCCTTGCACGGCGTGACCAGTCACGGCTGTTGGTTGTTACATTGCTCTTCTAACTTTTGAGAGTTTGAACCCAAACGTAGCAACCACCCCCAGGCGGCCCCATACAATGCGCCAACCATAAGCGCGAACCAAAGGCCTCCCTTGACAAAGGATACGAAATCCACCTGGCGGTACAACACAAACAGCATAGTTGCGAAAAGGCCCCAACCGATTGCACCGCAGAAAGCCATAAACAAGATAGAGCCGGTAGCCGTTCGATAGATGGCATCGTGGATTGGCCTGATAATTGGAATATATACAAAGATCAAAATAACCAATGAAATAACTGACGCCAAAAGACTCATGCCAAGGAAGTCGTTCCAATGCCACTTTTCTCCGCTAAGAAGCGCGAGCCCGGATACAAATATCAAAGATGCAGCCAGACTTGCAACTTGTGTTCGGAGAAATAGCTGAATGATCCCAAGCTTGCAGTTTGACATGTGCATGACAATTACCATCTTTCGAATACGTCGATTTCCATTGGGGGAGCCAAGCGCGACGGATCAATCTCTAGGAAACCGTAAGCGCCACCTAGCGCAGATGCCGTGTAGGAAGGGTACCCGTCGTGTTTTCCATGAAGAGCCACACGGCTTATAAGCGAGTTCACGGTAAACGTGAGATCGTAGTCAATGGAGTTCAAAAATGGATTTGCATTATTTTGTGCCCAGCCGGTCATTCGGACCCTCAAGAAACATGGATTTATCAATGTGATTGAGCTAGCGAGTCGAGACGAAGCGGGAATGCCGAAGGTAGTGCCAGTGAATTTGTGCTCATTAAGGATAGCGCCGGTGTTGTCGTCTACAACCACTGCGTGGTGAGTTTTTACGCCAAGAGCTGAGGCTGGAACCCACGGCCATCGATGAGTTTTCGTGATTGCTGTAGTCACAGCGAATGCGACCGGGGCCTTACCAGATGAATCCAAAAACGATATTGGTGAATTCAAGGCAATGGCATATAAATTGACTCCACCCTTCTCCTCAATCGGATCCCTTGATGGCCAGCGACCAGTTCTCGGATCATAAGGCCGGTACACCGCCAAGCTCAACCCGCTCTCGTGCCACCAGTGGCCAGTGTAGCCGGCACCCCAATATTCCGCGCCAACGATCTTCGCACGCTGTCCCCAAGGGGCATAGTCGTAGCTGGCCGTGATTGTTCCACTTGTACCCTCCACCATGACGCGGGTGCTGCCGAGGTGATCGTGTAGAAGGAGGCGTTTGCCGGTTTGCTGGTTGCTGGCATCAAGGATTTCGATGCCGCCGGTCCAGAAGCGGTGCTTGATGCCGTTGGGTAGGCGCTCCTCAATGACACTGGTGTCGTGCCAGATACACTCACGGACAGGCGTGCTGTTCTTGCTCTCCGCGATGCGGCGGTTCTGGCCGTCGTAAGTGAAGGTCCAAGTATCGCCGCCGACGGTCACGGAGGTCATGCGGTTCCTCGCGTCCCAAGTGTAGATGTAATGACCGTCCGTCAAGAGGTTGCCCTCAAGGTCGTGGGTGGGCACCGCCCCGCTGGCCGGGCCGTTATCGACCCGCCATGTCTCGCTGGTGACGTTGCCGGCTTTGTCGGTCGCTTCCACAGCCACATCTTGCACCCCCGCCCCCACTTCTGTCAAGGCTTCAAACGTGCCGTCCACATACACCCGCGCGTTCTTCCCGTCGATGGTGACGTTGGCCGGAAAAACGGGGAAAAACGGGGTCAGGGTGCAATTTCTTGACAAATCAGTCGTTCGATAAAAGCTGGAGACGGGTTGCAGCCTTCTATTTCTGGAGAGTTTTTGTGGCGAAGTCATTGTGATGCTTGGATTATATATTCTTGGCTGATCTCTGGCAACTTCGTTCTCATTTTGTCAATTTTTTGCACCCTGACCCCCGTTTCTCGGTTTTTTCTTGCTCTGCGTAGCGTGACCAGTCACGGCTGTTGGTTGTTACATTTTATTTTTTAGTTTGGCAAAAATAAAATAATGCCACGCCCCACATTCCGCCATAAACAAACCCCATCATGAATGCAAACCACACCGCTTTCACCAAATATTGGATCAGATCGCCCTCCCCCTGTGATGCGACTAGGAGCGTGGAGAAAATACTCCAGCCGATGCCGCCACACAATCCGATAAATATCACAGACCCCACCAAACTTCTTTGTTTGGAAATAAAAATGGGGTGAATGAATGGATAATACACAGCTATAAAAATCACCAAACTGATGGGTGCGATAAAGTATATTATGCCCAAAAAATCAGTCGCTGCCGGCAAGCGTTGAGACAAGGCCGATAGCAATATAATCGCGATCAGTGAAGCGGCTGCGCTAGCAGCTTGAGTGGCAAAAAAAGATCTTATCATAAAAAAGTAATTCCCCCAAGCAATGAGATTCACTTCCAGAACTCATCGACATCAATTTCCATTGGCGCCGCTAAGCGAGAAAAACGGGGTCAGGGTGCAATTTCTTGACAAATCAGTCGTTCGATAAAAGCTGGAGACGGGTTGCAGCCTTCTATTTCTGGAGAGTTTTTGTGGCGAAGTCATTGTGATGCTTGGATTATATATTCTTGGCTGATCTCTGGCAACTTCGTTCTCATTTTGTCAATTTTTTGCACCCTGACCCCCGTTTCTGTTCCGGAAGTTATAGCCCCTTGGCGGGTGGCTGGCAACTCTGTTCTCCTTTTGCCGAGCGGTTGCCCTGCCCTGCTCCCCTTTCGGATTCTACCTGGAGTTTCAAGGTTCAAGCATCGCCCTGCGACTGGCGCATCCCTGGAGGGCGGGATTGTATTCCCGCCCACTTTTTTGCGGGCGGAGATAGCACGGAGTTTCGGGAAGCCCGCCGCCCACCGCCTTCTCCCCCTGCTCCGCGCCGCCTCCGCCCGCGGAAGAATGGACGGGAACAGAGTCCCGCCCTCCTATGCTCCGGTTCGCCACGCGACGGATTCCACTCTATAAACACGGGTGAAGAAATCAGGAGGATTGGTGGCGGGAGGCTCTTCATTTTGCCAAAATTGGCCCCCTTCGCTGACACTGTTTTCCCGTTGACGGGCGGAGGTTCGGGGTGAGGATGCGGTTGACATAGCGTGCGCAAGTCGCGCCTCTGACTTGTTGTCGTGGTCGTTCTCTGGCTGAAAGATGCGCATGGAGAACTTCTGGGGTTGGCAAGGACAGCGCTGGATGTGGGTGGCCCGTGCGTTGAGGTGTCGGGAGATAAGGACATCGTACGGACGCGCAGTCTGCCGGTGTTCAAGAAGCTTGCCGCGGCTTTTTTCTTGCTCTTGCGCAGCGTGACCAGTCACGGCTGTTGGTTGTTACATTTTTCCTCCTTATCTGTGTTTATCTTGGCGCTATGACCCCGTTTACCCATTGCTTACTCTTTCCAAGAGTTGTTTTAACGCTTTCTCAGCATCCGGCGTCAAATCCCAGATTACTACATCAGCGAGCATGCTGATGACATCCTTAAAGTATTTGGGTAAATATTTCATTCTGCTTCCTAAATTTATTTGTTCTAATAAGAGTTCTATAGCTTCACTATTCCCCTCGTTAATCAATCTTAGATAGCCAAGGGCAAGATAATAAAATGCTTCATTTGTCAGTTGTGCAACTAACTGATTTGGCCTCGGCCCCTGCAAATCCTGCAACCGGACCCACCTTGGGTCGGCACTTTGAAAAAATAACTCTATCTCCGACGATTCAACGAGATCAATAGTTAAGGAGACGGATTGCGGTAATTGTTGTGATTTGATTAGACGATGTATCTTCTCAGCTAAAAATGGGTCGATCTCAATCGCCATAATCTGATATTATCTTATTTACAGCCCAGTGCGGCGGCCACAGCACGGCATTTCGCAAGTGCCCTAGCGGCTTCTTGAACAGCTTGAATATGACCAGGATCGGGATTGTTTGGGTAGCACTGCAACATAACTTGAGTCCGAGCAGTAATGCATTCGAGGTTTCGATTCATTCTTTTTTTCACATCACAGCAACACGTCAACCCTTCACATGAGCGAAGATTAGTTTTGCATGCCTGTTCAACATTGCGTTGCAAATTTCTCAATGTTTGACGAAAAAACGGGGTCAGGGTGCAATTTCTTGACAAATCAGTCGTTCGATAAAAGCTGGAGACGGGTTGCAGCCTTCTATTTCTGGAGAGTTTTTGTGGCGAAGTCATTGTGATGCTTGGATTATATATTCTTGGCTGATCTCTGGCAACTTCGTTCTCATTTTTGTCAATTTTTTGCACCCTGACCCCCGTTTCGTCGTCGTAGGCGTAGGCGGTGACGCGGGCGCCGCCGCCGCTGCCGTCGGTCCAGGTGAGGACGCGACCCTCGGCATCGTAGGTGTAGGATTGGCTGGGCAGATTGGGGTGGGTGATGGCATCCTTCATTTTGTCAAGAAATTGCACCCTGACCCCCGTTTCCCCCTCCTTCCCTCAGAGTCCCGTTGAGGTGTCGGGAGATAAGGACATCGTACGGACGCGCAGTCTGCCGGCGTTCAAGAAGCTTGCCGCGGTTTTTTCTTGCTCTTGCGCAGCGTGACCAGTCACGGCTGTTGGTTGTTACATTTGTTGCTTTTTCCTCGATTCTTATATTGCCTGAAAAGCCCAAGCGCCCCAATCGTGAAGAACAACAATAAAAATAACTGAATTCTTTGAACAAATTGGATTTTATCAGGATGCACGGTTATAAATTGAAACATTACCAGTCCAATTAGACTTATCCATGTCAATGTTTGAAGGACAATTTTCATGGGAAATAATCACGGCCCCTCATTATACATCATTTGTGAAAACATCCTGCAGTTGTGCCTCGCGACACTATAAGTATCCACCCTGCCTTCCATGAGCCACATTTTAAACCAAAACTTCAAATCCTCTGAACATGTTGTTTTCTTTGTTTTTATCGTATGCAACCCTGTGTCAGCAGTCCTATAAACTTCGCCCTTCATCGGGCCTCCAGCATTGAAGCTTGGACGACCCAGCCAAGTCATTGAAGGCGCTGTCCACCCGAAGTTAGTAAATCCGAATGACCAACAAACTTTGCGCTCGTCCTTAATGCTTGAGCCAGGATTTTCCGGGCAGCATTTTTTCCATCTGTCAACACAAACTTCCTGATGGAGTTGTCTATTGCCAGGTTGCCACCACGGCGCAGCAGCGTTACCAGAACGCAAGTAAATATCAAGCCCCAATTCGTCGGAAGCAATCACAGGACCGTTGAATACATATTGATAGATGTTTAGACCGCCTTTCTCCTCAATCGGATCCCTTGATGGCCACCGTCCAGTCCTCGGATCATAAGGCCGGAACACCGCAAGACTCAATCCACTCTCATGCCACCAGTGGCCGGTGTAGCCAGTGCCCCAGTAGTCTTCCGCACCACTGATCCGCGTGCGCTGCCCCCAAGGCGCGTAATCATAACTGGCGGAGACAGTGCCACTCGTGCCATCCGCCACCACCCGCGTGCTGCCCAAGTGATCGGTTACTGTAAAGCGTTTGCCAGTCTGCTGGTTACTGGAGCTGAGGATTTCGATGCCTCCCGTCCAAAGCCGGTGCTTGGTGCCGTCTGCCAAGCGTTCCTCCATCACACGCGTACCATCCCAAATCCATTCGCGAACAGGCGTGCTGTTCTTGCTCTCCGCGATGCGGCGGTTCTGGCCGTCGTAAGTGAAGGTCCAGGTGTCGCTGCCAACGGTCACGGAGGTCATGCGGTTCCTCGCGTCCCAAGTGTAGGTGTAATGGCCGTCCGTCAAGAGGTTACCCTCAAGGTCGTGCGTCGGCACAGCTCCGCTGGCGGAGCCGTTGTCCACCCGCCATGTCTCGCTGGTGACGTTGCCAGCTTTGTCGGTCGCTTGCACGGCCACATCTTGCACCCCCGCCCCCACTTCTGTCAAGGCTTCAAACGTGCCGTCTGCATACACCCGCGCGTTCTTCCCGTTGAGGGTGACGTTGGCCGGTTCATTGACTTTCCCCCGAAACCAAGTGGTGCCACCGGCAGACAAGCCGGTGATCTGGTTGAGGTGGTTGTAGGGCGGTGCGCGTCTGGCTGCCTTCCTGCGCGGCGGTGCGGTTGCCGCTCAAGTCATACTGGTAACGCCAGACCTGCTGCGGGCTGGGCAGGGGGCCGGAGAGGGGTTGCTCGGTGATGGCGCTGACCTGCTGGCGGGCGTCGTAACCGATGGCCCATGCCCGTCCCGCCAAGCCGGGCTGCGTCTGCTGCCAAGTGGCGATCTGGCGGCTGGGAGTGTAGGTGTATTCGTAACGGGCCAGTTCCCCGCCGCCCGCGGCGGTGGCGGCGTGGTGGATGATGCCCGTCAGGAGGCGTTCCTGCGCGGCGGGCAGATACTCATAGACGGTTTTCATGCCGGCCAGCGGGTATTGGAACTCGGTGAGGATGCCGGTGTTCCCCGGAGGGCGTGACTCTGTTCCCGCCCACTTGTTCGTGGGGGGCGGAGGCGGTGGGTAGAGTGGAGCCGGGGGAGGCAAAGCGTAGAGAGCAGGGCACAAAGCGTGACGGTCTAGGAAGCCTGCCGCCTGCTGTCCTCCATCTTCCACGGCTCCGCGCCGCCTCCGCCCACGGAAGAATGGGCGGGAACAGAGTCCCGCCCTCCGGGGATCTGTCGCCTGCGCTCAAGGAGGGGCGCTTTGCAAGCGCCCAATCATCCGTCATCAGGCGCTTGCAAAGCGCCCCTCCTTGGAGGCGAAAATACAATCCCGCCCTCCGATGTCCGGGTTCTCCCGAACCCATACACTGTCCGCAATCAGAAAACCGATAGAGCACGGCGGCTTGGCGCGTTGAGCCTGTCTATGCGTTCATCCTTTGTCTTTGCCGCTCTCGCTTTGCTTTTGACCTGCCTTCCGTCGCCTGCCGCTGACGGGTTCGTTGAGTTGTTCAACGGCAAGAACCTCGACGGCTGGTTTGTGCAGCCGGAGACGCCGCAGGTGTGGACGGTGCAGAAGGGCGGCGTGCTGGCGCGCAAACCGAAGAGCAGCTATCTGTGGACGAAGGAGGTTTACGGGGATTTCATCCTGGAACTGGAATTCAACGTGACGGCGGGCTGCAACAGCGGGGTGTTCTTCCGCACGAATCCGGAGAACCCGGTGCAGGAGGGGTTCGAGATTCAGATTTTCGATTCGCACGGCAAGGAGGCCGGCAAGCACGATTGCGGAGCGCTCTACGATGCGCGCGCGCCGCTGGTCAATGCGGTGAAACCGGCGGGGGAATGGAACACTTTCCGCCTGGAAGTTCAGGGGACGAAACTGGTGTGCCACATCAACGGCCAGAAGGCGCAGGATCTGGATCTGGCCGACTGGAAGACGCCGGAGCAGAATCCGGACGGCACGCCGAACAAGTTCAAGACGGCGCTCAAAGATCAGCCGCGCTCCGGCCACATCGGCTTCCAAGACCACGGGCACGATGTGTTTTTCCGCAACGTGCGGATCAAAAAGCTGTGATCCGAAACTCTGAAATGACCCCTGTGCGGATTGCACGGATGAACGCGGGTAACCGGTGATGACGGAGCTTGGGGGCGCACTGGGGAAGTCTGACGACTTCCGCTACGGGTAGCCGGACTCGTGAGAGTTTGGCGGGGTGATGACGGAGCTTGGGGCCGCGCTGGGGAAGTCTGACGACTTCCGCTACACGCCTCAAGCCAGCGCTTCGAGCCGCTTGACGAGCGCGTCCTTCGACTGCACGCCGACGACGCTGTCCGCTTGTTTGCCGTCCTTGAAGAAGACGAGCATGGGGATGGAACGCACGCCGAAGCGGGAGGCCAACTCCGGGTTGTCATCGACGTTGACCTTGCCGATTTTAACCGCGTCCGCCTTTTCCGTGGCGAGCTGCTCCAGGATGGGGGTCAACATGCGGCAGGGGCCGCACCATTCCGCCCAGAAATCGACGATGACGGGCGTGGTGGAGGATTCGATCTCGGACTGAAAGTTGTCCTGGTTGAGGGTGACGAGGGCTTCGCTGGCCATGACGGTGTTCGCTGTTGGGGATTGAAGTTTCTGTTGCAGTTGGAAAGAGGTTACGGACGGCAACGCCGGCCGGGTGCGTTGAGACTGGCACGCCGGGGGGGATGGTCAACGAAAGATTTTTTCCACAGTCATCCCGCAGGGTTTTTCCGTGACTTTATGGCCAAGACGCGGTGACGCCAGCCAGCGCAGCAAGGCGGACGCGCCGTCCGCCTTGTCAGGCGGGTTTGCAGCCTGAATGCCCCGTCAGGTTCCCCTCGAAAAAGCAACGAATCGAATGCGCCGCCCCCCAAAATACGTCATATAAACCCCGATGCCTCCCCCTGGTTCCATGCCCGCCGGGCAGCCCGCTCCCCTGCCCCGCCTCCTGACCTTCGCCGGGCGGCACCGGCGCATGGCGCTGCTGCAACTGGCCCTGGCGGTGGCCGGCACGCTCTTGATTTTGGTTTTCCCCGGCGTGGTGCAACGCTTTGTGGATGACATCATCCCCTCCGGAAAAACGAATCTCATTTGGGGCGCGGGCGGGCTGGCCGCCGGCGCGTTTTTTCTGCGCGAGTTGCTGTTCTACTTCCGCACCCGGCTGAGCGCGGAGTTCGAGCAGCGCATGATCGTGGACCTGCGCGGCCAGCTTCATCGCAAGATCGCGCGGCTGCCGCTGGCGTGGTTCGACCGCCAGAGCACCGGCGACGTGCTCACCAAAATGGCCGACGACGTGCCCGCCACTCAGCGCGTCATTTTGGAAGGCATCGAGCAGGGCTTCACCGCCATCATGCAGATTCTCATCGTGGCGGTGATGATGTTCCTGGCCGATTGGAAACTCACGCTCATCATCCTAGCGCCAACGCCGTTCATCGCGGCGGGCGGTTGGATTTACTCGCGCTGGGTCAGCCCGCGCGCCACCGCGGCGCGGGAAGCGGCCAGCGCCTTGAACGCGACGCTGCACGACACCCTGGCCGGCATCCGCCAGATCAAGAGCTACACGGCGGAGGAACTCAAGCACGACGAATTCCTGCAAGCCAGCGCCACGCTGCGCAAGCGCCAGACGCACCTGATGGCTGCGTGGGCGTTTTACGCGCCGTCCATGACCTTTCTCGGCAACATCGGCCTCGTCATCCTGCTCATGGTCGGCGCGGCTTGGTGCATCGACGCGAGGATGACCACCGGCGAGTTGATGCGCTTCATCCTGCTCGTCGGCTTCCTCTACGAACCCATCGCGCGGCTGCACGGCGTCAATCAAACGCTGATGAACGGTCTCGCCGCCGCCAAGCGCGTGTTCGCCATTCTGGACGAAAAAGGCGACGAGGATTTGCAGTCCGGCCAAACCCTGCCGCAACCACGCGGCGAGATCGTCTTTGAAAACATCACCTTCGGCTACCGGCCGGAGACGCCCGTGGTGCATGACATCAGCTTCGAGGTCAAACCCCGCCAGACCGTGGCCTTTGTCGGCGGCACCGGCTCCGGCAAGACCACGCTGTTCCAACTGCTCGCGCGCTTTTACGATCCGCAAAAAGGCCGCATCCTGCTGGATGGCGCGCCGTTGACGGACCTCGCCAAAGGCCCGCTGCGCGATGCCATCGCCTATGTCACGCAGGACGCCTTTTTGTTCGCCGGCAGCATCCGCGACAACCTGCGACTGGGCCGCCCCGGCGCGACGGACGACGAACTCTGGACCGCTCTGCGCCAAGCCTGCGCGGAGGATTTCGTACGCGCCAAACCCGGCGGTCTGGACGCGGACGTGGGCGAGCGCGGCGTGCTGCTCAGCGGCGGCGAGCGCCAGCGTATCGCCCTGGCGCGCGCCTTTCTCAAGGACGCGCCGATCCTGCTGCTGGACGAGGCCACCTCCGCCGTGGACAATCAGTCCGAGCACCTGATCCAGCAGGCGATCCAAACCCTGCAAAGAGACCGCACCAGTCTGGTCATCGCTCATCGCCTCACCACCATTACCGGCGCGGACGTCATCCATGTGCTGAGCCACGGCCGCATCCTGGCCAGCGGCCGGCACGAGGAACTGCTGCAAACCTGCCCTTACTACGCGGAGCTGGCCGCGGCGGACCGCGAGCGCGCCGCGGAGTCCTCGAAACCCGCACTTTGAACGCGTGGCGGACACGATGGTGAAGATATGGGGGGGTAGGAAAATCTATGGCAGGAAGATTTCAGAAGGCAGCGACGCCGCTTGCTGGTGTATAGCCTTCAGGCGATTCGAAAACCCACGCGGCGCAGCCGCCTGGACTCGATAAAATATCCGGCAAACTTCAACGAAACCCCGGCAATCCGGTCAAAACATTCATAAAAGCTTCGGCGGCGGAATAAACCGCCCCGGCCAATCCTCATTCCATTATGACCACGGATTTTTCCCCCAATGTGGACGCCTCGGTACAGGAAGACATGATCCTCCTTCAGCGCATCGCCCAGAAGGACAGTGCCAGTTTCCAGGCGTTTTACCGCAAGTACGGCGGCCTGATTTTCACCGCCATCTCCAACGTGCTCAACGACCACCACGACTCCGAGGACGTGATGCAGGAGGTGCTGGTGCAGATTTGGAACAAAGCCCATCTCTACGAGCCGCGCAAAGGCAAGCCGCTGACCTGGATCACCACCATGGCCCGCAACCGCGCCATCGACCGCATCCGCGCCAAGCAGCGCCGCTCCCGGCTCAACGACGACTTCGAGCAGGAGAGCCGCTCCGGGCAGCTTGAGTTCGAGGAATCCAGCGCCGACCTCTTCGATGCCAAGGAGCGCAGCCATGTGCTGCGCCATGCCGTGTCCCGGCTCACCCCGGACCAGCAGGAGGCCATCGTGCTCACCTACTTCTCCGGCCTGACGCAAGCCGAGGTGGCGGAAAAACTCAACGAACCCCTCGGCACCGTCAAAGCGCGCATCCGCCGCGGTGTCACCCGCCTGGAAAGTCTGGTGAAGCAAAAGCTGGATTGAGCACAAGGACAAGGAGCGGCGGTTTACAACCGCCTCCCCCGGAACCTCAAGGTTGACGGACCGCAAGCGCAGTCTCACAATGCCAGCCTATGCGTTTGGCCATTTGCAACGAGACCTACCAAGACCGGAGCTTTGACGAAGTTTGCGCGGACGTCGCCGCGTGCGGATACGACGCCCTCGAACTGGCGCCGTTCACCCTCGCGGAAGACCCGCGCGATCTGACCGATGCGGACGCGCTGACCTTCAGCCGCAAGGCCGCCGCCCACGGCCTGGACATCCTCGGCCTGCACTGGCTGCTGACGAAACCGGCTTGGCTGCACATCACCAGCCCGGACGCCCTGCTGCGGCGCGAGACGGTGAAATTTGGCCGGCATCTGGCGCGCTTCTGCGCCACCACCGGCGGACGCATCATGGTGTGGGGCAGCCCGAAGGCGCGCAGCACCCAGCCGGAGTGGGAGCGCGAGGAATGCTGGAAACGCGCCGTGGAAAGCGTGCGCGGCGTGGCCGAGGAAGCCGGCAAATACGGCGTCACCATCGCCATGGAACCGCTCGGGCGGAAGGAGACCAACTTTTTGAACACCGCCGCGGAAACCATCCGCTTTTGCCAGGACGTGGATCATCCGGCGTGCAAGCTGCACCTGGACGTGAAAGCGATGAGCGACGAAGGCACGCCCATCCCGGACATCATCCGCGCCAGCAAGGAGTGGACCGCGCATTTTCACACCAACGACCCGAACCTGCTCGGCCCCGGCATGGGCGAGGTGAAATTCGAGCCGATCATCGCCGCGCTGCGCGAGACGGATTACACCGGCTATCTCTCCGTGGAAGTGTTCGACTACCGGCCCGGAGCGGAAAAGATCGCGCGGGAGAGCATCCGCTATTTGAAAGACGTGCTGGGCCGCGCGTGACAGGCGTATGGATGGAGGAAGAAACCCGTCATGATCGTTCAAATCGCCACGCTTTGCGACTCCGCCGCGGACTACAACGGCAAGCTCTGCCTGATGGGCGCCTTTGACACGTTGTGCGCGCGTGAGTTTCCGGTGGTGCATCCGCAGTGCTCGCTGGCGCTGCGCTTCACCTTCGACCACTCGGAGGCGGGCCGGCACGGCTTTTCCGTGCGCTGCCTGGACCCCGAAGGCAAGGACGCCCTGCCGCCCTTCGAGCCGGTGGTGGAAGTGGGCTTCCCTTCCGATTTCGTGCCGTTCGTCACGCGCAACTTGGTGCTGAATCTGCAACGGGTGAAATTCGAGCGCGCCGGACTCTACCAATGGGAAGTGCGGCACCACAACGCCGTGGCGGTGCGCATCCCGCTGCGGGTCACGCTGTTTGACGAAAACCGCTCGGCGGCCGGACCAGCGGGCTGAAGACCGCGCGGTTTTTTCCATTCCATCCCGACGACACCCCGACACAATCCGCATGAAAGCAGCAGGTCTTGAGATCAGCGCCGTGGAGACGCCAAGCGGCGCGCAGATCACCCAGTTGTCCGTGTTTCTGGCGAACCGGGTAGGCGCGCTGATGTCCCTGGTGCGGCTGCTGCGGGATCATGCCATCGAGGTGCTGGGACTGTCCACGCAGGACTCCACCGAACTGACCCTGGTGCGCCTGATCGTGAGCGATCCCGACGGCGCGCAGTCGCTCTTCATCGAAAAAGGCGTCCCCTACACCACGGTGGACGTGACGGTGGTGGAACTGGCCGGCGACGACCGGGATTTGGGCCACTGCCTCGCCACCCTGCTGGCGGCGGAAGTGAACATTTATTTCCTCTACGCGCTGCTCGCCCGCCCCGGCCGGCACCCCCTGCTCGCCGTGCAATGCGACGACGGCGAAATCTGTGCCAACGCCCTCCACCGCGCCGGTTTCAAAGTGCTGATGCAGGAAGACTTGAGCCGGTGAGTTGGCCCCGCGCCTTGGACTGCGGCAGCCCTGCTGCCGGGGGTGGACTCCGCCAACACGAAAGACTTTCCCCCGCATCCGCCAGCAGGGCTGGCTCCAAAAAGCGGCAGCAGGGCTGCCGCAGTCCAAGAGGCCGGCGGCCCGGCTCAGACTCACCGCCTCTCCGGCAGGCAAAGACTGGTCATGGCAGTTGACCACCGAGAACGACCACGGCGACGGCGTTTCCTTTCCCGTGCGTGACTCGTCCGCCGGCAGAAATCCGCCCCAACCCTGAACACGACTCGCTAACATGAAAACGATTTCCTTTGCATCCCTATCGCTGGCCTTGGCGTCCATCGTCTGCGCCGAATTGCCGCCCCTGCCGCTCGCGGAATCGCTTCAGATCCAAGGCATCACCATCGAGACGAACACGCCTCCGCCGGGCCTCGTGCTGAGAAAAGAACTCGGCCTGCTCACCGTGGACACGCTTGACGGACAGGTCGTGCATCGCACCGAGACCCGCATCCTGGAGACGCGCGCGACCATCACGCCGGGAGGCGACTATCTGCTGATGTTCCCGGAAGGCGATCACTACGCCAAGAGCAAGGGCGAAAAGATGAACACGATGCTGGCCTATCGCTCATCGGACAAAGGCCGCACTTGGCAGGGGCCGGCTGCCGCATTTGATATCCCCTACAGCCAGCACGGTTTCATTCCCTTCATCCCGCGCGGCTCGAAGCGCCTTTACGCCTTCGGCACGCAGCCGGTTCCCGGCAAGTGGACGCATGAAAACGGCCAGCGCGAAAACGCGCCCATCGGCTACCGCTGGTCGGATGACGACGGCCGCACTTGGTCGGACGCCACCCTGATCGAGCCGGTGAACGATCCCGGCTTCAAAGGCATGTCGGTGATGCGCATGACCGAGACTGACGCGGGCACTTGGCTGCTCGGTTCGCACCTCGCCGACTGGTCGGTGAAGCCTTTCACCACGCGCCAATACCTGCTGCGCTCCGAGGATCAGGGCAAAACCTGGACGCTGCTGCCCGGCGCGCGGCCGGATGGCTGGTTCGCCGAGGGCTTCGACCGCATGGACGAAGGCCGTCCGCTCAGTCTCGACGGCGGACGCGTGCTGTTCATGTCGCGCACGCCAGCGGGCAGACTGTTCACCGCGTGGAGCGAGGACGACGGCAAAACGTGGACCGATCCCGCGCCGAGTTCGCTCGTGCATCCCGACGCGCCGCCGATGCTTTTCACGCTCTCCGATGGCAAGACGCTCGCGGCATTCCATCATAACAAAGTGCCGCCCACGCAGCGGGGCGACCTAAGCGATCATGCCGAACTCATGAAGATGCGCTCCGAGCTTTGGGTGGCGACTTCGACGGATGGTGGCCATACCTGGAGCGAACCGCGTTTCGTGCTCGCCAACGCCGTACAGCCCGCGCACGCCATCAGCGGCTTCAACTTTCAATGCTCCTATCTCGACGCGTTCACGGAGGATGGCGTGCTGCATCTTTTCCTGCCGCATCGCTGGCAGCAGGTGCTGCATCTCACCATCAAGGAATCCGCGCTCAAGACACTGCCAACGAAAGCGCAACTCCAGGCCAAGTCCGTCAGTTCACAATCGGCGCGCGTGCCATTGATGGAAACCTTCCGCCTCGCGGGCCGGGAGTTGAACCCCGCTGCGCCCCCTCTGGGTCTCAAGACTTACTCGGACCTGGGACTGATGATCGAGGAATCCATCCTCGGATACGAACTCATCCAAGGCCAGCCAACTCCGCCGCCAGCCGCCGCTGCTGCCAGCGACACCGATACCACCGGACGAATAGACCCCGGCGCCGCGGACTTGTCTGTCCTGACCCCGCTCGATGCCAAAGGCGACTCGCTCGTTTTTCCGCTCTCGGTCAAAAACTGCCAAATCATGCTCGGGCTTGGCGGCGGGGACTTTCCCTTCCGCCCGGAGTGGCAGCGCTTCGACAACCCCCGCGTGCTCTGGTCTTCCTACTCCAAGGACAGCGGGCGCACGTGGAGCGAGCCGCGGTTTCTCGCCGCCTTGGTGGACGCCTCCGAGGGCGCAGGCATCCGCAAGATCACGCTGCGTCCGGAACGCGCCGCTGTCCTGGCTTTGTCATTTGAAAACGGACGCGGCAAAAGATTCGAGATGCGCTTCAAGGAGTATGAGTTGCGCAAGCTGGCAACCGTCGATGATCTCATCAATGCGCCGGCGAGCCGCTTCGTCCTGCGCAGCACTCCGGCTGGCAGCGATGACACCACGCTGGCCGACGCCATCTGCGTCGGTCGTGACATCCGCCTCACGCCGGACCGCCTGCCGGAGCAATGCGAACTCCGCAAAGATCTCGGCCTGATCGTGGCGCAATCCATCGAGGGCCAGCTTGTCCACACGGCGCGCTCGCAAAGCAAATCGCTTTTCGAGACGCGCGCCGTGGTCACTCCCAAGGGCGACTACCTCGTTTTCATTCCCGATGGCAGCCACGGCAACACCCGCCGCAAGAACGGCAACCTCCTGACCGCCTATCGCTCCAGCGATCAGGGCCGCATCTGGCAGGGCCCCTTTTACCCCTTTGGCGAGGGCACGCACTACGGCGTGCTGCCCATGGTGCCTGCGGGCAGCGACCGCCTTCACGTCTTCGAGTCCCTGCGGGATGTCCTGGTCGATGGCCGGATGCAGCACCGGGTCTTCGGCTCGCGCCACTCCGATGACGACGGCCAAACCTGGAGCCAGCCCGAGGTGCTGCGCCTTGACAATGGCCGTCATTACGGCGGCCTGTGCGTGATCCCGATCACCGCCAGCGAGACAGCGGCGGGCGGCCTCTTCGCGGGCTTTCACCACGGGCGTGTCCTGCGTGGCCAGCCCGGGCCGGACGGCCGCGTCTGGTCCACGATCACTTTGCCCAAGGCCAGTGAAAGTGAGACGCCGTCCACCTTCACCCTCGACGAGCTGCAACTGACCAGTCTCAAGGACTCCGGCGTGCTGGCCACGGCGCGCACCACGGAAGGCCATCTCTGGGAAGCGCGAAGCTCCGACAACGGCGAAACATGGCGCGGGCCGCGGGCCATGCCCCTGGCGCAGCCCGACGCGCCGCCGATGATGGCGCGCCTCAATGAGACGACATTGATCGCGCTGCACCACAACCGCGCGGTGATGCGCTCCGTCTGCGAGACAGCGCACTCGAAATGGATGGAGATGCCAACCCCACGGAAGCGGACATCGCCAAAAGCAAGCGGATGCGCAGCTCATTGCACGACTGGGTCAGCCGCGCCGAAGTCTGGCTCTCACTATCGAAAGACGACGGGCAAACGTGGAGCGAGCCGCGCTTCCTCTTCGCCAACGCGCTGGCCGAGTCCCTCGGCATGGCCAATCCCAACTACCAATGCTCCTACATTGACATCTTCGTGGACAAGGGCCGCGTGCACATGATCATCCCGCACCGCTGGCAGCGGGTGCTGCATTTGACGATCCAAGAGGACGCGCTCGGCAAACTGCCAACAAAGGCGGAACTTGCGAAGCCCGCGGGCGGCAAGATCACCAGCGCCGCGCCCGCGCGGAAACAACCCGCGGTCAGTCAACCCGCAGTGAAACAACCCGCCTATGCGACACAGCTTGCTCAAGGCATCCAAGCGACCCGTCAGGTGGTTTATAAAACGGTCGATGGCCAGTCGCTCTCACTCGACATCTTCGAGCCCGCCGGTTGGAAGAAAGACGACAAGCGCGCTTGTTTTGTCGCCATTCATGGCGGCGGCTGGACCAGCGGCAGCCCGCGCTCGATGTATGCCTTTGCCGATCATTGCGCCAAGCTCGGCATGGTGGGCGTCAGCGTGCAATACCGGCTCTACAAACCGGAAACACCCGTGACCGTGTTCGAGTGCGTCAAGGACGCGCGCGCGGCTCTGCGCTATGTGCGTTCCCATGCCGCTGAACTCGGCATCGATCCGCGAAAAATCGTCGCCAATGGCGCTTCCGCGGGCGGCCATCTGGCCGCGGCGACGGCCCTGTTCGACGACGTTGACCATGCGGATGAGGATTTGAAGATATCCTGCCGTCCCGACGCCCTGGTGCTTTTTTCACCCGTGATCGACACGTCTCCGGAAGGCTACGGCAACGCGAAAATCGGCGACCGCTGGGAAGAGTTGTCACCGGCGCATCAGGTGCGTCCAAACATGCCTCCCACGCTGCTGTTTCATGGTGACGGTGACACGACCACGCCCATCCAAGGCGCACGGATCTTCGCGGAAGCAATGCGCAAGGCAGGCAACCGCATCGAGTTCATTTCCCCTTCGGGAGCCATCCACACCTACATGTTCAAGGATGCCACCCTCCACGCGGAGACTCTGAAGAAGATGGACGCGTTCTTTGTGGAGTTGGAGTTTGTGAAATCCAACTGACGCCCAGCGGCCACGGCCCCTTTCCCCATGCAAACCGATTCGATCGCCAATCGAATCTGCAATGAGGGGCCGCCTACTTTTTGAGCCATGCATCGATCATCGCGGCGGTGACTTCGTCGCAAGCCTTCTCAGCGCCGGTTCCGGCGATGTTCGTGGCGGAGATCACCGCAAAATCCCTCTCGGGAGCCAGCCACATGACCAGCATCCACATCGTGTTTGAGCCGGAATGCGTGAGCGCGCGTCCGCCGGCCCAGCCGCGTTCCACGCTGATCCAGCCGCCGGCATAGTCGCCGCCCGGCGGCGGCGTGTGGAGTTTCTGAAAAGTCTCCGCCTTCAGCAGCCCGCCGGGTTTCCCGCCTTCGAGATGCAGCATCGCGTATTGCGCAAGGTCGTCGAGGCTGCAATGCACCCGCCCACCCGGCGCAATGGCCGGCGGGTTGTCCGTCTGTGACGGTTTGATTTTGCCCTCTTCGCGGGTGTGCCCCCACGGTTGATCCACTCTGCCGGTTCTGCCCGGCGGACCAAAGCCGGCGGACTTCATCTGCAACGGCGCAAAAAGCCGCTCGGTGATGAGCTTCTCCCACGGTTTGCCCGAGATTTTTTCCAGCATCGCGCCGGCGATGGCGTAACCTTGGTTGGAGTAGATCATCTTGGTTCCGGGTGCGGCGGCGGGCGGTTGGCCGAGCACCGCTTGAATGAACTCCTCCCGCTGCTGCGTGGGCGTGCCTCTCTCCTCCCAAGCGCGCGTCCACGCGGCGGGAGGCGGGCTGCCCGGAACTCCGCCGCGATGCGTGAGCAGTTGTTCGACCGTCACCGCCTCGTATTGCGGATCCATCTTGCCCTTCAACCTGGGGAAAACTTCCACGATGGTCGTGTCCCAGCGCAGCTTGCCTTCCTCGATCAACATCGCCGCAAGCGTCGCGGTCATGGATTTCGTGCAAGAGCCGATGTGAAACACGTCGCCGGTTGTCACGCGCTCGCGATCATCGGACTTGCGCACGCCCGTGGCGGCGCGGTCGCAAATCTTCCCGTCTTTCACCACCACCACCGCGAGCGCGGGCAGATCATGTTTTGCGCGAAGCGTTTCCAAAATTTGAGCCGTGCCGGCCGGCGAAGGTGTTTGCGCCGGAGCGGCAACAACCAGAAACCCCCAGAACATGACGGCTGCCAGGAAATGGCTCCTTGGAAAACCAAGCCGGACTGGCTCTCGACAGGATGCGGAGACGAGGTGTGAGGAAGGCTGGATTACGCCGGGGTTCATGGCTTTTTCAACGGGCGCGGACACGGTTCTCTTGCCCGTTTTCCATTGGCAGCGATCTTTTGCTGGAATGATGGATCATGTTGGGGAGGGCTTCTGGAGAACAACGCCTAGTCATTGCAATTTACCTCCATCGCGTGCGGACGGAGAGAAAAAAGCGGGCATCTGAAAAATGGCCCAAAACCGCAATCAGACTAGACAGCCTGCGTTGAAGCCTAAAGATTAGATTTGCCAATCGTATGCCGGCCCAACAACCCAATGCTCCAAATGCCTCAGTCATAAGGTTCCAGATCGGACTGGGGATGCTGACGCGGGCGGGTCTATTTTCACATGGTACGCAGCGCCTCGCGGCTGCTCACGCCTTTTGATCTCCAAGTTCCGATGAAAACACTTCTTGCCATCGCTCTAGCCCCCGCCAGCCTCGCCATCGCCTCAGTCACGCCTTATCCGCTTGTGCCGGGCGATGAGGCAAACACGCATTTCACAGTAAAGGTGAACGGCATGGCAGTGGAAGCGTGCTCAACCGCGATGAATGTCGGCTACGCGCACTTCGCCTTCGCAGGCACGGTGAAGATCGAGATCACCACGAGTGAGCACATCGAGACCTTCGACCTCAGCCCCCATCGCCTCGGCATCCAGACTGTCGTGGATGGGAAAACGCTGGCGTTTGAGCTGTCGCAGCCCGCGAAGCTGCATTTGCAGGTGAACAAACTGCCGCGCTTCTTCCTCTTTGCCGATGCGCCGGAAGACGCGCCGCAGCCAACCGATGCGCATGACCTCACAAGCTTCGGCGTCACGAGTTCGCCCGACATGGTACAGACGACGGCCATTCAAAAAGCCATCGACGAGGTGGCGGCCAAGAAAGGCACGCTGCTCGTGCCGCCGGGCATCTACCGCACGGGCGAACTGCGGATGCGGAGCCATCTCACGCTGCATCTGGCGCCAGGCGCGATCCTCAAAGGCACCGGCAGTGTTGCGGATCAACCCGGTGGCAAGTTCGGCACGCAGTTCATTTATTTTCTCGATTGCGAAAACGTCCGCATCACCGGGCGCGGCGTCATTGACGCGCAGGGCCGCGCGTTGCGCCTCGCCGGCGAGAACGTTTCCGCGAGCCGCAGCCGGCTCATCCGCTCCTTCCGCGCGCGAAACATCAGCGTCGAGGACGTGATCCTGCGCGACTCCGGAACCTGGGGCGTGCATCTCATCGAGTCGGAGGATTTGCATTTCAGCGGCGTGAAGCTCATCTCCAACACGAAGCACGACGACCCGCAATTCCCGTGGGAGATGAATACCGACGGATTCGATCCCGACAACTCCTCGCGCGTGCTCATCGAGCGCTGCTTCGTGAGCAGCAACGACGACAGCATCGCCGTAAAGCTGCGCTACGGCGCACGGCGCGACATGAGCGACATCGTCTTTCGCGACAACGTCTGCTGGACCGTCAAATCCGCACTCAAGATCGGCACCGAGGTGTATGAGCGGCGGCTGACCGGCTGCATCTTCGAAAACAACGACGTAATCCGCGCCGATCGCGGCATCTCGGTGTATGTCTATTCCGGCGGCACGGTCGAAGGCCCGATCTGGATCGGCAATCACTTCGAGTTCATTGGCGGCGATATGAAGCGCATGCACATGGAACTCAAGATTGTCAACGAGGAGGGCGCAGGGCATCTGCGCGACGTGCTCATCAAGGACAACACCTTCGAGCACGCGGCGGAGAATCCCTCGAAGCTCGATGGCCTCGACGCCGATCACCGGATCGACGGTGTCACCTTCGACAACCTCGTCATCGCCGGAAGAAAGCGCCTCGACGCCGAGGACATGCGCGTCGATATCTACCGCCATGTGCAGGGTGTTGTTTTCAAGTGAACCCAAATCATCGCCAGCATGAAACCGCGCCTCATCCTCCTGCTCTGCTTGTTTTCGCTCTTCAGCTAGACGTCTGCCACGTCCTCAACGACGGATTGGTCTGCTTTTTTGACCAGCAAGCGAAGCCGAGTGGCAACGTGTTGTTCTAGATATGAAGTTCCCAACCTTTCTAGAAGTTTTTGCTGGCGTTTTGAGTGTCGTGTCTGCCGCAGGAGCCGAATCTCCTCCTGTCGTTGACCTCTCACAGGACACCGCGCGCCACGTCATCATCGCCCAGGGCACGCCGGAGGTGTATCAGGGGCATCCCACCACGCTGCTGTTGCCGGACGGCAAGACCCTGTTCTGCGTGTGGACTTACGGCCACGGCGGCGGTTGCGGACCATTGAAGCGCAGCGATGACGGCGGCAAGACCTGGAGCGATCTGTTGCCCGTGCCGGAGAATTGGAAAACGACACGCAACTGCCCCGCGCTCTACCGCCTCACCGATCCGCAGGGCGTCACCCGCCTCTTTGTCTTCGCCGGACAAGGCCCCGGAGGCACCAAGCAGCCCGACAATGGCACCATGCAAAGCTCCCACTCGCTCGACGACGGCAAAACATGGTCGCCGATGAAGAGCGTGGACTTGGAATGCGTCATGCCCTTCTGCACCATCGTGCCGGTGGAAGGCGGAAAAAAACTGATTGGCCTCAGCAACATCCGCCGCCCCGGCGAGACCAAAGACCCGCGCTCCAACATCGTCGCGCAAAGCGAATCCACCGACGGCGGTCTTACCTGGAGCCCCTGGCGCATCCTGGTTGATCTCGGCGATCTGAAGCCCTGCGAGCCCGAACTCGTCCGCGCGCCGGACGGCAAGCAACTGCTCTGCCTCATCCGCGAAAACATGCGCACCGAACCCGCGCACTTCATCACCAGCGACGATGAATGCAAGACGTGGTCGGAGGTGAAAGACCTGCCGCCCGGCCTTCACGGCGACCGCCACAAGCACGTCTATCTGCCCGATGGCCGCCTCGTCATCGTTTATCGCGACATGGGCCGCACCAGTCCCACGCGCTCTCATTTCGTCGCCTGGGTCGGACGTTATGAAGACATCGCCAGCGGCAAGGACGCCGAATACAAAATCAAACTCCTCCACAGCCACAAAGGCAGCGACTGCGGTTACCCCGGCCTCGAACTCCTGCCCGATGGCACCCTCGCCGCCACCACCTATGTCAAGTATCGCCCCGGCCAGGAACAGAACTCCGTGGTCAGCGTGCGTTTCAAAATCGCGGAAACGGATGCCGCGGAAAAAGCGATCATCACCGAGAGCACGGAAACCGCCAAAGCCCTCGGCATCGTGCTCGACGACAGCGCCGCCGCCCTCACCGGCTCCTGGACGCATAGCGACAAAATCCCGCCCCTCGTCGGTTCCGCTTATCTCACCAGCGTTCGCAAGCAAGAGTCCGCCGCCGTCTTCACCCCTGACATCCCCGAGGCAGGCCGCTACGAGCTGCGCCTGCTCTACACCCCGGCCGCCAACCGCGCCACCAACGCGACCCTGCGCATCAAAGCCGCCGACGGCGAGCACAACGTCACCGTCAATCAACGCCAAGAGTGCCTGGAGGAAAACATCCCGCGCGCCCTCGGCGTCTTCGCCTTCGCCAAAGGCAAGACAGGCAGCGTCACCGTCAGCACAGCCGGCTCCGACGGTTTTGTCACCGTGGACGGCCTGCAGCTCGTGCCTGAAGCCGAGGCCAAAGCCGAGCGCAACACACGAGCGCACGCCGGGTTCCCGCTGAAAACCACCGCCGCAAGCATCACCATCCCGCCGCCCATGAGCCTCAAAAGCGCCGCGAAAGCGGCGGACGTGAACGGCAAAACCTACGACCTCGTCGTCATCGGCGGCACACCGGGCGGCATCGCCTGCGCCGCGCGCGCCGCGCGCGAGGGGCTGAGCGTGCTGCTCGTGAATCACACCCAACACCTCGGCGGCTTCATGACCAGCGGCGCGGGCGGCTGGGAGGCGCCGTATGACGGGCTGCGCTCGCCGATCTATGGCGAGATCCTCACCGGCGCGGCCCAATATTACGCCAAGACTTATGGCGAAGGCTCGCCGCAACACACACTCTCCCAACCCAGCGCGACCAGCCGCGCCCACATCGACCGCCCCAAGATCGAGCCACGCATCGCCGAGATGCTCTTCAATCAAATGGTGGAGCGCGAGAAAAAACTCACCGTGCTGCTCGGCCACATCGTCACCAACGCAGAGCGCGACGGCACGCTGCTGAAAAGCGTCACGCTCAAACCGATGCACGGCGAAAGCACGATCACGGTCAGCGCCAAAGTTTTCGCCGACGGCATGTATGAAGGCGATCTCATGGCCGCCACCGGAGTCACCACCCAAATCGGCCGCGAAGCCCGCTCCCAATACAACGAACCGCACGCAGGCATCATCTACACCAAGGAACGCAAAAAAGAACCCGGCCAGCGCGGCTTCCCCAAAGCCGCCGACGAAGGCACTCTCAACATCCGTTACAACAGCCACGCCACCGGCGAGATCGTCGAAGGCCCGGAGAGCGGCGAGGCTGACGGCTCCGTCATGGCCTACAACTACCGCCTCATCCTCACCCGCGATCCGGCGAACCGGATCATGGTGACGAAGCCCGCGAACTACGATCCCGCCATCGCCCAAGCGGCCGCCGGCGGCGGTTTTGTGCCGGACCTGCCTAACAACAAAGTCGCCTGGAACGGCGGCCGCCTCATCGGCCCGCAGAACGAATACCCCGCCGCCGATTGGCCCATCCGCGAAGCCATTTCCAAGCGCTACCTCGACGCCATGCTCATGCGCCTCTGGTGGGCGCAAAACGATCCCGATGCTCCCGAAGGACAGCGCCAGTACTTCGCCGGTTACGGACTCGCCGCCGATGAATTCACCGACAACAACCACCTGCCATACGAAATCTACGTCCGCGAAGCGCGCCGCCTCGTCGGGCGTTACGTCTTCACCGAGCACGACAACATCATCGCCGAAGGCACCGCCCGCACGCCCATCCACACCGACAGCATCGCCATCACCGACTGGCCGGTGGACTCCGTCGCCTGCCTCGACCGCAGCCTGCCCGGCGCGCACAAAGACGGCATCTTCTTCCTCGGCGAGGAAACCCGTCCCGCGCAAGTCCCCTACCGCAGCCTCTTGCCGAAGGAAGTGGACAACCTCCTCGTCCCCGTCGCCATGTCCGCCTCCCACGTCGGCTGGGGCGCCATCCGCCTGGAGCCGTGCTGGATGCAGCTCGGCGAGAGCGCCGGTTTCGCCGCCGCCCTCTCCGTGAAAACCCAAACCACGCCCGCCACGCTCGATCCCGATTTGCTCATCCGCAAACTCGCCAGCAGCCGCGTCATGATCTCCTTCTTCAACGACGTGGACATGACCTCTGACGACCCCCGCATCCCCGCCGCGCAGTATTTCGGCACGAAAGGCTTCTTCGCCAGCTACGACGCCCGGCTGGACGAACCCCTCACTCAAAGTGTAAACAAGATTTGGCTGAAGGCTTGGGACGAATTCAAGATAGGCGGGTTTATTGACCCAATGCGACTCGCTAAACTGGTTCATCAAGCCGAAAACAAGGACTCAAACAAAATTGCCCTCACCCGCGGCGAAGCGCTGCTGCGGCTTTGGAGGCAACTGTAGCTTCGATTGGCAATCGAAGCCGAATCAACCACACTGAACCGAAACCCAATGAAACTTTCCTTGATCCCGGCTCTCTGCTTCGGCGTCCTCCATGCCGCCGAACCGCTGCCCGAAAAACCGAGGTCTTCCCTGCGGGCATGAATGAGATCGCGCGGTATCGCATTCCCGGCATCGTCGTCACGACCAAGGGCACTGTGCCCGCGTATCGAAGGCGCGAAAGAACTAACAGCGCCGACTGGGGTGAGATCGAAATCCATCCGCGGCACTCGACCGATGGCACGGTGCATTGTCTCTGCGAGGCGAAGAAGGACAGCGAGTCGATGATTTCCCGGTAAGTTGAACACGACTCAGGTCAAAATCCGGCAGCAGCGGCCCAGCCATGAGCCTTGATTCCCGAAAGTCCGCCAAGATGATAATTCGGCTCGTCAAGACGCGTTCTTCTTCATAACATCGGCGCGCGCACTTTCTTCGAGCCATGAATAAGAACCACTCCACCGGCGGCATCACCCGCGGCGATTTCATCAAGGTGGCGGCTTCAGCCGTGCTGGCGGGTTCCGCGCCCGGCAGATCAGCGGCCGCGCTGGACGCGACCGCCGCCGAGCCTTCGCTCATCAAACAGGAGAACGCGCGGGAAGGCTCGCTCGACTGGCAGCTCACGCGCGTCCGCGTCAATCAATCGCAGACGGGCAAAAGGTCCCTGCGCGCGTTGTTCATTGAAGGTTATTGCTCCAGACAATCGGTGCTCGCGGGCGAGTCGCTTGACATCATGGTCAGCACAAATCCGGCATCGCGCTTCACCATCGAAATCTTCCGGACCGGCTATTATGGCGGTCGCGGCGCGCGCCTGATGAAGGTGCTGGGCCCCATGCAGGGCCAGACCCAGCCCGATCCGCCCGTCGGCGAGAAACGCCTGCGGGAAGCCGCCTGGGGGGCGAGCGTGACGATCACGATTCCTGCCGACTGGCCAAGTGGCGTTTACCTCGGACGGCTCACGACCGTGCCCGATTCCGACCGGCATCCCTACTGGCAGAGCTACGTCGTCTTCATCGTCCGCGACACCCGCCGCGCCGGCATCCTGCTGCAATGCAGCGACAACACCTGGCAGGCCTACAACGCCTGGCCCGGCGGCTATTCGCTCTACAGCGATCCGCGCGGCACGCATGCGCGCGACATCTCGGTCAGCTTCGACCGGCCCTACGGCATGTATTCGCAAATCTACGACAACCCGCAGTCCATCGGCAGCGGCGAATGGCTCTGCTTCGAATTCCCGCTCGCCTATTGGCTGGAGCAACAGGGCTACGACGTCACCTATTGCTCGAACAGCGACTGCCTCGACGCCTCCCAGATCACGCGCTGCAAGGCCTTCCTCAGCGTCGGGCACGACGAGTATTGGGACCTGCGCCAATACGCCGCCGCCAAGGAGGCCATCGAGGCCGGGGTCAACGTGCTCTGGCTCAGCGCGAACTCCGTCTTCGCCGTCAGCCCCCTCACGCCCTCCACCGGCGGCCAGCCCAATCGCATCCTTACCCGTGCCGGACACTACGGCGGCATGACCGACGCGGAGGTGGGCAAGATCCTGAAATCGCTCATCGATATGGAGCATTACAATCGCATCGGCCCGGACGAGAGCCTCATCATCGGCGCGCGTTCGATGGTGCCCTACAACGGCGGCGGTGACTGGGTCTGCGCCAAGCCCGGCCACTGGATCTTCGACGGCACCGGCATGAAAAAAGGCGACCGCATCCCCGGACTCGTCGGCTACGAGCACCACGGCGTGCCGGCGAAGATTCCCGGCAACGAAGTCGTGGCGGAGGGAACCGCCTGGCCGAACGGCAGCAAGAACGCCCCGGCGCATTGGACCGCGACGATCTTCCCCGGCCCGAAGGACAACTTCGTCTTCAACGCCGCGAGCATCTTTTGGGCGCAGGGCCTGTCGTCGCCGCCCGGCCACATGCTGCCGTGGTCGCACTGGAACCGGCCCCACGGCCCGGACGCCCGCGTGCAACGCATCACCGCCAACCTCATCGATCGCGCGATCTCATGAAAAGTCAGGACGAATGGGCGCCGGAACGCATGGAGTTCCGCGACGAGGCCACTGGCGCGCGCGTGGTCCGGCTCACCTCGCAGCGGTGCATCAATCATCCGCTCTACTACCTGACGAACTCTTTCACGCCCGACTCCCGGGCCGTCGTCTTCGCCTCCGACCGCTGCGGGAAATACGATCTCTTCCGCGCCGACATCGCAACGGGTCTCATCCACCGGTTGACCGATGCGGCGGGGCTGTCGCCCTTTTCCGGCAACGTGGTCGGCAACGATCTGTATTACACCACCACCGATGGCAGGGTGTGGCGGCTCGATCTTGCGACCTCGCGCAGCCGCGTCGTCGCCGAGCGCGCCGGCTGCGGACTCGGCGAGGTCACGATCAACGCCACCGGCGGACTCGGTTGCACCCTCGTCACCAAGGCGGGCCAGGCCGGGCTGCTCGTTTTCAAAACGGACGGCAGCGCCAGCCATGTCATCCTTGACGGCGTGCGCGCGCTCTATCATCCGCAATTCCATCCCGTGGACCCCGGCCTGCTCATCTACTCCGCCGATCCGCCCGACCCGCGCCTCTGGACCGTGCGCGTGGACGGCAGCGGCGACCGCTGCTTCTACACGAACCGCCGGGACGAGTGGTTCGTTCACGAGACCTTCCTCGGCCGGTCCGACCGCGTCATCGTCGTGTGCTGGCATCGCGGACTGCACGAGGTGGACTTGCGCTCCGGCGGCATCCGCACGATCCGCGAGTTCAGCGCCTGGCACATCGCGTCGAACTCGGACGGCAGCCGCATCGTGTGCGACACCCACCTGCCGGACCTCGGCCTCTGCCTCGTCGATCCCGTCACCGGCGGCTTTGAAGTCCTTTGCGAAACCAAGGCCACCAACCAGGGCCGGCAATGGCCGGAACCCCTGCCGCTGACCGCCGACGGTGAGGCTCCCGGCTGGGCCACCATGACCGAGCAAGTCAGCGCCGAGAGCGCCTACGGCCCGCAATGGAGCCATCCGCATCCCTCCTTCAGTCCCGACGACCGTCTCGTCTGCTTCACCTCGGACCGCGAAGACACCCCGCAAATCTATGTCGTCGAAGTGCCCCGGCCTGCGGCATGATGGCTTGTTCCAAAACCGGTTCATCGCCGTCCCGATTTGCCCGATCATGCATCCCGCTCACTTCCTTGTTCCTAGCGAATCCCGCGGCGAAGCGCTGCTGCGGCTTTGGAAGCAGTTGCAGTTCCGCTCCGCTCGCGTTCCTTCTGGCAAATCGCCAAGAAATCAAAACTCCATGACACCGTCACTCCACCTCCTCTTTGCCATGACAGCATGGATGGCTTTCCCGGCGGCCATCCTCTCCGCCTCCGAACCCGGCCGCGTCATCGTCCCCGCCGCCGAGCCGCGCCCGCTGTCGCTGGACGATCCCGCCCCGCTGCCGCGCGAAACCGCGCCGCCGCTCGGGCTGCCGCCGGTGGATTTCAATCATCCACGGCGCGACTACGAGACGCGCCGCGTCCGTGACTGGACCGTGCTCGTCGAGAAGCCTCTCGTGGACGACACGCCCGGCCTCGCGCGGCTAGCGCTGGAGCGGCTCGATCAAAAGCTCGGCGAGGCGCTGGCCGCGCTGCCGGAGTCTTCGCACGAACGGTTGAAGAAGCTCACCCTTTTTCTCATGGCCGGCACGGCGTCGCCGCATGGCGGGCGTGACAACGGCATGGCGTATTTTGCGAAAACCGCCCCCGCCGTGCGCACCCACCTAGACCCGCGAATGGCGAGCAGCGTCTTGATTTACTCCGCGGACAACTGGGTGAAGCTGTCCGAGTTCTGGGCGCTCAAAGCCCTCGTGCACGAGTTCGCGCACGCGCAGCACCTCGAGCAATGGCCCGAGAAGCGAGCCGATATTTTCGATGCCTGGCAGCACGCGAAGCAGGCCGGACTTTATCGCAACGTGAAGAACGACGCGGGCGCGACGCTCGCCTCGGCTTACGCGCTGCAAAATCACCTCGAATACTTCGCGGAAATCTCCTGCGCCTATTTCACTGGCTGCAACTACCATCCCTTCGATCGCGCGAGGTTGAAGGAGTATGACCCGGCAGGCTTCGCGCTTGTGGAGAAGCTCTGGGACGTGCCATCTTCACCGGCATCCGAAAGCCCTCTCGAACAGGAAGGGCAAAACAAATGACCACCATCATGCACCGCATTCTCCTCATTCTCTTTGCTACGGCACTCGCCGCCATCCTCTCCGCCTCCGAACCCGGCTGCATCATCGTCCAGGCTGCCGAAGAGTTTCCCCGCAACGGCGAGAGTTCGATGGTCGCGCTGAAAGACGCCAGCCACGATGCGGGAAAAACCTGGTCCGAACCGAAGACCCTCCTCGAAGGCAAAGAGGGCGCGCTTTGGCATGACTATCCGGCCATCCTCTGGCACGAGAGAAAGTTGCATCTCGCCACCCGTCACATCGAAATCTTCAATACCAACAAATGGACCAACGTGAGTCTGCATTGGCTCACTTTGTCTGTCAGTCACTTCACTTCGCCGGCAAGTGATGACTGATAAACCGTTCATCCACCGTAAGATCATGATGCCCTCCTCGCGCGTTGCCGCTGCCTTCTTTTTCTCCATCGTCGCCGTTCTGCCGTTGCCCGCCGCCTCGCCCGCGCCTCAGCGGAAACCATTTCAAGTAGAGCCGGTACGCTCCACCGCCGCAGCGGAAGTGGATGGGAAAAAGTACGACCTCATCGTCATCGGCGGCACGCCGGGCGGCATCGCCTGCGCCGTGCGCGCCGCGCGCGAGGGTTTGTCCGTTTTGCTCGTCCAGCACAACCGCCATCTCGGCGGCATGTTGACCAACGGCCTCATGCAGTGGGATGCCCTGTATGGCGGACCGCGCGCCCCGGTCTTCGACGAATACGCCAAAAGGATCGAAGACCACTACCGGGAAACCTATGGCGCGGATTCCCGGCAGTACGCCGCGGCCCGCTACACGCAGTCGCACTACCCGATGAGCCGTTTCGAGCCGTCGGTGGCCGAGCATGAATTCAACCGGATGGTGAGCCGGGAGAAAAACATCACCACGCTGCTGTCGCATTATCCCTCCGCCATCGGGCGGGAAGGCCCCCTTCTGCAAACCCTCACCTTGCGCGCCTACGCCGCCGCCGATGAGATCACCGTCACCGGCGGCGTCTATGTGGACGCCACCTATGAGGGCGACCTCGCTGCGCTCGCCAAGGCGCCTTATCGCGTCGGACGCGAAGGCCGCGACGAATACGGTGAACCCCACGCCGGCAAAGTCTTCGCCAACATCAGCGGTGAAAAAGGCCCGCAAGCCGTGAAGGAAGGCAAGCTCAACCTGCATCTCTACGGCCACACCCAGGGCGGCATCGATCCGAGCAGCCCCTTCACCGCCGACAGCGCCATCCAGGCTTACAACCACCGCTTCTGCCTCACCAACGAAGACGGCAACCGCCGCCTGCCTGACAAGCCGCCCGCTTACGACCGCGAGGAATACGTGAACTATTACCGCAAAAACATGGGCGCGGGCCACATCAACGGCAAAGGCACCTTCAACGCCGCCATCCTGCCCGGCGAGAACCACGCCTATCCCGAAGCCTCCTGGCCCGAGCGCGAGAAGATCATCGAGCGCCACAAAAACTTCGCGCTCGGCCTCATCTACTTCCTGCAAAACGACGAATCCGTGCCCGAAAAATCCCGCGAGCGCTACCGGCGCATCGGCCTGCCTCTGGACGAGTATTTGGACAACGACAACCTCCCCTACGAGATGTACGTCCGCGAAGCGCGCCGCATCGTCGGACGACACATCTTCACCGAACTCGACAACCGCCTCGCGCCCGGCCTGGAGCGCACGCCCATCTTCACCGACAGCATCGCCTTCACCGATTGGCCGATGGATTCCCACGATTGCACCTGGGATCGTAGTCCCGGTTATGACTACGACGGCAAGATCATTCTCACCGAGGAATCCCGCCCCGCGCAGGTGCCCTGGCGCACACTGCTGCCGCCGGACGTGGACAACCTCCTCGTCCCCGTCTGCCTCAGCGCCACCCACGTCGCCTGGGGCGCGGTGCGGCTGGAGCCGGTGTGGATGCAGACCGGCGAAGCCGCCGGATTCGCCGCCGCGCTCGCCAAGAAAAACCAAACCGCGCCCGGCAAGCTCGAACGCGATCTCCTGATCCGCCATCTCGCCGGCAGCGGCGTCATGATCTCCTTCTTCAACGACCTCGAAGCCGCCGCCCGCCACCCCGCCATGCCCGCCGCGCAATACTTCGCCACGAAAGGTTTCTTCGCCGATTACAACGCCTGGCTGGACGAACCCCTCACCGAAGCCGTTCACGAAGCCTGGCAAAAAGGCATCCAACAACTCCAAAACGGCAAGCTCGACCCCGCCAAACTCGCCGCCGAAGTCCATGCCGCCACCGCGCAGGAATCGCCCCCCGCCAACGAATCACGCGGCGAGGCGCTGCTGCGGCTTTGGAAGCAGTTGTAGGCTATGCGCGGTCGCGAAACTTTTCCGCGCATCCCTTGCTCCCTGGCGGCAAAGAATTCCAAGATTGCATCCCGCCGTCAAAATCCGCATACTCGCCGCCATGACCGCTTTTTATCGACCTGCGCGTGCTCTGGCGGGGCTGGCTCTCGCCTTGCTCGCAGCCTGCTCGTCCTCTGACAAAGAGACGAAGCAAAAACCCATGTCCGACTCCATGGCGGCGCGGATATTGAGCAGAGACATGAACAAACGCAGCTCCTTCGAGAGCGCCATGGTGAGCCAGAACTCCGGCATGGGGAGCTACATGCAAAAACAAGGATTCAAGGGCAAGGACTACGCCGGCAACACGAAGTACCGGACGCCCAAAACCCTGCAACAACACACCTATGCCGGCGCCAGCGACTACAACCGGCTGGCCCGCCAGACCTTCCGGGAAGGCAAGGACCAAAGCCGCCTGGCTTCCGGGCAGTACCAAACCGACGCCGCCCGCGAAGGAAGCCGCACGGCCCGGCAGCAGGGCCAGACCTTCGCCGCCGCGGATGATGTTTTCAAAACCGGTTCCGTCCGCGACGCCGCGCGTTCTCAAGCGGAAAACAAACGCCCGCTCATCGTCAAACCCGATGGCGGCATGGCGGACGAGACCCCCTACACCGAAGATCAAATCCGCCGCATGGTGAACCGGCGGTAGTACCAAAAGGCAAATGAGAGCCTACGGAATACGCGGAATAGACGGAAAGAAGAGCCGGGCCTGCTGAAAACGGAACAGGCGGTGAGTGTGGCGGGGCATCGGGAGTTTGGAGGCAGCGGCGTGAGCAAGGAACGGCGCTTGCCGAAGCGCCGGCCAAGGAATGGCACTTGCCAAAGTGCCAGGACGGGTGGGAATGCCCGGCACGGCAAGCCTGCCTCCTGGAACCGGAGGCTTGGCAAGCCTCCTTCCTTGCGCTTCGCGCCATCCTGCCACCGGACGGGAAAAAGAAACCGCACCAACTTCCCGGATAAACCTCAAATTCCGGGTATTCCGGGTATTCCGTGTGTTCCGTGTGTTCCGTGTGTTCCGTAGGCCGCCATTTCGGTTTTTAGGCTAAGCTCCAATCATCCCCGCGATGTGCCCGCCGATGGCGAGCGACGCCGTGGCCGCCGGGCTGGGAGCGTTCAGGATGTGCAGGGCATTGTCCCGCGCCAGGATGTGGAAATCCTGCACCAGTTCGCCCTGCGGAGTCATCGCCTGCGCGCGCACGCCCGCGCCGCCGGGAGCCAGGTGTTCGGGCCGCACCTCGGGCACGAGACGTTGCAGGGCACGGCAGAAGCGCTCGCGGCTGAGGGATTGCGCCAGCTCGGTGAAGGCCATCGACGGATGGCGGCGCAGGAAACGCCAGAGACCGGGATAGCCGAGCGCGTCAGCCAGATCGCGCAGATTGATGTCGCGCAGGCGGTAGCCCTCGCGGGAGAAAGCCAGCACCGCGTTCGGCCCGGCCTCCACGCCGCCGCCGATCATGCGGGTGAAATGCACGCCGAGAAAAGGAAAAGCCGGGTCCGGCACCGGATAGATGAGATGACGGCAGAGATGGCGCGCCTCCGGCGCAAGCTCGTAATACTCGCCGCGAAACGGCACGATGCGCACCTCCCGGCGCTCGCCCGCCAGCTCGCTGACGCGGTCGCAATGCAGCCCGGCGGTGTTGAGCAGCCATCGGCCATGAAAGGCGTCGCCCTTGGTGGTCACGGCCACCCACCCGCCGCCGTGTTGGCTCAAGCGTATGACCTCGGCCCCGGTCGCGATCACACCGCCGCGATTCTGAATCTCAGCGGCCATCGCCGCGCAAACCGCGCCGTAATCCACGATGCCCTCCTCCGGCACCACCGCCGCAGCGAGACCGGCGGCGTGCGGCTCGATGCGTTTCATTTCCTCCGGCCCGATGCGCTTCAACCCCGTGAGACCATTGGCCGCGCCGCGCCGCAGCAGTTCGTCCAGTCGCGGCAGTTCCTCCTCGCGCGTGGCCACCACCAGCTTGCCGCAGATTTCATGCGGGATGTCACGGGCGCGGCAAAAGGCCACCATCTCCCGGATGCCCGCCACCGCCAGCCGCGCCTTGAGCGAGCCGGGCCGGTAGTAAAGCCCGCAGTGCAGCACGCCGGAGTTGTGCGTGCTTTGATGCCGGCCCAGGCCCGCCTCTTTTTCCAACAGCGTGAGCCGCGCGCGCGGGAACCGCTCCAGCGCCTTCAAAGCCGTGGCCAAACCCACGATGCCGCCGCCGATGATAATGCAGGAGTTCATGATTTGAAAAAAACATCGCGCACCTCCGCCAGCGCGATCCAGCCGAAGAGCAGGATGACGATGACGAGCGCCAGGTTGTGCAGCGGACCGTTGGGCAAGGCGCGGTTCCAGTCGCGGCGGTTGTTGAGATAGAGCAGCAGGGCCGCCAGGAAAGGCATGAAGAAAGCGCCGATGACGGTGAACAGCACCACCACCGCCACCGGCTTGTCCATGACCAGCAGCACCAACGGCGGTCCGGCGAGAAAGAGCAGATAGCCACGATAGGCGCGCGTCTTTTTCAAATCCACCGCCTCCGTTTCGGTGTCAGCCGGACGGCGCGTCATAAAGTCCGCGAATAGATAGGGCACGCCCTGCCAGACCGCCAGCATGGCGGCGAACACCGCGCACCAGAACCCGGCCAGGAAAGCCCAGCGTCCCGCCGGCCCCAGCACCGTCTCCAGCCGCGCCGCCACCTCCAGCGCCATGCCGCTGCCCTGGGTGACCTCCGCGTTGCAACCCGCCGCCACCACCGTCAGCGCCAGCGCGAAGACGAACGTCACCGCATAAGCCAGCAGCAGGTCCGCGCGCATCGCGCGCTTGCAGCCGGGGCCGCTCCAGTTGTTTTCGCGAATCCAATAGCCGTAGCAAAGCATCGTCATGCTGCCGCCGATGCCACCGAAGATGCCCAGCACCGATTTGCCCGAGCCGGCCGGCAGCGCCGGCCAGACGAGATGCCGCAGCAACTCCGGGATATCCGGCCCCAATAGCACGGCGCAGACCAGCACCGCCGTGACCATCGCCGCCACCAGCACCTTCATCACCTTTTCAAAAACGTCGAACCCGCCCAGCAGCACCAGCGCCGCCGCCGCCACCGAATGCGCCACGCCCCAGGCCCACACCGGGATTTGCGGAAACAAACTGTGCCCCGCCAGCCCGCAAGCGCTGGACAGCGAGCCGCCGACAAAGAACGTCCACAGCAGCAGGTAGAGGAAAAAATAAGCGCTCACCCAGCGCGGCAGCCGCCGGGCGCAAGCCTCGATCACCGTGCTCCCCGTGGCAAGCTGCCAGCGCGCCAGCCCCTCGTTGAGAGCGAACTTCAGCACCACGCAGGCCAGCAAAGCCCAAGCCAAAGCCGTGCCGAACCGCGCCCCCGTCACCGTGGCCGTGATCACGTCCCCCGCGCCGATCCCCGCCGCCGCAACGACAAGCCCCGGCCCGAGAGTTTTCAAAAAGGAAAGCGAAAATCGCGACATCCGCCCATCATGGACAGGCGCGGCTTGCGATCAAGACTTTGCCGCCCATGGAGCGAGCCGCTGGCTCGCCCGTGTGGGTGAAGGATGGCTCAAGATGGATTTCTCTATCGCACAGAGTGCTTGCGCACAAAGTCCAACGCCGGTCCAAGCCCGGCCCGTACGCTCGGGAAGGTGTGGCCGCCGGGCAATTTGACGATCTCGTGAGGAATTCCCTCTCTGCTCAAAATCGCGGAAAGCCGTGCGTTCATCACCGCGTCAGACGCCTTTTCACCGATCACAAGGAGGATGTTGCGGCCTTTCAATTCCGCTGCGCGGTTGATGGGATTGAACGCCGGCCAGCGGGCTGGATCGGCGCCGAATGACTCCGGCGTGAGGGGAAAGCGCGCGCCCTCGACAGGGAAATCGACCACGGCAATGATCGTCGCCAGCGTGCCGAACGATTCCGGTCGCCGGAGGCATGCCCAGACCGATCCGAAGCCGCCCGCCGACCAGCCGCCAATGGCCCGTTCCGCGCGCTCCGAGCTGATATTCAGCACCCTGTCCGCCAGTCCGGTCACTTCGTCCAGGCAGCTTGCGAACTGCCGGGCGGGATTGAACGGCGAATCAAAATACCAGCCGTTTTCTCCCCTCGGCAGCACGATGACATAGGGCTGATTCAGCAGCAGCTCACGGCAGGCCGGATCCTCGATCAACGTCCGCTCGTTGCGTCCGAGGCCGTGCAGAAAAAACAACACCGGCCAGGGCCTGCCCGTTTCCTGATAACCCTTTGGAAAAACGACATTGAAAGCCATCGGCTTTTTCAGTGCCGCGCTTGGAAAGGCATAGTGCATGATGCGCTCCCCGGCCGGCGTTGCGGTCACGCCTTCCGGCAATGCCGCGACTGCGGCGACTCGAAAGATCATCAGTATCAGGATGGATCGGGTCATGTCTGATAGGAAACGGCTTTCGGGAGCAGTGTCATCCTCCCGCGCGAAACGGCGGAGGATGGCTAACTGGTCATCGAGAAGCCTCGCTCTTTTCTAGCGGCGAGCCCAGCCGAGAGTTTCCGGCGAAGTTGAGCCGATGAGTTCTTGGGCGCATTCAAGCGCGCGGCGAGCAGCTTCTTCGGATCGGTCACGAAGCGGCGGATCGGCAGGGGCGAGGATGGAGTCATGGGCTTGGGCGGGCGTCACCTGCGGGGAAAGGGTAAGGGATCCGGGTGGGTTGTCAATGCCGGGGGTGTTTGTCCGAGTTGGCGCGGGTGGCCTCGCTTGGCCGGTTGTTGCGGGCGAGACACCCGCAACACACACACAGCCGGGGACGGCTGTGGTACGGGCGTGGCGCGCGCGCCCTCACCGGGAACTCATCTCTCAACCGGCGCAGCCGCACTTATCCGGGAAGCGGCAAGAGGGATTCCGCTTGCCCCTTCCGGTCATCCGGTCTGAAATGGGCCATGATGCCGCGATTTTGGAAATGCCTTTCCCTTCCGTTGTTGTTTGCCGTGCTGCCGTCCTGCGCGCCGGAACCCGCGCCTGAGGCCGGGGAAGAGGCCGGGCCTGCGCGCCAGTGGTCTTTCCCGGACGGCGTGGTGTTTGATGCGGACTTTCCCGGCGCGCGTCTCACGGAATGCGAGGCGCTGGGTGGCAACGAGTTCGGCTTGGTGATCCGCCCGGAGAGCCTGCCGGTAAACAACAGTCCGTGGTTCGCTTTCAAAGTCCGCGCCGGACGGGAGATGAACCTGCTACTGCGGTTGCGCTGCCAGGGTGGCTCGCTGCGGTATCGTCCCAAGATCAGCACGGACGGCGTGCGCTGGATTTTCCTGCCCGAGGAGTCCTACGAGCAGGCCGAAAAAGCGAAGGAGGCCGTGCTGCGGCTGGAGGCCGGCCCGGAGCCGTTGTGGGTGGCGGCGCAGGAGCCGGTGTCGAGCGTGGAGATGCTGGCCTGGGCGCGCGCGCTGGAGCGGCTGCCGTTCGTGTCGCGCTCGGAGTTCGGCGCTTCGGTGCTCGGCACGCGTCTGTGCCGGCTTGACATCGGCGCCGCCGATGCCGCGCGGCATGTGGTCATCATTGGCCGCCAGCATCCGCCGGAGACCACCGGTTCCCAGGCGCTCATGCGTTTCGTGGAGGAAATCGCCGGAGACACGCAACTGGCGCGGGCTTTTCGCGCGGAGTTCCGCGTCGCGGTCATGCCGCTGCTGAATCCCGACGGCGTGGACGCGGGCCATTGGCGGCACAACCTGGGGCATGTGGATTTGAACCGCGACTGGCGGGACTTCGCCCAGCCGGAGACGCGCTCCGTGCGCGATCAAATCCTGGCCCTGCAAGAGAACGGCCGCCTTTTTCTGCACCTGGATTTTCAT